>NZ_JBIDBC010000011.1:0-103751 GCF_043202835.1 Streptomyces sp. NPDC048142
GCATCGACTGCACAGCAGCCTCGGCTACCTCAGCCCCGCCGAGTACGAGACCGTACTCGCAGCCTGACCACCACACCAATGGTGTCCGTCAAAGCAGAGCAAGCTCAGCAGATGCCCATAGATGTCGACCGTTGTCTTGACCGAACGGTGCCCGAGCCAGCGCGAGACCTCATGGATCGGCACACCGTTAGCCAGAGCAGTGGAGGCGAAGAAGTGCCGCAGGCTCCGGGGCGTGTACTTGGCATTGCCGTCCAGATCGACAAGGCCGGCCGAGAGGCATGCCTTTTTGAACTGGTAGCCGTAGGACGCGATGGACGGCATCACGCCAGCGCCAGGCTGACGTGGAGCAAAGAAGGTCTCAAGCCGAATCCGTTTCCCCTTCTGACCAGTGAAGACGACGGGCACCGGCTTCCACTTCAGGAGGTGCGCGTCGATCTCCTCCTCAACGAACATGGCGGTTGGGACGTCTCGGCACTCCTTCTCCAGCCGATGCTTGAGCGGCACGAAGGGTCTCGGGCAGTCCTCACGGTGCGCCTTGGCACTGACCTGCCATCGAATCCTGACGTAGCCAGGCCGCCTGCACTCGGTGGAGAAGGCCAGGGCTTCGCTAGGACGCTGGCCTGTGCCGGACTGAAGGTAGACGGTGAGGCGGAAGCGCGGCGCGATGTACGCAGCGATCAGATCGACCTCGGCTGACGTCGGAACTTCGTCCTCGTCCACCGCCAGCGCGTCCCTGCGGGAGACCTGGATGCCCCGGGCCGGGTTCTCCGTGATGCGCTTGTCCACGACGGCCGCCTCCATGATGGCGGCCACCATCACCATGCGGTCGTTCACTGTCGATGCAGCCAGCCCTGCACCGCCTCGGTAGATGTCCTTGACGAACTTCTCAAAATCCCGGCGCGCCAGCCCAGCCAGGGGCTTAATACCCAGGTGCGGCACGAGATGGTTACGAACGAACCCCTCGTAGTTGCGACGGGTCGCTTCACCGATGACTCGTCGCTCAAGCCAATCCTCAGCCCAGACCGACAACGCCATGGCACCGCGCGCAGGAGCCACAAAGACATGAGCCTTCTTGTCCTTCTCCACACCAGTGGAGAAGGAGTCCGCACCGTCGAGGCCGATCTCCGCAGAAACGGCTTCTCCCGCTGCCGCCCACTTCTACCGCCTGGCTCCCGATACCGCACGGTCCACGCGTGACCGCACCTTGGACGCTCACACGGGTAGTGCCGATCTCGGGCGTCCCGCTTGCACCTCTGAAAGACGCTCGCCACCCAACACCCCGATCAGCCTGGCCCTCCGACCTAAAGCGTTTCCATCACTTCGTAACCAGACAAGATGCACGACGCCAAACCGCCCTTTCAGCGAAAGTGACGCTTGATGCGCGGACGAAGCAACCGTGCTCTCGTGACCGTAAGATTCCCCCGACGGCTGGGCGCCGGGCCCTAGCCTCAAGCTGGATTGCCAGTGCGGCGCACACGAGGAGACTCCTATGCCGCTCCCACTTCAGCGAGAAAGCGACTTGCTGGACCGCTCCACGACACGTGCAGTCGGTCGCGTGCGCGCGTACAGGCTACGAAGAGCAGACAACGCTCCGCTGTCAGATCCGTGTGGTGCTGGATGGGGTCAAGTTCCATTGGCGTGATGGCTCCTGGGTACGGAACCGTCCCTTCACGCACCCCAACGACCGCCACACACCTGAACTCCAACCCTTTGAGAGAATGCATGGTTGCGACCCTGACGCCCTCAGCGTCTGCGCTTCCATCTTGCCGTAGCCGGACCGCAGGGATTCCCTCGTCCCGCAACCGCTGCGCCACGCGGTACACGATCTTGTTGAACCGGGCAGCCACCGCGATATCAGAGAACTCAACTCCGCTGTCGGCCCACTCTCGGATGCGCGCCACCAGCTCGGCCAGTTCCGCATCCGGATCATCCGTGGCACACACGGTCGGGCGGGCGCCGCGGAGCGAGGACCGGAAACCTGCCAGCGTGTCCGCACTCCCGTTCTCCAACTGCTCCACAGGCCGACCGTCCAGCAACGCCACCGCCCAAGCGAGAATTTCCTGCGTGCTGCGGTAGTTCTTGTGCAGCCGGGTGGAACGTCCGGTCACGGCGACCCCCAACGATCTCAGAGATACCTTCGAGTCGTAGATGCGCTGATGCGGGTCGCCAGCAATGAACAAGTCGTCAGGGCGATGGGGCGCCACGGCCCGCAGTAGCCTCCACTGGGCGGGGTGCAGGTCCTGTGCCTCGTCAACAACCACATGCCGGTAGGGCGGCACGCCGGATGCGGTGACCCGCAACGCCGCTTCATCGCACACACCCAGATGCGTACGCGCGGAGCGCTTGTCGAGCGCAACCTGGAACGCCTCCACCGCCTGCCAGACCTCGTGCCGTCGAGCGGAGGCGAGCCGGGAGCCCCGACCGCTTCTGGACGCCTCACGGTAGGCGTCGAGCGAGCGCAGACCCTGCGCCAAGATGACATGCTTGTACTCCTGGGCCAGGAACTGGCCGTTCCACGGCAAACCCAGCTGGTCGCCGATCTCTCCCCAGAGAGCAATCTCCTGCGCCCCGTCGAGGTAAGAACGCCGGACGGTGTCATGTGGTTCAACAATTTCTCGTGCCAGGGCGTTGACCGTCGACACGTCCACCCGACCACGCAGCTCCTCGTCCTCAATCAGCAGGGCCAGCCCCTCGCGAAGAGCCGATGTGAGCGCCCCGGTGTACGTGGTGAGCAGGATGCGCTCGCCGGTCCGTAGATGCTCCAGGAGGTGCTTGACCCGATGAAGTGCCACCACAGTTTTCCCCGTGCCCGGTCCACCGGTCACTTGGGCAGGACCCGAGTAGCTGGGCCGGTACGCCATATACCGCTGAGCCGGATGCAGGAAGATCCTCCACGCGGCGAACGGCTTGTCGAGGATGTCGGACAGTTCTCCCGGGCCAGTCACCAGGGCAATACGCGATGGGGTGTTCCGCATCGCGCTGGACAGGTCTGTACGGTCCACCGTAAGCGCGCCGTTCCGGGCACGGAAGGCGACCAGCTCACCCCATACCGTCTGCACGCTCAGTCCCTCGGCGAGGAACTGCAGCACCTGCCACTGATCCTCCGGCATCAACGGAGCGAATGCATCGAGCTGCTTCTTAGAGGTCAGAGAACGTGCCGCGCGCAGCACATCATCCTCGATACCCAGACCACGAAGATCTCCGTCCGGGTGACGAGCGAAGAGAGGTTCCGCCGCGGCGGTGGCCGCCTCCGCCTCCCATGCCGGCACCAGCTGCTCCACTGTGACGACGTCACGGATCTCCAGTCCATGGGTCACCGCGTTTACGCTCGGCACCTGCTTGGAAGCCCAGGCGTAAGCGTCGTCGTGCGCCATCACACGCAGCAGCAGAAAGTCCTCGCCGGTGCCCGGCGCGAGTACGACTCCCCGGTAGAACCTGTCGATACGGCAGGTGTAAATATGCTTGTCCCTGGCCCCCTTGGGCTGCTTGAAATCGAGTCCGGCGTCCGACCAGAGCTGTTTGAGCGTGAGCTGCTGGAACTTCAGAGCCGTCTTCACGGCCCCGGACCGCGCCTTGGAGTCGAGCTTCCCGAATTCATCAAGAAACCGGACCGAGAGAGCCAGCTGTGCCATGCGAGAAGCTCCTTCGGTCAATTTCTGCGTGTGACGGCCCTGCCGGAGCCGGTTGTGCGCGAGGTCCGCAGCCGGATACGCACGAGTGCATCCCGCACCTGGGCGGTCTCCGGGGCGTCCGGTCCGTACTCGGCCATTAGGTCCCGGTACAGCGGCATCAACACCTCGACCGCCTCCCGGAGCCGGTCGACCGCCTGAAGCAGCAGGCCGACATGCCTGCGCACCTCAAGGACATCCATGTCGCTGTCCGGCAGCCCCTGCCTCATCTGTCCCAGTACGGCCTCGAACTCGGCCAGCGCACCTTCGCTGTCGCCAAGCTCCATCCGGCAGAAGGCGGCCTGCCTGCGGCAGTAAAGGGCATCCTCGCCACGGTTGGGACCTGCGGCTTCCAATACTTCAACGAGTGCCTCGTACTCCGGCAGTGCTCGTCCGTAGTCATCGTCACAAAAGAGCGCGAGCGCGTGGACAAGACGGAGGCCGACCATAAGCGGTTCGGAAGCGCTACGCACCGCAGCAGCGCGGGCCAGGACGTCCTCCAGCATTCCGGATGCCTGGGAGAACCGCTCCTCCTCGACGAGCGCCGCTGCGTGCCCGCGGGCCTGCTGCAGTTCCTCATCCGGTACAGCAGGGGCGGCCGACCGCAGTGGCGAGTCCACAGCGGTCGGCGTGTACACGGCCTTCTCGGCCGGGCGGGGACGGGGCGCGAGCGGACGGCGGTAAGGGCCCGTGGGGTCAGTAACACCCTGCCCCCGCTGCTCGGTGGTCCGCTCGGAGTCGGGTGCGGGGAGAAAAGGCACCAGACGGTCGTAGACATCCTGGGCTGAGTCAGGCCGCTGATGGGGCACCTTGGCCAGCAGATCCAGAACCAGCCGCTCCAGTGCCGGGTCCACCTCAGCGCGCAGCCCGCATAGCGGCGCCGGCGCCCGGTACATGTGGTCCTCCATCAACTGGAACTCTGCCTCGGCCGTGAACGGCGGTTTCCCGGCGAGCAGTTCATGAAGGATGCAGCCCAGCGCATAGAGATCACTGCGCGGACTGACCGCGGCCGCTTGGATCTGCTCGGGCGACATGTAGCGGCGGGTGCCGATGATGTGCCCGGTGGACGTCAGCTTGGTGACATCGGTTCCGAGTACTGCGGCGACTCCGAAGTCGAGAACCTTCACGGTGCCATCCCCGGCGACCATGATGTTGTCCGGCTTCAAGTCGCGGTGAACGACGGGCACAGCGTGAGCGTACGAGAGCACCGAGCAGACCTGCGCGGCGACGGAAACCGCCCAGGGGACCGGCAGCACACCGGGCCTGGCGAGGATGTCGGTGAGCAGGGCGCCACGCACCAGCTGCATCACCATGTAGACGCCGTCCGCCGCCCGGTCGAGCACCGCGTCATGGACGGCGGGCACCCCTGGGTGGTCGAACTTGGCTGTAACCCGGGCTTCCCGCTTGAAGCGCTCGGCCAGCTCTTCCGCGTCCGGGCCCGGCGTGGTCAGGTCCCGGCGGATGAGTTTGACCGCTACGTCCCGGTTCAGAATCGGGTCGTAGCCAAGCCAGACCTGTCCCATACCTCCGGTGCTGATCCTGGTCCGCAGCTCATAGCGTTCGGCGATGACTCGTACTTCTGGCGCCACCTGCGCTGTCCTCCCCGTGCCCCGTGATCATGTGTGCCCAGTGTGGCGCGTGTCGCCGTAAACCGTCCACGGTTACGGGGAGTTGCCGTGGACGGTCCGCGCTGCCCGCGGCGGGTTCAGGCCGCGTCGTCCATCCCCAGTTCGCGGCGCAGCATGCGGAAGGCGTGCCGCCGCAGGTCACGCTTGATCGACTCCCGGTGATCGCGGTCGTCGTGGAAGTAGTGGTCCCCCAACTCACGAACGGAGTCGATATGCTTCATCATCTCGGCGTCCAGCACCGGGTCGATGACGTGTTTGAATCCGTCCTCGTCGTCCTGCGAGGCGGACCGCCGCACCTTCTCGTCGGCCATCACCGCCCGCAGCGGCACGATGAAGTCGTCCTCGGTGAAGTCCGTACCGAACCGCTCGTTGAATTGGTCGATCACCTTGGCCAGCGGCGATTTGTCGGGTTCAGCCGCCCCGCCGGCACCACTGCCGAAGCCCTTCAGTTCGACCGCGCCCTCGGCAGTCAGGCTCACGTTGACCTCCCCAACCTTCTCCAGGCGCACGGCCTCAAGCCGGGTTTCTCCGATATCCACCCCACCTCCCTCGCGCGGGGGCAGCCTGCGCAGCAGATGCTGCCCGAAGAGGTGCAGGCGCTCCAGATCGATGTCGATGTACGGCACGATCTGCGCAAGGAAGCTGTACTTGCGCACATAGTCGGCGAGGTCGGCCCGGAACTGCTCGGCGCTTTCGTGCTCGGCCGGCACTTCACTTTCCCTGAGCACGATGAACCTGTCGCGGGCGGGGTCGGTGTGCCGGTAGAGCTCCGCGTGCAGCTTCTCCCAGCGGGTGCCGTCCCCGGCCGCCGCGTCCTGTGCCCTGAGGTACGCCGCAACGAACGACTGCATCTCGTCGACGAGCAGGATCGGCGGATCCATGACTTGATGCTGCGCGTCATAGATCAGATTGGGGTCGGTGGGCATGGTCTGGGCTTCTTCGAAGAACGGCCGGAACTCGCTCTGGATGTCGTGCGCGTCATTTGCGAAGTCCAGGACGCAAAGATCCTGCTGGTCCTTGAGAGGATGCGTGCGGTTAAGGCGGGAGAGCGTCTGCACAGCGGCGACACCCTTCAGCTTCTTGTCGACGTACATCGTGGTCAGCAGCGGCTGGTCGAAGCCCGTCTGGTACTTGTCCGCGACCACCAGGATCCGGTACTCGCGCCGGCTCCTGGCTGACGTGCCCTTCTTGTCGTCGGCCGCGGTGTACGCGAACCTCTTGCGTAGCTCGCCCTCCGAGAAGCCGTTGAGCTTCGCCTCGGTGACCTCCTCCTCTCCCTCCTTGAGAGAGCCGGAGAAGGCGACCAGCACCCCGGGGTTCGGATAGCCGTTGTCGTCGAAGTACTTGACGATCTGCCGGTACAGCTGGAGCGCGCCGTACCGCGAACGGCACACCACCATGGCCTTGGCCCGCCCTCCCAGCCGCCTGCGGGTGTGGGCCATGAAGTGCTCCGCGATCACCCTGGCCCGCTGCACGGCGGTCTCGGTGTGACCGTGCGCGGTCAAGGCGAGCAGTGCGTTGGCCTTCTTCTTGTCGACCTCGCGGTCCGCCTCGTGCGGGTCCTCGTTGACCATCTGCCAGTACGTCTCGTACCTCACGTACTGGCACAGCGGGTCAAGGATGAACTTCTCTTCGATCGCCTGCCGCATCGAATAGGTGTGGAAGGGCTCATAAAGGCCGGTGAGCGGGTTCTTGGTGCCGAAGAGCTTCAGCGTCTTGTGCTTGGGGGTGGCGGTGAAGGCGAAGTAGGAGAGGTTCGCGCTCTGGCCACGGGCACGGGCGGACGCGGCGAGACGCTCGTCGGTGGTGGGCTCCGACGCTTCCGCCTCGGCCTCCGTGGCTCCGGTCTCTTCGTCGTCGGCGTCGAGGCCGAGATCGCGCAGGGCCTTCTTGACGTCGGTGGCGGCTTCGCCCGACTGGGATGAGTGCGCTTCGTCGACGACGATCGCAAAGCGACTGCCGCGTATCTCGACGGGCGACTTGCGCAGGTAGGCGAGCAGCGCGGGGAAGGTCTGGAGGGTGACGATGAGGATCTTCGCCGTTTCCTGCGCGAGCGCATCCGCCAGCTGCGACGACTTCGAGCCGCCCTTGCCGCCAATGCCGAGGACCAGGCCATTGGTCTGCTGGAAGTCACCTATGGTTTCCTGCAGCTGATCGTCCAGGACCGTACGGTCCGTGATCACCAGTACCTTGTCGAAAACCGACTCGTGTCGTGCATCGTGCAGGTCGGAGAGCCGGTGGGCGAGCCAGGCGATGGTGTTCGACTTGCCGGACCCCGCGGAGTGCATGACCAGGTAGTTGTGCCCCGCCCCGTGCCGCGCGGCGTGCGCAGTCAACTCCCTCACGGCGTGCCACTGGTGGAAGCGCGGAAAGATCAGCTTCTTGCCGGTGCTGCCGTCATCCTTCTTCTCCGTGCTCTGGTGAACGTATCGCTCCAGAAGATCCAGCCAGGTGTCCGGGTGCCAGATCTGTTCCCAGAGGTACGAGGTCCGGTACGTGCCGGCGGGAGCCGCGTCGGGGATCGCCGGATTTCCGGCACCGCCACGGTTTCCGGGGCCGTCGGAACCGGTATTGAAAGGCAGAAAGACGGTGTCCCTACCCTTCAACTGGGTGGTGAGGAAGACAGCGTCCGGGTCGACCGCGAAGTGCGCGAGGGCGCGCTTGGCGAAGAGCGGTTCCCGGTGGTCCCGGGTGGTCCGGTACTGGTGCATGGCCTCGGCTGTACCGGTGCCGGTGAGCGGGTTCTTCAACTCTGCGGTGGCAACGGGGATGCCGTTGACGAAGAGAGTGAGGTCGGGCTTGTTGCCCTCGTCGTTGCTGGTCGCGCCGTCCGGCACACGGCGGGTGGCGTAGACGAGATCACGGACTACGGTGAGCCGGTTCTTGCTGTACAAGGTGAGGGCGCCGGGGTCGATCGTCTGTGACGGCTTGAAGTAGGCGAGGTCGAAGTGGATGCCGTGCGCCTTGACCCCTTGGCGGAGGGTCTGGAGGGTGCCCCGCTTGTCGATCCACTTGGCGAGGTGCTCGGCGAACGCGCGCTGGGTGGTGTCGGGGTCGTTGTCGTAGTAGCCGGCGTAGTTCAGCCATGCCTTGTTCTGGGTGGCGCCGATGAAGGCGAAGACCAGTGCGGTGTCGAGGGCGAGGTCGCGGCGGTAGTCGGAGCTGAGGCCCATCTTCCAGCCGTGGGCAAGGAGCTGGTTGATGATCGCGACGCGGAACGCCTCTTCGTGGTGGACCTTGTGCTGGGGTCCCTTCGGGCCTTTATTGCTGAACGGATTGCTGTGAATCACGGAACTCGCACCCCCCGTGCGGTTGTTACGTCGATTTGGCCGGTCACTGCGGCCGTGATTAGCGTACGGCGACGCTCGGCGAGCAGGACTAGCTGCTCTCTCACCCTGCTCGCAAGGTCACGCAGCAATCTAACCTTTTCATCCAGTTCGGAGGTGATTCGATCTTGAACCTCGCGAGGCGGGAACGGGAAGCGAAGGACGCGCAGCTGTTCTCCGGTGAGGTGGGAAATAGTGGTGGTGTTTCCTTCCACCGCAAACACATTGAGTGCGGTAGCCGCCCGCATGCAGTAGTAGAGCCAGCGAACTGAACTTTCGCTCCTCGGACGCGCCCGATGCAAGGCCTTCTGGTAGAAGATCTCTTCTACCTCGCCCTGCCAAATAGCGGAACGTCCTGGCTCTCCCCCCTCACAGATCAGAAGATCCCCAACGCGCACCTCATAGCGAGATCTTTCGCCAGGAGGAAAATTCATCTGCAGCAAGTCATGGGTTTCAATGCTGCCCCACTGAACGTTCGTATTCCGTAGGTAGGGCCGCAGATGGTCCCCCTCCACTCTCTCCTGGTTCAGCATTTTCCCCAGGAGCACCTCGTAGTGGTGCGAAACTGCGGCAACTGCCCAAACCTCGGGAACCGACCCCATCCAGGCGAGACCACTCTCCTTTCGCTCTCCCGGCTGACTAGCCCCGCGAACCGCATGGACAACCGAGGCAAGCTCACGCTCGCTGAGGAGTGCAAGTTGGCGGGTCCGCTCAATGATCACATCGTCTATGCGATCAATCTCCGCGTCAAGGAAGCTGGAGATTTTTCGCTGTTCTTCAGCAGGTGGAATCGGCACGGGCGCATCACCGAGCCGGTCTCGATTCAACTCGATCTGGTTCGTCGCCCCCACTACCAATGCCGCATAGATATATTCCTGAAAAGGAATCGAAGTGAGCCAATAGTAAAGGAACCGGGAGTCCACTTCAGATGGAATCGCCCGCGCCACGGTCACATGAGTGTCCGCCATGCAGGGGATCCCATCCGGCCCCCCTTGGAAGTAGCCGATTCGCCCGAGGGTTCCGGTCCCGGTTGAATTGATGAGGATATCCTCCAGCAACAAGTAGCCCTTAAGTCTGCGGGGATCCCCAGTCGCATCGTGAAACCGGGTACGCGCCCAGTCCAGTCCCCCAGGCTGATTAGCCGCCTGACTGATGGCGCGCACAGGGCCGTGGTCAACGTAGTCCGGAGCGGACCCCCGGTTCAGCAGGGACGTGACGCGCTTCAGGCGGGAAGCGGTCCAGCCCTCCGGCAGCGCAGTTCCAAGTACCTCGGTCACTTCGTCACCTCCCCGAGCAACCGCTGAATCTCGGTCTCCAGCGATGTCAACTCCGCGTCGATCGTCTCCAACGGCCTCGGAGGCTCATAGACATAGAACTTCCGCGTGAACGGAATCTCGTAACCGATCTTCGTCTTCGTGTGGTCCACCCACGCGTCCGGCACGTGCGGCAAAACCTCGCGCTTCATATACGCGTCGATGTCCTCCTCCAGCGGCACGTTCTCGTTGTCACGAAGGTCGGGGTCCGGTTCCGGTTGCGGGTCGCCCTTTTTGAGGTACTGCTCCTCGCCCTCGGGATCGCGCACCCCCACCACATCCCGTAGCGCCTTCTGGAAGGGCTTGCCCGTCGGCATCATCAAGCCCGCCGGCACCATCGCCTGACGAATCGCGTCCCACGCCTCCGCCTTTGTCGCCCAACGCTCGCCCACCAGCAACTTCAGCGCATCCGTGAACGCACCCGCATCAACCGCCTTGTCGATCGCAGCCGAAGCCCGGAGAGCGGTCAGCGTCTCTTCCGTGACCTCGAAGCGCAACTTCAACGGCCTTTCCACGGTGATGCGCTGGTAACCGAACTCCTTCGTTTCGAGAATCTTCACGTTCTCCGGCGGCGACTGTTCAGGATCAGCCGCCGCAGCCACCGCCTCCATGTACATGTCCGTCACCGCTGCGATCTGGGAATCGGAGATGACTTTTCGCTTGTCGCCCAGCGATTTCCGCATCTTCGTCCACTGGCCTCGCGCATCCAGCAAGATGACCTTGTCCTTGAGGCCCTGGTGCTTCCGGTTCGACAGGATCCAGAAGTAGGTGGAGATTCCCGTGTTGTAGAAGAGCTGGTCCGGCAGAGCCACGATGGCCTCCAGCAGGTCCTCTTCCTCCAGGATCCACCGCCGGATGTCGGACTCACCGGAGCCCGCCCCACCGCTGAACAGCGGCGACCCGTTGAAGACGATCGCGATACGGCTTCCGCCCTCGAAGCCGCCCTTCCCGTCAGGACGCGCCGACTTCATCTTCGAGATCATGTGCTGGAGGAAGAGGAAGGAACCGTCACTGATCCTCGGCAGTCCCGCGTGGAAACGATCCCCGTTTCTGGCGAACCGCTCCACATCCTGCTTGACCTTCTTCCACTCCACTCCGAAGGGCGGGTTCGCGACCAGATAGTCGAACTTCTGCTCCTTGTGGCCATCCTGGGTGAAGGAGTTCCCGTACTTGATGTTGTCCGGTTCCTGCCCCTTGATCAGCAGGTCGGACTGGCAGATCGCGTGCGACTCGGGGTTCAGCTCCTGCCCGTACAGCCCGACAGTCGTTTGCGGAGCCTTGCGCTTGATGTGCTCCTCGGTCTCGCTGAGGATGCCGCCCGTCCCGCAGGCTGGGTCGAGGACCGTCCTGGTCTTGCCCTCCCCTTCGTCCGGGGCCAGCAGCAGGTTCACCATCAGCCTTACCACCTCGCGCGGTGTAAAGTGCTCACCTGCGGGGTTGTCTTCGGAAAACTTCCGGATGAGCTCCTCGAAGATGTAGCCCATCTGATGGTTGTCGATGCCGTCCTTGTCGTCCGGCCCCTTCGGTAGCCGCAGATCGATCTTGGCGAATTCGCCGACCACCTGGTAGAGCAGCCCCTTCTCCTGCAGATCGGCGATGTGCTTCTCGAAGTTGTAGCGGTCGAGGATCTTCCGGGCGTTTTCGGAGAAGGCGCCGTAGTACGACTTCAGCAGCGTCTGCGCCTGTGAATGATCCTTAGCGATCAGCTTGAAGGTGAGTTCGCTGGTGTTGTAGAACCCGTGCCTCGCGACCTCACGGAGCTTCATCTCCCGGTAGGCCAGCGGTCGACCTCGCTCTTCCATCTCCGCAACTTCCGCGAGCACTTCGACCTTCGTCGGCTCCAGCACACAGTCCAGACGCCGCAGCACCGTGAACGGAAGAATGATCTTCCCGTAGTCATGCGCCCGGAAGTCGCCGCGCAGCAAGTCGGCGACTTTCCAGATGAAGTTGATCATCTCCGAGTGCCTGCTGTGGTCCTGCTCCACCGTTGTCCTTCCGGGCCGCCGGGGCGGCGATTACTTCAGTGCGATACGTACGCGGTCAGTGTGTCGTGTGTCCGGGGAGGCCCGCATGGGTTCAGGCCGGTGGCGGTGGCCGCAAAGCGCCTGCTGTGAGCGCGGCCCGCAACTTCCCGGCCGTCTCCTCACCGTGGAGCGCAGCCCGGCGCAGAGCCGTCGTAAAGGTGTGCAGCCGCCGGAACGCCGCCCCGTACGTCTGCTGCTCCTCAAGCGGCAGCAAGGGAACTTGGAGCCTGCGCGGGTCCACCCGAACGATCGACGTCCCCTGGCTCGCCCGCTGCACATTGGCCGGGTCGGCGAGGAAGCCGGCCAGGAACCACGGGTCGAGCCGCGCCTCGTCCGGGCGCAGCAGGTGCAGGTTCCTGCCGAGCAGCGCCCCCGCGTCGGTATCGTCCGCAACCCGCGCAGCAGTCCTGTCCGCGGATAGCAGGGTCCCGGGGATGATCACGTCTCCGGCCCTGATCCGCACCGTGTCCTCGTCTCCTGCCGGACCGCGCCCGGACGGGGAGCGCCCCTCGCTCACATCCGCAGCCGTAAGGACCGGATCGTCGCCACCCAAATCCCCGTTGGCGCCCGTCGCCTTGGGCCTAAGCAGAGTCAGCGCCCCCGTACGAATCAGATCGGCGAGCGGGGCTATCGTCCATGGCCCGCCCGTCCGGGAGACTCCCCAATCGTCGCTCGGGACGAGTGCCGATGCCTGCGACAACACGGAGCCGAGGCTGTCTCGACGGCCGCTCAGGGTACGGCGGAGGTCGGCTACCGGCGGCAGGTCGCGCTCCCCCGCGAGTCGTGGCGCGGGTGTGAGGTCGACTGTGTCGTCGAGCAGATCCGTGATCGGAACGGCACGGTACACGCCTGGCATGGCAGGGCACTTCTCAGGCTCTGTAAGCAGCTCTCGGTAGGTGACGGAGGGGCGCCCGCCACGGCTGTTCATGCCCGGCAACGACTTGCAGTTCATGAACAACACATGGCTGCCCTCTGCGCCGTTGCCCCCTCTCGGCCTTCGCAGCACCCACAGATGAAGCCCGATGTGCGCCGGCGGAGCGGCTCCGGCAGGCAGCGCCAGCACAGCGCACAGCGCGCCATGCCGTACGAGCGCCGCCCGGATCCGCCGTCCCGAACTCCGGGAGGCGACGGACGGCGGCAACAGCATGACCACCACACCACCCGGCCGCACCCGCGACAGGCAGTGCTGCACCCAGGCGAGTTCGGACTCGGACCGGGACGGCAGGCCGTACACCCAGCGGGAGTCGTACGCCAACTCGTCCGCGCCCCAGTTACGTTCGTTGTACGGGGGATTGCACAGGACCGCGTCGAACTCCCCACCCGTATGCCGGGATCGGGCGAGAGCGTCCTCGGCGTCGACAGAGCAGGGCCCCTTCCCGTCCAGCCGGAGGGAGAGCCGGGACGCGGCCAGCTGGGCCAAATGCAGCTCCCGGTCCTGGCCATCAAGCTGCGTGGCCCCCTGGATCCGGGCCGCCTCCAGCAGGTCCCCCGTCCCGCATGCCGGGTCGAGTACGGCGCTCAGCGCGTCGTCCGACGACGCGGCCTTGGCCAGTGTCGCCATGAAGTGGGCCACCGCCGCCGGGGTCCCCGGCCCGCGCCTTCGCGACTCGCTCGCGTAGCGGTCGAGCAGGTCCGACAGGACCTCGTCCGGCGTCTGCCGTGTCGCGGCAGCCGCAAGCTCACGCATCAGCGACGCGGAACGCAGTAGGGCGAGCGGCTCAGGCATGTCCTGAAGTGCTCTGCCGATCTCGTCGAGCATGCCGTCACCGAGACCCTCGTCGTCCAGGTCCGGCCCTTCGGCGTAGTGAACGTAACGCGTCTCCCGTGAGGTGTGACTTTCACGTTCCAGGAAGGCGAGGAAGAGCGCGGCCCGGGCCATCGCTTCAGTCAGCCCCGACCCCTCGGCCTCTCGCAGCAGCTCACGCCACAACTGCTGCTGCTCGGTGAACTGCGGGAGGCGGCCATGCTCGGCCAGCCACCCCTCCACATCCTCCAGCGTGAACGTGGGGCGTGATTCCGTACCGCCCGTGGGAGCGGGGAAATCGGAGTGGCGGCGCCGCCAGTTAGTCACAGTCGCGCGGCCGACGTCCGCGATACGGGCGATGTCGGAGGTACTTACCGTGGTCAGTGCGGCCATCAGTAGCCCCCTTCGTCTTCATCGAACACGCACGAACAGTACAGCATGGCAGAATGTTGTTTGACAATGCTTTCAGGCGATGCTGTCATCGTTGCTATCGACGAGTGCTGCCGGTGATAGCAATGGAGGGGACGTCATGCAGAGCAACGTAGAAGTGATCACGCCCGAGCTGGCCCGCGACTGGCTGCTTCTCAACACCAAGAACCGCCCGCTGAGCAAAGCGTTCGTCCAGCAGCTCACCCACCAGATCGAGCGCGGCGAGTGGCAGCTCACCCACCAGGGCATCGCCTTCGACGACCACGGCGCACTGATCGATGGCCAGCACCGGTTGGAGGCGGTGGCGAAGGCGGGCGTCCCCGTGCAGTGCGTGGTGACACGCGGGGTGGCGCAGTCCGCGTTCACCGTGATGGACACCGGCCGCAAGCGCAGCGGGCGCGACGCGCTGGCCCTCGCGGGCGAGGAGCACAGTACCCACCTGGCGGCAGCCCTGCGCGGACTGCATCTCTATCTGACCGCCCCGGACTCCGCGTGGAGCGGGCAGAGCGCCGCCGTCAGTAACGATCTGCTGCTCACCGTCCTCGACCAGCACCCCGGTATGCGGGACGCTGTCCGGGCGGCGATCCCGATGAACAAGGCTTTCCGCATCACCGTGACGGCCGCCGCGGTCGGCTGGTACGCGACCACCGACGCCCGTCCCGAGCTCGATCAGCTCCCCTGGCACGAGGCCCTGGTCACCGGTGCGGGGCTGCGAATCGGTGACCCGCGGCTGACTCTGCGCAATACGCTGCTGAACCTGGCGGCCGGCAAGACCCACCGCAGGCGCGACGACTCGCGGGAGCACCTGCTCTACTACATCAAGTCCTGGAACGCCTGGGTCGAGGGCCGCGACATGAAGCTGCTCCGTCGTTCACCAGGCGAGACGATGCCGCGCATCTCGCGGCACACGGCTCGGCCTCGGTTCGCAGAAGGGGCCTGAAACATCCTGGAGAAGTTCGGCATCAGGGACAGGGGGGTTCGGCCGCCCGGATCAGCTCACGCGTCGTCGGACGGGACTTCGACTTCCGATTCACGTTGAGGCCGTGCACTTTGCGTATCGAAGTCACCGATGCGCGCGCAGAGCGCCGCGCGCTCCTCGCTAGCGCCTCGCCCACCGGATGTGGAAGCGAGAGGAGGCCGAGGCGGAGCTAGTTCGCCGATCGCGTCACTGTGTCGGGCGTTACCGCAAGCTGCACTTACTGGAGCGACTCGAAATGCTCCTCCTCAGGCAAGGACTCCGTCAGGAGCTGCTGCCAGAGCTGCTCTGCAAGGTCAACAAGCGTTCCATCCTCGCCCAGCACACCCCACTGTTTTGGCCCCTGAACCGCGCTCCACGCCTCGCGCCACTCGGCCTGCTGCCAGATATGGGTGACCAGGCCGCTTGGCGAGTAACGGCTCCCGTCAGCCTCCCAGAGCAACGGCTTGCGCCGGTCGTTGACCCAGGTCGCGTAGGCCCGGCGCGGGTCAGCGTTCAGCCAGTCCCCGATGGCCTGCTCCTCCGTCGCGCTGGGGTGGTACATCAGCCTGGTACCGGCTGGAATACGGTCATGGTCAATAAGCAGGGTCACGGTATTGGGGCGCCTAGGCGGCTTCGAGTCGTCCCGCTGCTGGTACGCAGCGAGGTCTCCGGCATCCGTACCGTCAGAGAGGGCTTTAAGGACGGCGGCGACCAGTTTTCGGGAGCGTTCCTCGCTGGCGAATGTGCTGGTGATGTAACTTCCGCCGCCAAAAAGGTGGTTCACCAGCGGAATAAGCTGGGCAAGCGTTGCGCCGACCCGCGCCGGTACGTCCTCCAGGGAGGACTCCCAACCTGAGTCTGGTTCGTCGATCCCCTCTGAGCCGACCTGCTGGGCGACCATGTGCGCCACCAGCAGAGCACCACTGTCAGCGATCGAACCCGCCCGTCCGGTGAGCGTGGAGCGGACCTCGTGCAAGGACTCCCGCACCCGCCGCATAAGTAGGACGCTACGCCAGATCTGATAAGCGCTCGGCCGTCGCCCGAACAGCCGGGTGTAGATGCCTCCAGGACCGTCCTCCCAGAGCGCGTCGGCTGAGCCCTTCACCCGGACCGCCAGGGCCGGGTCCGGGTGAGCGCAGGCGAGGGCGGTGGCGGCCTCGCGGACCGAGCATCCGAACGCCGGCGACGGCTCGATCTCACCGCGCTTGAATACGTAGTCCTTATCAAGAGAGAGTCGGAAGTCCTCACGGATCAGACTCTGTACTGGCTTGATCGCGATGAAGTCCGACCGCTCCATGTGGTTCTGCGTGTTGGTCGCCTCGGTGATCTCGCCCGCGAACCCCTCCGGGGCACCGGAAACTGAGATGATCCGGACGGTGACGTACGCCTCTCCCACCGCTTCTTCGTTCTGCTGGAACGCCCGGTGGGCAGAACTGACGGTCTGCGCACCGTTGACGACGCTTGCGTTTTCGAGGACCAGCTTCACCGGCTCACTGGGTTTCTGCTTCGCGAAGAAGTGCGGCTCGATCCTGTCGCACTGAACCGTGATGCCGTTATGGCGGTACCAGAAGCCCTGCGGATCCCGAATCAGACTCTCGACGAGCGTCTGGTTAACTCCGGTCAGGCCCAGCGATCTGCGGACGTTTCGGTCATACAACCGCTCCCCATTGTCGGCGTACCACTGAGCGAGTTCGTCGGCCGCCACCAGCCCCGAATATGCCTGAAATGGGGTTTCCCGGGAATGCCAGCCCTGCGTCATGGTGGCGGTGAGGGTGATCGGCTCGGGGGTGAGGTCCTCGCGGACGGCACGGTGGAAGTCCGTCTGGTTCAACACTCGGTGCTCGATGGAGCGCGTGTAGCCGCCGAACTCCTCAGCCGCTTCGACGAGTATGGCCTCGGTCTCCGTAGACAGGTGTCCTTCGCCCATGACAGCGATGACGAGGACCACCTTGCAGGTAGGCACGTCAAGCACTGACCGCACACGGTCAGCGAGACGGCGGAACCTTTCGTTGAACTGATCGAAGTCCCTGTTGTCGAGCTTCTTCAGGCCGTGCACCAGCTTGTGTGCGGCACTCGTGTCGAAGCCGGCCTTGCCTTTGTCGCTCCATTTGGCCTGGATCAGCCACAGTTCAGGAGCGGAGGCGGAGAAGGCGACGGCGTCGATACCGAAGTCGTCCCGGCCGTCGATCACCGACTCGGCTGCTTCCTCGGACGTGCAGTCCGTGAGCATGCGAGCCGCCCTGGCGGACAACGCACGTGAGTTGAAGGCATTCTCACGTTCCAATGGCTGACGTTTCTCGTAGTCAGCGAGCGAGATCAGCGGATCGAACTCACGCTTCAACGCATCACGAACATGCCGGACTTCCAGCGGCATTGCCTGCCCGCTCTTGCTCATCCCTGCCCCCAGTCACGACCGCGCGTTTGAACTTCTCATATGCTACGAGAAGCGTGGGCCGGCGGGACTGGCGGGATGAGTCCGCGTCACAGCTCGTGCTGATGGCGAGGCGCACCAGCCGCTCGTAGTCGACGCTCCCGGCAGGCGCCCCGCCGCTGCAGTGACGCAGACCCCAGGAGGACGGCTTGGGCCCTTCGTGCACCATCAAAGATGGCGGGCATGAGTGATGAGGCCGGAACGAGGTCATCCCAGCCTCATCACTCACTTGTACTTTTTGGCTGAACTCCACCACATCAGCGACGTGGGGGAGTTCAGTTGTTGAACCGGAACTCCACCACGTCCCCGTCCTGCATGACGTAGTCCTTGCCCTCCATGCGGGCCTTGCCCTTGGCGCGGGCCTCGGCGACCGAGCCGGTCTCCACCAGGTCGCCGAACGAGACGATCTCCGCCTTGATGAAGCCCTTCTGGAAGTCGGTGTGGATCACACCGGCCGCCTCCGGAGCCGTGGCGCCCTTCTTGATGGTCCAGGCACGGGCTTCCTTCGGGCCTGCCGTGAGGTAGGTCTGAAGGCCCAGGGTCTCGAAGCCGACGCGGCCGAGGGTGGCGAGGCCGGGCTCTTCCTGGCCCATGGACTGGAGCAGTTCGAGGGCTTCGTCGTCGTCGAGCTCGATCAGCTCGGACTCGATCTTGGCGTTCAGGAAGATCGCCTCGGCGGGGGCGACCAGGGCGCGCTGCTCGTTCTTGAAGTCCTCGTCGACCAGCTCGTCCTCGTCGACGTTGAAGACGTACAGGAACGGCTTGACCGTGAGCAGGTGCAGCTCGTGGAGGAGCCGGCCCCTCTCGGTGGCCGCCGTGATGCCCGCGGCGAACAGGGTCTGGCCGGACTCCAGGATCTTCTGGGCCTCCTCGACCGCGGCGAGGACCGCGACCTTCTCCTTCTGGAGGCGGGACTCCTTCGTCAGGCGCGGGACGGCCTTCTCGACGGACTGGAGGTCGGCGAGGATCAGCTCGGTGTTGATCGTCTCGATGTCGTCCTTCGGCGAGACCTTGCCGTCGACATGGACGACGTTCTCGTCCTTGAAGGCGCGGATGACCTGGCAGATCGCGTCGGACTCGCGGATGTTCGCGAGGAACTTGTTGCCCAGGCCCTCGCCCTCCGAGGCGCCCCGGACGATACCGGCGATGTCGACGAAGTCCACTGTTGCCGGGAGGAGCCGCTGGGAGCCGAAGATCTCCGCGAGCTTGTTCAGGCGCGGGTCCGGGACGCCGACCACGCCGACGTTCGGCTCGATCGTGGCGAACGGGTAGTTGGCCGCCAGCACGTCGTTCTTGGTCAGGGCGTTGAACAGGGTCGACTTGCCGACATTCGGCAGACCGACGATTCCGATCGTGAGCGACACTTTGGCGACTTCCTGGAGTGAGGAGGGGGTCAGGGGCGTCCGGGTCCGGCTCGGCTGTTCGGCCGGGTCCCGGAGTGGACCGATTCTCCAGTTTACGGGCCTGCCTGGTGGGCCTGGACAGTGCGGTTTACGGGCCCCTCCCGCCGGTCCGGACCGTGCGGCACCCGGGCCCCTCCCGGCAGTCCGAACCGCGCGGCACCCCAGGCACCTTCCGCCGGCCGCCCCGGGCCCCTCCCGCCGGTCCGAACAGTGCGGCTTTCGGCCGTGTGACATCGAACGCAACCCCAAGGTCGGCCAAAGCGCGTGTCCAACGCCTGATTCCCCGCCCCCCGCGACCTACGTTGTGCAGGTGGAGCAGCACAGGACACGTCCCCCGCAGCGCAGGCAGCCCCCGCAGGCCGCGCCCGCCCCGCCCGCGCCGGGTGGTTCCCCTGGTGAGAGTTCCGCCGTGTACCGGGTACGGGTGCGCAGTGTGCCGCCCGTGGTCCTCGCGCTGCGACGGTTCCCCAACCCCCGGCTCACCGGGATCGGGGCCGGGCTGTTCGCCGCCCTCACCATGTTCGTGCTCGCCTGTGTCGACCGGCTGCTGTTCGACAGTTCGGAGCTGGTCTACGGGTTGCTCTTCCTGCCCGTCAGCGCTCTGACCGCCCTCTGGGTCCGTCCCGCCGACCTGGTCACCGCGCCGATCAGCGTGCCCATCGCCTTCGCCGTCGGGGTGTTCCCGATCTCCGGGGGGTCCGAAGGTTTCGGCGGGCAGATCATGGGGCTGGTCACCGCCCTCGCCGTGCACGCCGGCTGGCTGTACGGCGGGACGCTGGTCGCGGGACTCATCGCCTCCGTACGCAAGGTGCGGCAGATGCGGGCCCGGCGGCGGTACGTCCTGGCCCAGGGGCGTGACGCCGCCCCCGGACGGGCGCCCCGGGCCTCCGCCGCAGCCGCAGCCGGGAAGTCCGTACGGGCCGGGGCGGGCGGGGCAGGCTCGGCCGCCCGCCGCCCTCAGCGCCCCTGAGCCCGCCTGTTTGCCCCGCTCAGCCCTTGGCCCTGGCCTTGGCACTGAGCCTGTCTGCCCCGCTCAGCCCTTGCCCTACCTCGCCTTGCCCCGTGCCTGCCCGCTCAGCCCTTGCCATGTCCCGTACCCGCCGCCGCCATCGCCGCTCCCACGATGCCCGCGTTGTTCTGGAGCTGGGCCGGGACCATCTCGGCCCGGACCTTCTCGATCAGCGGCAGGAACTTCTCCGCCTTGCGGCTCACGCCGCCGCCGATGATGAACAGCTCGGGCGAGAACAGCATCTCCACGTGCAGCAGGTACTTCTGGACCCGGTGCGCCCAGTGCTGCCAGCTGAGGTCCTCGTCCTCCTTGGCCTTCGTGGAGGCGTGCTTCTCCGCGTCGTGGCCGTGCAGCTCCAGGTGGCCCAGCTCGGTGTTGGGGACGAGCCGGCCATCGGTGAAGACCGCGCTGCCGATGCCCGTGCCGAACGTCAGCACGATGACCGTGCCCGCGCGCCCCCTGCCCGCGCCGAAGGTCATCTCGGCGACCCCGGCCGCGTCCGCGTCGTTCAGGATGGTGACGGGCTGACCGATCCGTTCGCCCAGCAGGGTGCGGGCGTCCACGTCGATCCAGCCTTTGTCGACATTGGCGGCGGTACGGGTGACCCCGTCCGTGACGACTCCCGGAAACGTGACGCCGATCGGGCCCGACCAGTCGAAGTGGCCGACGACCTCGGCCACGCAATCGGCCACGCCCTTGGGCGTGGCCGGATGCGGTGTCAGCACTTTGTGGCGCTCCTGCGCCAGGTCTCCGCGGTCCAGGTCCACGGGAGCACCCTTGATCCCGGACCCGCCGATGTCCACGCCGAAGATCTCCATGGGACCCACGGTACGGGCAGGCGGGGCCCCTTGCGCGGCTACTCGGCGGAAAGTGCGGCGGCCTCGGCGCGCAGGTCGCGGCGCAGTTCCTTGGGCAGGGAGAAGGTGATCGACTCGTCGGCCGTCTTCACCGTCTCCACGTCCGCGTAACCCCGCTCTCCGAGCCATTCCAGGACGCCGTCGACCAGGACGTCGGGGACGGAGGCGCCCGAGGTCAGGCCGACCGTGGTCACGCCCTCCAGCCAGGCCTCGTCGATCTCGCTCGCGAAGTCGACCAGATGGGCGGCGGGGGCTCCGGCGTCCAGGGCGACCTCGACCATGCGAATGGAGTTCGAGGAGTTCTTGGAGCCGACCACGATGACCAGCTCGGCGTCCTCGGCGAGCTTCTTCACCGCGATCTGACGGTTCTGCGTGGCATAGCAGATGTCGTCGCTGGGCGGCGAGAGAAGGTTGGGGAACTTCGCCTTGATGGCGTCGACCGTTTCCATCGTCTCGTCGACGGACAGGGTGGTCTGGGAGAGCCAGACGACCTTCGACTCGTCGCGGACCTCGACGTTCGCGACGTCCTCGGGGCCGTCGACCAGGGTGATGTGGTCGGGGGCCTCGCCGGAGGTGCCGATGACCTCCTCGTGCCCCTCATGGCCGATCAGGAGGATGTCGTAGTCCTCCTTGGCGTACCGGACGGCTTCCTTGTGGACCTTGGTGACCAGCGGGCAGGTCGCGTCGATCGTGGCGAGCCTGCGCTCGGCGGCCTCCGCGTGGACGGTGGGCGCGACTCCGTGCGCGGAGAACATCACGATGGAGCCCTCGGGCACCTCCGCGGTGACGTCCACGAAGATCGCACCCTTCTTCTCCAGGGTCTGCACGACGTACTTGTTGTGCACGATCTCGTGGCGGACGTAGATCGGGGCCCCGTACTGCTCCAGGGCCTTCTCGACGGCGATCACGGCACGGTCCACGCCCGCGCAGTAGCCACGGGGTGCGGCGAGCAGGACACGGCGGGTGTTACTGCGGCGCGAAGCGCCTCCGCTCGGGGCGGCGGCGGGTGACGGGCTGGGCGTAGCAGTCATGCGTCCCATCGTAAGGCCGTGCCGAACAGGCGCGAGGACGGCCGGGTCGGGAGACTGGTCGCGGTGCGCGTGCGATGAGTCACGGACGGTGGTGGAGGGGTGATGGTGTCGGTGTCGGAGAGCGGTCCGGGCAGTGGTTCGGGCAAGGCTTCGGGCAGTGGTTCGGGGAGCGGTCCGGGCGATGGTTCCGAGATCGGTCCGGGCAATCCTTCGGGCAAGGGTTCGGGCAGTAGCGCGGAGCAGGGCAGGCTGCGGCGGACGCTGGGGTTCCGGGATCTGGTGGTCTACGGGCTGCTCTTCATCGCTCCGATGGCACCCGTCGGCGTGTTCGGCACCCTCGACGCCAAGTCCGGCGGCGCGGTCGCGCTCGTCTACGTCGTGGCCACCGTGGTGATGGCGTTCACCGCCTTCAGTTACGCCCAGATGGTGCGGGTCGCCCCCTTCGCCGGTTCGGTCTTCACGTATGCGCGCAAGGGGCTCGGGGAAGGGCCGGGGTTCATCGCCGGGTGGATGGCGATGCTCGACTACCTCCTGATCCCGGCCGTCGCCTACCTCTTCTCCGGGATCGCGATGAACGCGCTGGTCCCGGAGGTCTCCCGGTGGGTATGGACCGCGATCGCGGTGCTCGTGACCACTCTGCTCAACCTGTGGGGCGTACGGGCGGCCGCCCGGGTCGGCTTCGCGGTGCTGGCCATGGAGATCGCGGTGCTGCTGGTCTTCGTCGTCTCGGCCGTGGTCGTCCTCGTACGGGACGGGGCGCAGCGCGGCTGGCTGACGCCGCTGACGGGGGACACCGGATTCTCCATGTCGGCGGTGCTGGGGGCCGTGTCGATCGCCGTGCTCTCCTATCTGGGATTCGACGCCATCGCTTCGTTCGCCGAGGAGGTGACGGGCGGCTCGCAGAAAGTGGCGCGGGCGGTGCTGTTCTGCCTGGTACTGGCCGGTGTCCTGTTCGTCGCGCAGTCGTACCTGGCGGCGCTGCTGGAGCCGGTGAGCTCGGCGGAGCTGGCGGCCGACCCTGCGGCGCAGGGGTCGGCGTTCTACGACGCGGTGGACGCCTCGGTGGGAACCTGGCTGCACGATCTGGTTGCGGTCAGCAAGGCGATCGGCGCCGCCTTCGCCGCGCTGGCGGGGCAGGCCGCCGCCGGGCGGCTCGTCTTCGCGATGGCCCGGGAACGGCGTCTGCCGCCGTTCCTCTCGAAGGTCGACCCGAAGTCGGGGGTGCCGAGGGTGGCGATCCTGTGCGCGGCGGCCGTGACGCTGGTGGCCGCCGTGTGGGCGGCCCGGCGCGACGACGGCCTCGACCATCTGGTCTCCGTGGTGGACATCGGGGCCCTGACGGCGTTCATCCTGCTGCACGCGTCGGTGGTCGGCTGGTTCGCCGTACGCCGGATGGCGGGGCCTCCGGTGTGGTGGCGGCACATCCTCGTCCCGGTGGTCGGCGCGGGAGCGCTGGTCGCGGTCATCGTGGAGGCGACGACGTCCTCCCAGGTGGTGGGCCTCTGCTGGCTCGGGGTGGGGCTCGTGGTGCTGGTGGTCCAGGGGACGGGCCGCCGGGGCGGTGTGCAGGGGTGAGTTTCCGGGTCCGTACGGGGTGGCGGGTCCGTACGGGGTGGCGTGGAGGGGTGTTTCCGGGGTCCGTACGGGGTGGCGTGGAGGCGTGAGTTCCGGGGTCCGTACGGTCGCGCGCAGTAAGCCGGGGGGCGTACGGTCGCGCGCGGTGAGCCGGGGGCGTGCCCCCGGGCGGTCCTGGGCCACCCCGAGTCGTCCCGGGTCGTCCGGGCGGCGCGCGGGGGCGGGGGTCTGTCGGTGGCTGCCGATACGCTCGCCCGTATGGCTCTCAACACGTCCGCGGAAGCGCCACTGCCCGTCGGTGAGGTGTCCCGGCTCATCGGCGGGTGGATCGACCGGCTCGGCGCCATCTGGGTCGAGGGGCAGATCACCCAGCTGTCACGGCGGCCGGGGGCCGGCGTCGTCTTCCTGACGCTGCGTGACCCGTCCCACGACGTCTCGGTGAGCGTGACCTGTTTCCGGCAGGTATTCGACCGGATCGCCGATGTGGTGACGGAGGGCGCGCGCGTCGTCGTGCTGGCCAAGCCCGAGTGGTACGCGCCCCGGGGGCAGCTGTCGCTGCGGGCTACGGACATACGGCCGGTCGGGATCGGCGAGCTGCTCGTACGGCTGGAGCAGCTCAAGAAGTCGCTCGCCGCCGAGGGGCTCTTCGCCCTGGACCGCAAGAAGCCGCTGCCCTTTCTCCCGCAGCTCATCGGGCTGGTCTGCGGGCGCGCCTCCGCCGCCGAGCGCGATGTCCTGGAGAACGCCCGCCGTCGCTGGCCCGCCGTGCGCTTCGAGGTCCGCAACACCGCCGTGCAGGGGGTGAACGCGGTCGCCCAGGTGGTGCAGGCGGTCGAGGAGCTGGACGCGCTCGACGAGGTCGACGTGATCGTGGTGGCCCGGGGCGGCGGCAGCGTCGAGGATCTGCTGCCGTTCTCCGACGAGCAGCTGATCCGGACCGTGGCCGCCTGCCGTACGCCGGTGGTCTCCGCGATCGGTCACGAGCCCGACTCGCCGCTGCTGGACCTGGTCGCCGATCTGCGTGCCTCCACGCCCACCGACGCGGCCAAGAAGGTCGTCCCCGACGTCGGCGAGGAGCTGGAGCGGGTGCAGCAGTTGCGGGACCGGGCGCTGCGGACCGTACGGGGGCTGCTGGACCGTGAGGAGCGGGGGCTCGCGCACGCGCTGGGCCGCCCCGCGATGGAGCGGCCCCAGCGGCTGGTGGACGAGCGCGAGGCCGAGGTGGACGCGCTGCTCGGGCGCAGCCGGCGGGTGCTGGGCCATCTGCTGGACCGGGCCGATTCGGAGCTGTCGCACACACGCGCCCGGGTCGTCTCGCTGTCGCCCGCCGCGACCCTGGAGCGGGGGTACGCGGTGCTCCAGCGGCCCGACGGCCATGTGGTGCGCTCCCCCGACGAGGCCGGGGCTCCCGGCGAGCCGCTGCGGGCGCGGGTGTCGGAGGGCGAGTTCACGGTGCGGGTGGACGGGTGAGGCCGGGGCGCGGGGCCGGCAGCGGGGTCCGGTGCGTGCAGCTGCGAGGCGGAGGACCGAGTCAGCGCTGGTGGGGCCTCCCCCGCTCGGGCGAAGCCGAGGGTTTCGTGAGCGCGTGCCGGGGCCCGCGAGCCCGGCATGACCTGAACAACAAGCCCGAACAACACACCTAGGGTGGATCGCATGACGGACGACGACGGGACGGCGGCGGTGGCTGCCGCCACGAGCACGCTCGGGTACGAGCAGGCGCGGGACGAGCTGATCGAGGTCGTGCGCCGGCTGGAGGCGGGCGGCACGACGCTGGAGGAGTCGCTGGCTCTGTGGGAGCGGGGCGAGGAGCTGGCGAAGATCTGCCGGCACTGGCTGGAGGGCGCCCGCGCCCGGCTGGACGCGGCCCTGGCCCGCCCGCAGGACGGCGACGAGGGCTGAAGGCCAGGGCTGGACGCCAGGGCCTGACACCAGAGCCGAGCCGAGTCGGCCAGCACCCGCGGGGGCCCGTTGGCGTTGGCGCCCGGAGGCCCTGGGCCCGTCACACCGCGCGGCGCCCGGAGGGCCTTTGGCCTGTCGCCGCGCGGCGCCCGGAGGCCCTGGGCCCGTCACCGAGCGGCGCCCGCAGGTTCCTTCCCGTACCGGCCGGGACCCCCGCACGAACCCGATGCGCTGTGCAAAGGGTCACTCACGAACAGCTTTAGTTGAAAGTTAACCTATTTCTGGCGTACGTTCGGGACCTGTCCCACCGTGTTCGCCCGGAAGGTTTGTACCAGATGTCCCTCGTTCTCGACCCCGCCGCCCAGGACCTCCTCTTCCGCGAGGCCCGCACCGCCAACACCTTCACCGACGAGCCGGTGACCGACGAGCAGGTCCAGGCGATCTACGACCTGGTCAAGTTCGGCCCGACCGCCTTCAACCAGTCGCCGCTGCGCGTCGTCCTGGTCCGCTCCGCCGAGGGTCGCGAGCGCCTCGTGCAGCACATGGCCGAGGGCAACCGCCCGAAGACCGCCACGGCCCCGCTGGTCGCGATCCTGGCCGCCGACAACGAGTTCCACGAGGAGCTCCCGGCGCTGTTCCCGCACTTCCCGCAGGCCAAGGACGTGTTCTTCTCGGAGCGCCCGGCCCGCGAGTCGGCCGCCGGCCTCAACGCCGCGCTTCAGGCCGCCTACTTCATCATCGGCGTCCGCGCCGCCGGCCTGGCCGCCGGCCCGATGACCGGCTACGACGCCGCTGGCATCGAGAAGGAGTTCCTGGACGGCGACCACACCCCGCTGATGGTCGTCAACATCGGCAAGCCGGGCGAGGACGCCTGGTTCCCGCGCAGCCCGCGCCTCTCCTTCGACGAGGTCGTCACGACCGTCTGAGCCGAGGCGGGCAGCCGAGCCGGGGCAGGCGGCTTCCGGCCGGCTCCCGCTTACGCGAAGGGGCCCGGAACCCAAGCACGTGCTTGGGTTCCGGGCCCCTTCGCGTAAGCGGGTCCGCCGGTCGCGCGCCGCGCGTCAGGAAGCCGGCGGCGCGGGCGGCGTCGACTTCAGCGCGGCGGCCATCTCGACCAGGCTCTCCTTCGACGCCGAGCCGGTCACCACCGTGGTGTGGCCCTCCCCCGGCAGGACGAGCGCGTTGTACTTCGCGCCCTCCCAGTACTGCCACTCCCGGCCCGCCACCGTCTCGGTCCGCCCGGTGTCCTTCGCCTTCCGGCTGACCTCGGAGACGTACGTACCCACGGCGGCGGTGGACTGCTCGACCGCGACGTACCTGCGGTCCGGATCGAGGAAGCCCAGGTGCCAGGCGTCGCCCGCGGCGTCGTCGTAGCTGACGGAGGTCGCCTTCCACTTCTCCGGCAGGCCCTCCGGAGCGGCCACCGGGTAGGGGGCGGCGGTCCGCACCGTCGCCAGTTCCACGGTGAAGTCGACCGCCTTGAGCGGATCGGCGTGCTCGTCCTTCGGGATGAAGAGGTAGATGACGCCCGCGCAGGCGGCGATCACCAAGGTCGACAGGATCATGTCCCGGACTGTCTGCTTGCCTCGCTTGCTTGCCACGGGATCCATGGTGGCACGCGGCCCGCCACGCCCGGCCGCAGGGTGCCGGTCACGGCCGGGACACCAGGGGTGCTCATGCGTGACCCGCCCTGCTCATTTTATCGACCTACCGATAGAGTCACAGCACCCTCATATCCGGTCGTCGCCGTACAGAAAGGTGCGCTCCGATGTCCGAGCATCATCTGCCGTCCCAACTGGAGGTCTCCCCGGAGGCCCCCGACCGCAACCTGGCCCTGGAGTTGGTCCGGGTCACCGAGGCCGCCGCCATGGCAGCCGGGCGCTGGGTGGGCCGCGGCGACAAGATCGGCGCCGACGGCGCCGCCGTGAAGGCCATGCGGACCCTCGTCTCGACCGTCTCGATGAACGGCGTCGTCGTCATCGGCGAGGGCGAGAAGGACGAAGCCCCCATGCTGTTCAACGGCGAACGGGTCGGCGACGGCACCGGCGCCGAGGTCGACATCGCGGTCGACCCGATCGACGGCACCACGCTCAACGCCAAGGGCATGCCGAACGCCATCGCCGTGCTGGCGGCGGCCGACCGCGGTGCGATGTTCGACCCGTCCGCGGTCTTCTACATGGACAAGCTGGTCACGGGCCCCGAGGCGGCGGACTTCGTCGACATCAACGCGCCCGTGTCGGTGAACATCCGGCGCGTGGCACGGGCGAAGAACTCCATGCCCGAGGACGTCACCGTCGTCATCCTCGACCGCCCCCGGCACGAGGGCATCGTCAGGGAGATCCGGGAGACCGGCGCGCGGATCAAGTTCATCTCCGACGGCGACGTCGCGGGCTCGATCATGGCGGCCCGCGAGGGCACCGGCATCGACATGCTGATGGGCATCGGCGGGACGCCCGAGGGCATCATCTCGGCGTGCGCCATAAAGTGCCTCGGCGGCGTCATCCAGGGCAAGCTCTGGCCCAAGGACGAGGCGGAGCGGCAGCGGGCGCTGGACGCGGGCCACGATCTGGACCGGGTGCTGTCGACCGACGACCTGGTCAGCGGCGACAACGTGTTCTTCGTGGCGACGGGGATCACCGACGGTGAGCTGATGCGCGGTGTGCGGTACCGCGCGGAGGAGGCGACCACCGAGTCGATCGTGATGCGTTCGAAGTCCGGCACGATCCGGACGATCTCCTCGACCCACCGGCTGTCGAAGCTGCGCGCCTACAGCGCCATCGACTTCGACCGCGCGAAGTAGCCGGCAGCCAGAAACGAAGGAAGAAGAGACGGGGGCTCGGGGAGCGGATCATCGCTCCCCGCGCCCCTTCCTCATGCCCATGCCCATGCCCATGTGCGTATGCTCCCCGCATGCGCGCATGTGCGTGCTCCCCATGCGTGTGTGCGTGTGCGGTCAGCCCGCCGCTGCTATGTGCTCGGCCGTCGTCGCGGCCGTGAGCTCGATGTCCCGCCGTCGTCGCCGCGCCAGCGCCACCCGGCGCTCGGCTGCGGTGAGCCCGCCCCACACCCCGTACGGCTCGGGCTGCATCAGTGCGTGCTCCCGGCACTCCACCATCACCGGACACCGGGCGCAGACCCGCTTGGCGGCCTCCTCGCGGGCCAGCCGGGCGGCGGTCGGTTCCTTCGACGGGGCGAAGAACAGGCCCGCCTCGTCACGGCGGCAGGCCGCCTCGGAATGCCAGGGGCCCGCATCGTCCTCCCGAGCGGGGGTCCGCTGGGCCGGAACGGCGGCGACCTGCAGAGGCTGATGCGGCGGTTGCAGCACGGTCTACTCCTGACGACGGCTACGGCTTCGCGAGCGAGAGACGATGCAGCACTCCCTACCCGCTGTACGTACGCCTATGCACTGCGTGGCACCGGCGCGCGACACGCCGTAATGCGCCCCCGCGGCATTCTGGCCGATTACCGGTTGCCGGAGGCCGTCCGCCCTGCCGTATTCCGTGGCTGTTTCAGTGACCGAGATGTTTGCGCAGCCGCTGCTGAAGGTCCGCGATGAACTTGCCCCGCTTCGGCCTGGCTTCCACGGTCCCGAACACGGAATAGCCGTTCACCACGACGACCGGCGCTTCCGGGTCCGCCGATTCGAGCGTCCGCACCTCGAAGGTGCCGAAGACGCCCGTACCGTTGCCGCGCAGGGAAATGTTCTCCGGCACCCGGATGTCGACGCTGCCGAAGATGGACGTCGCATTGATGACGGTGAAGCGTTGGCCGAAAAGCGCTTCGGTCAGATCGATCTCCACGCTGCCGAAGAGCGCGAAGGCGTTCGTCCGGCCGCCGACCCGCCAACGCCCCTTGCGGGTGGCGCTGCTGAAGACCGCGACGAGATTGTCCGCAGGGCCGTCCGGGGCTTCGGGGCCGTAGGCGTACGGCTGCGGGTCCTGGCGCGGGGCAGTGGAGCGGGCGGACGCGGGCAGGTCCCGGACCAGCGGCTGGAGTTCGCCGACGGTCTTGGCCCGGTAGACCAGGTCGATCCGCTCCGCGTGCTCGTCCGCCGTCAGACGGCCCTCGGCCATCGCCTCCCGCAGGATGTCCGCGATCCGGTCACGGTCGGCGTCGGAGGCGCGGATGCCGTCGGCGTCCAGGACTTCGGCGGGCGGCGGGACGGCCGGCGCGACACGCTGCTGGGGCTGCTTCTCTAGGTCCACCGAACCAGCGTACCCAAACGCGATAGATCGCGACTACCCCTCCAACCGGCGTGCCCCGGCCCGCGAGCCCCGCCCCCCGGCGGAACATCCAGGTGAGCCTAACCTCACAGGATCCTCCGGAAGGCGGCGCTCTACCCTGGTGGATGCGCTGCCCGAGGGAGGCCAGCCGCTGTCGCCGAGTGAGGAATGGCCGTCATGGCAGAGTTTGCGTACTCCGATCTGCTCCCCCTGGGGGAGGACACCACGCCGTACCGTCTGGTGACCGCCGAGGGTGTCTCCACCTTCGAGGCCGACGGCCGTACGTTCCTCAAGGTCGACCCGGCGGCGCTGCGCGCGCTGGCCGCCGAGGCGATGCACGACATCTCGCACTACCTGCGCCCGGCCCACCTGGCGCAGCTGCGGCGGATCGTCGACGACCCGGAGGCGTCCTCCAACGACAAGTTCGTGGCGCTGGACCTCCTGAAGAACGCGAACATCGCCGCCGCGGGCGTCCTGCCGATGTGCCAGGACACCGGTACGGCGATCGTCATGGGCAAGCGCGGGCAGAACGTGCTGACCGAGGGCGGTGACGAGGAGGCCCTGTCGCACGGGATCTACGACGCGTACACCGAACTCAACCTGCGCTATTCGCAGATGGCCCCGCTGACCATGTGGGACGAGAAGAACACCGGCTCCAACCTCCCGGCCCAGATCGAGCTGTACGCCACCGACGGCGGCGCGTACAAGTTCCTCTTCATGGCGAAGGGCGGCGGCTCGGCCAACAAGTCGTTCCTGTACCAGGAGACGAAGGCCGTCCTGAACGAGGCCTCCATGATGAAGTTCCTGGAGGAGAAGATCCGTTCGCTGGGGACCGCGGCCTGCCCGCCGTACCACCTGGCGATCGTGGTCGGCGGCACGTCGGCGGAGTTCGCGCTGAAGACCGCCAAGTACGCCTCCGCGCACTACCTGGACGAGCTGCCCGCCGAGGGCTCCCCCACCGGGCACGGCTTCCGGGACAAGGAGCTGGAGGAGAAGGTCTTCGAGCTGACGCAGAAGATCGGGATCGGCGCGCAGTTCGGCGGCAAGTACTTCTGCCACGACGTACGTGTGGTGCGCCTGCCCCGGCACGGGGCCTCGCTGCCCGTCGCCATCGCCGTGTCCTGCTCGGCGGACCGCCAGGCCACCGCGAAGATCACCGCCGAGGGTGTCTTCCTGGAGCAGCTGGAGAAGGACCCGGCGCGCTTCCTCCCCGACACCACCGACGAGCACCTCGACGAGGCCGGCGGGGACGTCGTGGAGATCGACCTGAACCGGCCGATGGACGAGGTGCTGGCCGAGCTGACCAAGTACCCGGTCAAGACCCGCCTGTCGCTGACCGGCCCGCTGGTCGTGGCCCGTGACATCGCCCACGCCAAGATCAAGGAACGCCTTGACGCGGGCGAGGAGATGCCGCAGTACCTGAAGGACCACCCGGTGTACTACGCGGGTCCGGCGAAGACGCCCGAGGGGTACGCCTCCGGCTCCTTCGGCCCGACGACGGCCGGCCGGATGGACTCCTATGTGGAGCAGTTCCAGGCGGCGGGCGGCTCGAAGGTGATGCTCGCCAAGGGCAACCGCAGCAAGCAGGTCACCGACGCCTGCGACGCGCACGGCGGCTTCTACCTCGGCTCGATCGGCGGCCCGGCGGCCCGGCTCGCGCAGGACTGCATCAAGAAGGTCGAGGTCGTCGAGTACGAGGAGCTCGGCATGGAGGCGGTCTGGCGCATCGAGGTCGAGGACTTCCCCGCGTTCATCGTCGTCGACGACAAGGGCAACGACTTCTTCACCGAGCCCGCCCCGGCTCCGACGTTCACCAGCATTCCGGTGCGGGGGCCGGGTCTCGGCTGACCCCGCGCCCGTAGACGCCCGTAGACGTACGAGGAGGGCCTGTCCCCGCGCGGACAGGCCCTCCTCGTACGTCTCAGCGCTCCTCGCCCGCGTTCCCAGCCGTCCAGCCCGCGTTCCCAGCCGTCCAGGCCGCGTCCCGGCCGTTCCAGGCCGGTTCTCAGCTGTCCAAGCCGGTGCTCAGCCGTCCAGGCAGGTGCTCAGCCGTCCAGCAGGCCCGATGTCGCGACCAGATACCCCAGCTGCGCCCGGCTGTTGCTGCCCAGCTGCTCGGAGACCTTGCGCATGTGCTCGGCGACGCTGCGGCGGCTCATGCCGATGCGGCGGGCGATGGCGGCGTCCGTCTCGCCGTTGACGACGGCCTGGAGGATGGCGCGCTGGAGGTCGGAGGTGACGACGGGGGTGCGCAGCGGCGCGCGTTCGGGGCGGACCGGGACCGCGCGGGACCACGCCTCGTCGAAGTGCCGGACCAGGAAACGGACCAGGGACGGGTGCTGGACGCGCAGGGCGTTGTGCGGTTCGTCGGAGAACGGGATGAAGGCGAGGTCCCGGTCGAAGACGATGAACCGGTCCACGACCTCGGCCAGGGTCCTGATCTCGGCGCCCTCGGCGGTCACCTGCTCGATGTAGGCGAGCGTGGTGCGGTCCGAGCGGACGGTGTGCTGGTAGAGGGTGCGCTGCCGGATCCCGCGGCGCAGGTTGCCCAGATCGCGCGGGAGCGACTCCTCCAGGACGTGGGCCGGGCGTCCGCCGCCGGGGTGGGCGGTGCGGACCTCGGCGCGGCAGCCCCTGACCCCGGCGTCCAGCGCCTTGCTGATGACGGCCTCGCCGGAGAGCCGGGTGAGGGCGGGACGTTCCTGCCGGTGCATCTCGGCGTAGAGGCCCTCGAAGGCGGCGAGGGTGGAGCGGGCGGAGCGCAGGGTGCGGCGCTGCTCGACGATCGCCGCCTCGATCGGGGCGAGGGCGGCGAACGAGGCGGTCTCCGGCGGTACGGGGATGAGGTGGCCGGGCGATTTCCGGTCGGCCACCATCAGGTGCAGGGACCGCAGGCAGCGGGGCGCCGTGCCGGCCGGGAGGCTGCCCTCCGTCAGCGCACGGCGATAGGCCGCGAGCGCCGCCTCGCAGGGTTGTTCCGGTATCGACCGGTCCGAGGGTGATTCACGGCAATCACATACCGGTGAGGGGGATTGATCGTCCTTCACAAGGATGCAGATTACCTTTGTGCAATCGGGAGCACCCCGCCCGGCACCCGTGCTCGACGAGTATGTCCCGGTGACATCTGGAATCGACGACGCGGACGGGCCGAAGGCGGGCGAGGCGGACGGCGGTGCCCGGAAGGCTCGGGACACCGCGGTCTCCGAGCGCCGTTTCCGATTCCTCGTCGCCGGATACGCGGTGTCTTCCTACGGCACATTCCTGAATATGGTGGCGCTCAATCTCTTCGTCTACGAGACGACGGGCCGGGCGCTGGCCATGGGGCTGTTCATGGCGGTGCGGCTCGCCTCCGGATTCGTCGCCGGTCTGGTCGTGGGCGGTCTGCTCGCCCGTTTCAGCGCGAAAAGCATCATGCTGTGGGCGAATGTCGGCCAGGGCGCCGTGATGCTGGTGCTCGTCCTGGCGCCGGACGGTCTGCTGACCGGGGCGCTGATGGCCGTATCGGTGGTGATCGGGGCATGCGGGACGCTGTTCATGGTGGCGTTGCGCAGCTCGATCCCGGAGATGGTCGGGGAGGACCGCAGGTCCTGGGCGAACTCCCTCTCGATCACCGGCCGTTCGCTCGCCATGGTGGCGGGGTTCGCCTCGGCGGGTGTGGTGGTGTCCTTCGTCGGGTACACCGCCGCGTTCCTGCTCGACATGACGACGTTCGTGGTCTGCGCGGTGACGGTGGCCCTGCTGCCGATCGCGGGCGGCAAGGGGGCGGGCAGCCCGGCCCCCAAGGGCTCCGAGGGCGCGAAGGACGGCTCCGCGCGGCAGGACGCCTCCCCGGCCGCGAACGGAGGGAAGAGCGGGAGGCGGTGGAGGCCCGTGGCCTTCCTCGCGCTCGCCGCCGCACCCGGCCTGGGCCTGATGGTGGCCCTGCGCGGGGTCGACGCGTTCGGTTCCTCGTCCCACAACGCGGCGCTGCCGATCTATTCCACCTCGCTGGACGCATCGAATCCCGCGGTGTTCGTCAGTGCGTTCTGGTGTGTGTGGGCGCTCGGCAACATCGGGGCCCAGCAGGTGATCCAGCGGTACGCGCAGCGCACCGGACGCTCGGTGGGGGCGCTCGGATTCGGCTACGGCACGGTGGTGATGTCGGCGGCGTTCATCGCGGCGTTCGCCGGTTTCCCGCTGGCCGTGACGGCGGTGATCGCGCTGATCGCGGGGGCCGCGGACGGCCTCACCGAGGTCGCGTACACCTCGCATCTCCAGACACTTCCGGCCACCTTGCGCGGTCACGCCTTCGGTCTTTCGGCCACTTTCGAGAACCTCGGTTTCGGCGTCGGCATGATCCTTGTGGCGGCGGCCCTCGACCGGTTCTCCCCGCTGGCCGTGGTGGGCTGGTCCCACGGCGCCGCCATCGTCGTCGCCGTGGTGTTCCTGCTGAGGGTGGCAGGACGGGGGCGGGCGGGGCGTACGGGGCGTACGGGGCTGCGAAAGGAAGAAGCCGTTGAGGGACGACCGGATCGCGGTGATCGGGACGGCGCTGAGGTTTCCCGGGGCTGACACCCCCGAGGCGTACTGGCGCGACATCCGGACGGGCGTGAGCCGTGTACGCCGGTTCACCCGCGCCGAGTTCGCCGCGGCCGGGGTCCCGGCGGCGGCGTACGAGCAGCCGGGGTTCGGCGGGGCGAGCGCTCTCCTGGCGGACGTGGACGGCTTCGACGCCGGATTCTTCGGGATGAGCGGGCGGGAGGCGGAACTCACCGATCCGCAGCAGCGGCTGTTCCTGGAGTGCTGCTTCCACGCCCTGGAGGACGGGGGTTACGCGGGCGGCGAGGACCGTCACGCGGACGGCGGGGGCGGTTACGCGGGCGGCGACGGCGGCTCCGTACGGATCGGGGTGTACGGCAGTTCCGGCTATCGTCTGTACTCGCTGCACAGCTATCTGGCGGCGAACCTGGCGGCGGAGGCCGGCTCGGGCGACTGGATGACCGCCAAGCAGGTGCAGGTCGGCAACTACGGCGACTTCACCGCCACCCGGGCCGCGTTCCGGCTCGGCCTGACGGGTCCGGCGCTGACCGTCTCCACGGCCTGTTCCAGCGCTCTGGTCTCGGTGCACCTGGCCTGCCAGGCGCTGCGCGCCGGCGACGCGGACCTGATGCTGGTGGGCTCCGCCGCCCTGCATCTGCCGCAGGTCACCGGTCAGGTCCCGGTGAAGGGTTCCACGCTCTCCCCCACCGGCACGGTCCGGGCGTTCGACGCGGCCGCGGACGGCACGGTCGGGGGGAACGGGGCCGCCGCCGTCCTCCTCAAGCCGCTGCGACGGGCGCTGGCCGACGGCGACACCGTGCACGCGGTGATCCTGGGCTCAGCGGTCACCAACGACGGCTCGGGCAAAGGGGGGTTCGCCGCCCCCGGGGTCGCCGGGCAGCGGGACGCGGTGCTCGGGGCGCTGCGTGCGGCGGAGGTGGACGCGGCGTCGATCGGCTATGTGGAGGCGCACGGCACGGGCACGCTGAAGGGCGACCCGATCGAGTTCGCCGCCCTGACCGAGGCGTTCCGCGCGCACACCGCCCGGACCGGGTTCTGCGCGCTCGGCTCGACGAAGCCGGCCATCGGCCACCTGGACAGCGCGGCGGGGCTCGCGGGGCTGATCAAGGCCGTCGAGGTGCTGCGCCACGGGGTGGTCCCGCCTCTGGTGAACCACTCGCGGCCCAACCCGGCACTGGCGCTGGACGACAGCCCGTTCCTGCTGCCGGTACGGGAGCGGGCCTGGCCGCTGGCGGGAGTGCGGCGAGCCGGTGTGCACGCCATCGGCATGGGCGGTACGAACGCTCATGTGATCCTCGAACAGGCGCCGGAGACCGTGCTCCCCGCACCCGCGAAGACCTCCGCGCCCACGTTGCTGCCGCTCTCGGCCGCGGACGGGGACGCGCTGCGGGCGTACGCCGTCTCCCTGCGGGACCACCTGGCGGGCGAGCGGGACCATCCGGCGGGCGGGGCCTGCTCCGTCCCCTCCCGCGCCGATCTGCTGACCACCACCGCGCTCGGGCGGCGGCTCCTGCCGCACCGGCTGGTCGTCACGGCCGCGGACCCGGTGGCCGGACTCGACGCGTTCCTGTCCGGGGCGCCGGCGGGCGAGGCGTACACGACCGGGGTCGTCGGTGCCGCGAGGCGGCCGGTGTTCCTGTTCAGCGGCCAGGGCGGCGGGCATCCGGGCATGGGCGCGGAACTCGCCGCGCGCTTCCCGGTGGTGGCCGAGGTGCTGGAGACCTGCGCCGGGGTGTACGCGCAGGAGACGGGCCGGGACGACTTCCTGGACCGGATCGTCGCCGGGCAGGGCCCCGCGCGCTGGGACACCGACTTCGCGCAGCCCGCCCTGTTCGCCCTCCAGGTCGCCCAGGCCCGGCTGTGGGAGCGGCTCGGGATCACCCCGGCCCGCGTCGCCGGGCACAGCGTCGGCGCGTACGCGGCGCTGTGCGTGGCCGGAGCGCTGGACACCGAGGACGCGATGCGGCTGGTGTGCGGGCGCGGGCGGCTGATGCAGGAGCGGGCGGACCCGGGCGCGATGGTCTCCGCGTTCGTGCCCCGGCCCCGGGTGCGGGAGCTGCTGGCCGCCGTACCCGGGCTGGAGCTCGCCGTGGTCAACGGTGCGGCCCACCATGTGCTGGGCGGGCCTCCGGAGGCGGTGGAGGCGGCACGGGTCCTGCTGGCGGCGCGGGGGGAGGCGTACGAGGTGCTGGCGGTGGACCGGGCGTTCCACACGGCGCTGCTCGAACCGGCGCTGGAGGAGTTCCGGGTGCTGGCCGACAAGGCCGAACCGCAGCCGCTGCACACGGAGTTCGTCGACGGCATCGACGGTACGGTCCGGCCCGCGGGGTGGCGGCCGGACGCCGCGTACCTGGTCGCGCAGGCCCGCCGCACGGCCGACTTCGCCGCCGTCCTGGACCGGCTGGCCGGGGCCCCTCAGAACGGTTCGCCGCAGGCCGGTTCGGCTCAGGACGGTTCGCCGCCGAACGGATCCCCGCAGGCCGGATCCCCGCTGCTGCTGGAGCTGGGGCCGTCGGCCGTGCTGACGGGGATGGTCCGCCGGTCGCTGCCGGACGCGGTCTGCGTACCCACGCGGCAGTGGGAGCGTGCGGTGGCCGCGCTGCACTGCGCCGGGGCCGGGGTGGACTGGGCCGCGCTGCTCGACGGCTGCGGCGGCCGGCGCGTCCGGCTGCCCACGTACCCCTTCCAGCGCCGCTCCCACTGGAAGGGTCCGGCCGCGTACACACCCCCGGTGCCGGCCACCCCGCTCACACCGCTCACGGAGTTGCCCGCCCCGCACGGCAGGGCCGCTCACCCATCCCCACGCTCCACGGAGGACCGCATGACCGAACAGGCCGTACTGGACAGGGTGCTGGAGCTGACCGCGCGCCATCTCGGGTACCGGCCCGACGAGGTCGCGGCCGACCGCACCTTCGTCGGCCTCGGCGCGGACTCGCTCCAGCTCATCGGGATGGTGCGGCAGTTGGAGGCCGAGTTCGGCGCGGCGATCAGCATGCGGGAGATCCTGGAGGACGCGGGCACGCCCCGGCTGACGGCCGCGCTGATAGCCGGGCGGAGGGCTCCCGCGATATCCGTGGAGCCGGCGCCCGCCCACGCACCCGAGCCCCCGCCCGCGCCCGAGTCCGTCGTCGACGAGCCCGCGACCGCCGCCCCCACGCCCGCCTCCGCCGACGACGAGGCCGCGTACGCCACCCGGGCCGAGGTCGCCGCCCTGTCCGAGGCCGCCACCCGGGCCGAGGTCGCCGCCCTGTCCGAACAGATACGGCAACTGGCCGAGATCCAGGCCGCGATGCTCACCCAGCTCTCCGATGCCGTCGCGCTGCTGACCGCCCGTACCGGGGCGCAGACCCGATGAGCGCGACCACGCGTGCGTCCGCCGACGCCGTGGCCCGAGCGGCGGAGCTGTCCCGCAGGCTCACCGACCAGCTCGCGGCGGCCCGCGGTCACAGCCCGGCGGAAGGCTCGGGCCCCGCCGCCGGGACGACCGCGCACGGCCCCCGTCTCGTCGTCGACGCGGCGGGCGGGATGGCCGGGCCGGGGGCCGACGAGGCCCAGCGGGCCCACACCGCCTCCCTGGTCCGGCGCTTCACCGAGCGGACCCGTACCTCCAAGGAGCTGGCCCAGCAGCACCGTTCGGTGCTCGCCGACAGCCGGGCCGTCGTGGGGTTCCGGAACGCCACCAAGGAGATGCTCTACCCGGTCGCGGCCCGCTCCGCGCACGGCTCCCGCCTCACCGACGTGGACGGCAACGCGTACACCGACATCACCATGGGCTTCGGCGCCCTGCTCCTCGGCCATGAGGCGGAGCCCGTCACCGAGGCCGTGCGCCGCCATCTCTCCGACGGGCTGCGCTTCGGCCCCCGGTCCCCCGACACCGGGGAGGCCGCCGCCCTGCTCGCCTCGCTGACCGGCATGGAGCGGGTCGCCTTCGCCTCGTCCGGTACGGAGGCGAACTCCGCGGCCATCCGGCTGGCGCGCGCCGCGACCGGGCGCGACAAGGTGGTCATGTTCCGGGGCTCGTACCACGGGCACATCGACTCCGTCCTCGGCCGCCCCGGCGGTCCCGGTCAGCATGCCGTGCCCGTGGCGCGGGGCATCCCGGCCAGCGCGGTGGCGGAGCTGATCGTGCTGGAGTACGGGAGCGATGAGGCGCTGGAGACGATCGGCGCCCTCGGGGACACGATCGCCGCCGTGCTCGTCGAGCCCGTGCAGTGCCGCAACCCGGGCCTGCGGCCAGTGGAGTTCGTACGCTCGCTGCGCGAACTCACCGCGCGCCGCGGCATCGTGCTGCTCTTCGACGAGATGCTGACCGGACTCCGCCCCCACCCGCGCGGCGCGCAGGAGCACTTCGGGGTGGCGCCGGACCTCGCCACGTACGGCAAGGCGCTCGGGGCCGGCTTCCCGATCGGCGCGGTGGCGGGGCGGGCGGATCTGCTCGACGGGGTGGACGGCGGGTTCTGGCGGTACGGGGAGCCCGGCGGGCCCTCGCGCGAGACCACGTTCATCGGCGGCACGTACATGCAGCACCCGCTGTCGATGGCGGCGGCCCGCGCGGTGCTCACCCACCTCACCGAGCGGGGCCCCGGGCTCCAGAGCGGACTGAACGCCCGCACCCAGGCACTCGCCGACCGGCTCAACACCTTCTTCCGCGACGAGGAATTCCCCCTGGAGCTGGCCCACTTCGGGTCGATGTTCCGGTTCAGGCACCGCGCCGACCTGGAGTTGCTCTACCACCACCTCCAACTGCGCGGTGTGTACGTATGGGAGTGGCGCAGCTTCTACCTCTCCACCGCCCACACGGAGGAGGACGTGAACCGGGTCGCGGAGGCGGTGGAGGGCTCGTTGCGCGAGCTGCGCGACGGCGGGTTCTTCCCCCGCTCCGCCCGCCCGTCCGCTGTGCGACGGGCCGAAGTCCCGCGCCCCGCACCCGACTTTGGCCTCTACTTCTTCGGTGACTACCCGGAGACCACCGAGCCCGGCACCGGAACCAACACGGGGACTGACGCGGGGACCGGGACCGGCACCGGCACGGGAACCGGCACTCCGCAGGCGTACGACACCGTCTTCGAGGCCGCGCGCTTCGCCGACGAGCACGGCTTCTCCTCCGTCTGGCTGCCCGAGCGGCACTTCGACTCCTTCGGCGGGATCTTCCCGAACCCCTCCGTACTCGCCTCCGCCATGGCCCGGGAGACCCGGCGCGTCCGGATCAACGCGGGCTCGGTCGTCCTGCCGCTGCACGATCCGGTGCGGGTCGCCGAGGAGTGGTCGGTGGTCGACAACCTCTCCGGCGGCCGGGTCGGCATCGGCTGCGCCACCGGCTGGCACGCCCGGGACTTCGCCCTGCACCCGGACCGGTTCGCGGACCGGCGGCGGATCGCCTTCGACCACCTGGACGAGGTGCGCCGGCTGTGGCGCGGGGAGGCGGTGCGGCGGCGCACGGGCGAGGGCGCGGAGGCGGAGATCCGGATCCGGCCGCGCCCGGTGCAGGAGGAGCCGCCGTTCTTCCTGGCCACCTCCGGACAGCGCGCGTCGTACGAGGAGGCGGCCCGGCGCGGGCTGGGTGTCGTCACCAACCTGATGGGCCAGACGGTGGAGGAGCTGGCCGCGAACGTCGCGTACTACCGGCGTACGCGTGCGGCGTGCGGGCTCGACCCGGCGGCCGGGCGGGTGACGGTGCTGGTGCACACGTATCTCGGCGACGACCACGCCACCGCGCGGGCCGAGGCGCGGGAGCCGATGGTGCGGTATCTGCGGTCCTCGCTGCTGATGCGCTCGGCGGCCACCGCGGCGGGGCAGCGGCGCGAGGACGTGGCGGCGGCGAGCGACGAGGACCTGGACTATCTGTTCCGCCGGGCCTACGACCGCTACTGCGACCAGCGGGCCCTGATCGGTACGCCGGAAAGCGTCGCCCCGTTCGTCGACGCGCTGCACGGCGCGGGCGTGGACGAGATCGCCGCGCTGGTGGACTTCGGGATGGACCGGGAGCGGCTGCGGTCGGGGCTGGAGCGCCTGGACCTGCTGCGCCGCCGGACGCAGGAGCGGGAGGCCCGGGGCCAGGACACCGGGGAGCGGGACGCCTCGCATCAGGACGCCCGGGGGCAGGACACCCGGGATCGGGACGCCCCGCATCAGGACGTCGTCGCGCCCGCCACCCCGGCGCAGCGGCGGCTATGGCTGGCCGCGCAGTTGATCGGGAACCCGGCGGCGTACAACGAGACGCAGGCCGTACGGCTGCGCGGGCCGCTGGACGTGACGGCGCTGCGGGCGGCGGTCGACGGGCTGGTCGAGCGGCACGCGGGGCTCCGGACGGTGTTCCGGACCCGGACGGGCGGCGATCACGGGACCGAGGTGGTGCAGTCCGTCCGGGAAGGGCTCCGGATCCCGTTGACGGTCACCGACGCCGGAGGGCAGGACACCGAACAGGCGATCGGGGCGCTGCTCTCCGAGGAGAGCGGCCGGGCCTACGACCTGGCCGGGGGACCGCTGTTCACGCCCCGGCTGCTCCGGCTGGCCGAGGACGATCACGTCCTGGTCCTCGGTATGCACCACATCATCACGGACGCGCACTCGGCCGCCCTGCTCGCCGGGGACCTCCGGGAGCTGTACACGGCGGCCCGCGCCGGACGCCCGCCGGTCTTCGAGCGTCCCGCCGGGACGACCGTCGGGGCTCCCGAGCCCGCGTGCGACGCGGGTGACCTGGACTGGTGGCGCGAGCGGCTGGGCGACCGGCCGCCGGTGCTGGCCCTGCCGACGGACCGGCCGCGTGGCCGCCGGGTGGCGGGGCGCGGCGGGGCGGTGGCCCGGACCGTGGGCCGGAGGCGGGCGGAGGGGCTGCGGGAGTGGAGCGGGCAGCAGGGCGTGACCCTGTTCGCCACCCTGTGCACGGCCTGGCAGCTGGTGCTGCGGCGGCGGTCGGGGCAGGACGCGTTCCTGCTGGGCACGACGTTCGGGCGGCGGCGGCCGGAGGCGGCGGACACGGTCGGCTTCCATGTGGCGCTGCTGCCGTTGCCGCTGTCCGCCACGGACGCGACGTCGCCGGCGGAGGCCGTACGGGCGACCGGCCGGGCGCTGTTCGCGGCGGACGAGCACCGTGGGGTGGACCTGGACGCGCTGCTGGCCGCCGTCCACCCGGACCCGGGGAATCCGCGCCCGCTGGTGACGGTTTCGGTCGATCTGGACCGCGCGGCGCTGGCCGGAATCGACCTGCCAGGACTGCGCGCGCAGGAGGTGGCGGCCGGGACGGAGTCGGCGCCGCTGGAGCTGGCGCTGATGGCCACCCACGGTCAGGACGGGAGCCTGCGGCTGCGGCTGCGCTACGACGCGGACCTGTTCGACGCGGCGACGGCCGCGGGGTATCTCGCGGAGCTGGACGAGCAGGTCGACGCGATGACGGCCGAGGACCATCCCGCGCAACTGGACGAGCAGGCCGACACGAAGACGGATCCGGGCGCGGAGAGCACGGCCGCGCCGGACACCGTGACGGCCGCCCAGGACGCGGCGATGCCCGCTCCCGACGGAGGCGCCGCCGGGGGACCCGCCGGAGGACCCGCGGTGTCCACCGCCGGGGGACCCGCAGTGGACACCGCCGCACGACTCCGCGAGGTCTGGGAGTCCGTCCTCGGCCTGCGCGGCTTCCCCGCCGACCGCAACTTCTTCGACCTGGGCGGCAATTCGATCGCCGCGATCCGCCTCGTGAACCGGGTCCGGGACACGCTCGGCGTCGACTACCCGCTGGCGGACTTCTTCGCCGACGCCACCCTGCGGGCCATGACCGAGCAGCTGGCGGGCGGCCCGGCGGCGGAAGCACCCGTGGACCCGGCGACGGATGTCGCGGCCTTCGTCGTCGTCGACCGCGCCCCCGTCAGCGACCAGCAGGCCCGGATGATCGCCGGGCATCACGTCGTGCCCGACCCCGCCGTGTGGAACGTGCCGACGCGGATCACGTTCACCGGGGCGCTGGATCCGTCGGCCCTGCGCTCCGCCGTGTCCGAGGTGATCGCCCGGCACGACGCGCTGCGGACCCGGTTCGTTCAGGAGGGCGCGCCGGACGGGCCGTGGTGGCAGGAGGTGCTGGCGGCGGAGCCGGTGGCGTTGCCGGTGGAGGATCTGACCGGGCTGCCGGCCGGTGAGCGGCGCCCCCGGGCGGACGCCCTGTGCCGGGCGGACGCGGCGACCCCCTTCGAGCTGGGGCGGTCCCTGCGGCCCCGGGTGCGGCTGCTGCGGGTCGAGGAGGACCGCTGGGAGCTGATGTTCGTCGTGCACCACGTCTGCGCCGACGGCTGGTCGCTTTCGGTCCTGCTCGCGGAGATCGCGGCGCTGTACACGGCGGCCGCCGCGGGCGTCCCGCACGGCCTGCCCGATCCGGCGATGCAGGCGCCCGGGTACGCCCGGTGGCAGCGGGAGCACCACGATCCCGACGCCGAGGCGGAGCGGGCCGCGTTCTGCGCCCACTACCTCGACGGGGTGCCGTCCGCCGTCCCCGTACCGACGGACCGGCCGCGTCCGCAGAAGCTGAGCGGGCACGGGGACACGGTGCGCGGGGTCGCCACGGGCGCGGTGCGGGCGGCGGCGGAGAAGCTGGCGGCCGACCGGCACACCACCCCGTTCGCGGTGGTGGCGGCGGCTCTCGGGGTGTTCCTGACCCGGCTTTCGGGGGAGCCGGACACCTTGTTGAGCGTGCCGTACGCCAACCGTGAGGGCACCGCTTCGGAGTCGCTCGTGGCGATGACGTCCACCGCGGTGATGGTCCGCGTACGACTGGATCCAGCCAATCTTGACGAGACCTGCGCGGAGCTCGCGGTCCGTACGGGCGCGGGTGCGCTCGGCGCCATGGCGCATGTGCTGCCCACCGCGCGCATCATGCGGGCGATGCGGGACGCGGGCGCTGTCAGCGTCCCCGACCGGGTGCCGCACGTGCTGGCGTTCCAGAACTCCGTCGACACGGACATCGAGATCCCCGGGCTCCGGGTCGAGGTGGCCGATCTGGCACCGCCTCTTTCCCGCAGCGAGTTGTGCTTCGGGCTTGCGCCGCGCCGGGACCCCGCGAAGGGTTATCGAACGTTCCTGGAATTCTCCACCGACCTGTGGGACCACACGACCGCCCACGACCTTCTCTCGTCGTACACCGACCTGCTCGCGGAGTTCTGCGCCCGGCCCGACCGGCCGGTGCGGGAACTCCTCGGGGGACGCCCCTCGCAGGGACTTTCGGGCCAAGGCTCCGGAGGCCCTGCCGGGGACGCCAGCGCCGGGCCCGACCAGCCCGGCGGACCGTCACCCTCCCAGTCACTGCCGAACACCGGAAAGGCGGACGCCGTATGACTCCGGCCCCCCACCGCAGCCACACCGACGACCTGCTCTCCTTCATCGCCGCCAGCCCCTCCCCCTACCACGTGGTGGCCAGTGCGGCCCAGCGTCTGGAGAAGGCCGGGTTCCGCGAACTGCGCGGCACGGACGACTGGACGGGGGCGACCGGCGGCTGCTTCGTCAGCCGGGCCGGTGCGCTGATCGCCTGGTACGTCCCCGAGGGCGCGCCCGCCCACACCCCGTTCCGGATCGTCGGCACCCACACCGACTCCCCGAACCTGCGGATCAAACCCGCGCCGGACAGCGGGACTTCGGGCTGGCGGCAGATCGGGGTCGAGATCTACGGCGGGGTCCCGCTGAACACCTGGCTCGACCGGGACCTGGGCATCTCCGGCCGGCTCGCGCTGCGCGGCTCCGGCGGCGACCCGCGCAGCCGGCTCTTCCAGATCGACGAACCCCTTTTGCGGGTCCCCCAGTTGGCCATTCACCTGGACCGTTCGGTGAACGAGGGCGTGGCGCTGGACCGGCAGCGGCACATCGCGCCGATCTGGGCGCTCGGCGACCCGCGGGAGGGCGAGCTGCTGCGCCGGGTCGCGGCGGCCGCCGGGGAGGACCCGGCGGACGTGCTGGGCTGGGACCTGATGCTGCACGACATCCAGCCGCCCGGATACCTGGGCGTGGACCGGGAGTTCGTGGTGGCGCCCCGGCTGGACAACCAGGTCTCGGTGCATGCCGGGGTGACCGCGCTGGTGGACGCGGCGACGGGGGCCACGCAGCCCTTCTTCGTACCGGTGCTGGCCGCTTTCGACCACGAGGAGGTCGGCAGCGGTTCCGAGACGGGTGCGCAGAGCCCGTTGCTGGAGCGGGTCCTGTCGCGGTCGGTGTCGGCACGGGGCGGCAGCGACGAGGACTGGTCGCGGGCGCTGGCGGGCGCGTTCTGCGTCTCCGCCGACATGGCGCACGCGGTGCACCCCAACTACGCGGAGCGGCACGACCCCGACCACCGCCCGCTCCCCAACGGCGGCCCGACGGTCAAGGTGAACGTCAACCAGCGGTACGCCACCGACTCCACCGGCATCGCGGTGTTCACGGCGGCCGCCGAGCGGGCCGGGGCCCCCTGGCAGCCGTTCGTCTCCAACAACGCGATGCCCTGCGGTACGTCGATCGGCCCGCTCACGGCGGCCCGCCTCGGCGTCACCACGGTGGACGTCGGGGTGCCGGGCCTGTCGATGCACTCGGCGCGCGAGCTGTGCGGGGTACGCGACCCGGGCTATCTCGCCGCCATCCTCACCACGATCATGGTCGGGGACTGACCGACCCGCCCGGTCTCACCGACGGGCAGGGCATCCGGAAGAAAAGAAGAGAACAGGAACGACCGTGGCCGACGAAGACACCGTCCTCATCTGCCTGCCCTTCGCCGGGGCGGGCCCCTCCTTCTTCACGCCCTGGCAGAAGGCGGCGCCGGAGGGTCTGCGGATCCTCCCGGTGTCCCTGCCGGGCCGCGAGAAGCGGTTCCCCGAGCCCGCCCACACCTCGGCGGCCCCGGCCGTCGACGACGCGTACGCGCAGGTGACGGCGGCTCTCGGCGGAGGGAGCGGGGGCGGCGGCGGCCCGGTCATGCTGTTCGGGCACAGCATGGGAGCGGTGCTCGCGTACGAACTGGCGCACCGGATCGAGCGGTCGGGCGGGGCGGTCCGGCTGGACGCGCTCGTCGTCAGCGGTGCGCCCGGCCCCTGGACGCCGCGCACGGACCGGGCGGACGGGCTGCCGGACGAGGAGTTCGCCGCCCGGGTCCGGGCGTTCGCCGGGTACGACCACCCCGCCCTGGCGAACCCGGAGATGCGGGAGCTGCTGCTGCCGACGCTCCGGGCGGACGTCCGGCTCCACGAGACGTACGTCCCGTCCACGGACCGGCCCCTGGGCGTGCCCGTCATATCCGTCCGGGGGCGGGAGGACACCCTGGTCGGGGCGGCGGAGGCGGCCGAGTGGGGCCGGGCGACGACGGGCAGGCTGACGGTGGCGGAGCCGGCCGGCGGGCATATGTACCTCACCGAGCGGCCGGAGGCACTGCTGGAGCTGGTGGCCGCCGAGGTGCGCGCGGCGAGGGGCCGGTGACGGGCGGCGGGGCGGGTCCGGCGGCCGTCGGCGGGGCCCGGCTCGCGGGTGGCGTGGACCGACTCGCGGGTGGCGTGGGCCGGCTCACGGGGCGGACGGCGCTGATCACCGGGGCGGCGCGCGGTCTCGGCCGGGCCTGTGCGCTGGCCTTCGCCCGTGAGGGTGCGGACCTGGTGCTGCTGGACGTGGCGGGCGAGCTGCCCGGGGTGCCGTATCCGCTCGGTTCGGCCTCGCAGCTCGCGCACACCGGGCTCCTCTGCCGCGAGGCGGGGTCCGCCGTGCTGACCCGGCAGGCCGACGTCCGGGACCTGGCGGCGCTGGAGTCGGTGGCGGAGGCGGCCGAGGAGCGCTTCGGGCGGATCGACGTGCTGGTCAACAACGCGGGGATCGCGGCTCCTTCGGGCCGCCCGGCGCACGAGATCACCGAGGCCGAGTGGCAGTTGATGATCGATGTGGACCTGGGCGGCGCCTGGCGGGCGATCCGTGCGGTGGGCGGCCGGATGGTCGCTCAGGGGTCCGGCTCGATCGTCAACATCGCCTCGACGGCGGGACTTGTGGGCTACCGGCACTTCGCGGGGTACGTCGCGGCCAAGCACGGGCTGATCGGCCTGACCAGGGCGGTGGCCCTGGACTACGCGCCCCGCAAGGTCCGGGTCAACGCGGTGTGTCCGGGCTCGGTGCGGGACGACGAGGCGATGGAGGGCCGGATGCTGGCGGAGATCGCCCGCACGCTGGAGGTGCCGGTCGCCGGGCACGAGACGGCCTTCGTCCGGGACCAGCCGATGAACGCGCTGGTGGAGCCGGGCGATGTGGCGGACGCGGTGCTCTGGCTGGCCTCGGACGAGTCCCGGCAGGTGACCGGCAGTGTGGTCACCGTGGACGGCGGGTTCACCGCCCGCTGACAGCCGTAGCAGCCGTTTCCCTTCCGTGAACGAGGAGTTGTGCACGTGCCGCCTGCCCATCACACCCTGACGGTCCGGCTGCCGACGGCCACCACCGACACCGCGCTCGCCGCCGCCCTCACGACGGCGGCGGAGCTGTGGTGGCCCGGGGAGCGCCGCCCCCGGCTGTGGACGGAGACCGTGACCGCCCCGGCCGGATCCGACGCCGCCGTCCGGCGGCGCGAGGCCGAAGCCCGCCGCCCGGTCGCCCCCGGCCACCGGCTGCGCGCGGTGCTGCTGCGGTACGCGGACGCGACGGGAGGGAACCCCGGCCCCGGCCCCGGCCTTGACCCCGGCTCCGGACCTGACCCTGGACCCGGCCACGAGCCCGACCCAGACCCCGGACCCGGCCCCGACCTGGTCCTGACCGCCGACGGATCCGCCCTGGACGCCCGCTCGTTGCGGATCGTCGCCCGGGTGCTGCTGGGCGAGTTGCCCCCGGACACGGTGACGCCGCTCGCCGGACCGCTTCCCCCGAAGGCGCGCCCGAGCCCTCCCCCGGATCTTCCCCCGAGCCCTCCCCCGGGCCTTCGCCTGGACAAGGAGACCCGGTGCCTCGCCTCGGCGCTCGCGCTCACCGTCGGGCGGTACGAGGGCGCGGCCTCGGTGCGCGTCGCCGTCCCCGTAGCGGCCCGGAACCGGCCTCCGTACGCGCTGGGGGCGCTCGACGGGTACGCGGTGTTCGCGGCGGACCTGTCGCCCGGCCGTACCGTCGCGGACCTGCTCGCCACCGAGCCGGCCGTCCCGGCCGGGAGCGACGCCCCGCCCGCGCTGGGGCTGGTGGCGGGCGACGGGGACGGGCCGGCCACGCTGCCGACCGGCCCGGACGCCATCCCCGTACCGGCCCATCAAGTGGAACGGATACGGAAGCAGTTGCTCGACCGCCCGCCCGGCACCCCGCTTTCGGCCCTGGACCCGCTGAGCCCGGCGGAATCGGCGGAGCAACTGGCCTTCGGGCCACCGCGCAAGGCCCCGGCCCTCCTCCGCATCGACGAGGCCTTCGCCGCCTGGGCCGCCGCCCGTCCCGACGCCCCCGCGCTCACCGCCGGGTCCACCACCCTCTCGTACGCCGAACTCCACGACCGCGCGGAGGTGCTGGCCGACGGGCTCCACGCCCACGGCATCCGCCCCGGTGACCTCGTCGGCCTCTGTCTGCCCCGCTCGGCCGACCTGGTGGCGGCGATGCTCGCCGCCCTCAAGGCGGACGCGGTCTACGTACCGCTGGATCCGGAGCATCCGGCGGACCGGCGGGAGCGCACCGCGCGGGACGCGGGGGTCCGGCTGACCGTCACGGACCCGGCCGTCCTCACCGGCCACCCGCCCCGCCCCGCCGTGGAGCGGCAGCCGGCCGATGCCCCCGCGTACGTCATCCACACCTCGGGCTCGACCGGCCGCCCCAAGGGGGTCCTCGTGCCGCACGCCAATGTCACGGCCCTGGTCGACGCCGTCCGCGACGACTTCGGCCTCTCCCCCGACGACACCTGGACGTGCTTCCACTCGGCGGCGTTCGACTTCTCGGTGTGGGAGATCTGGGGCGCGCTGCTGACGGGCGGGCGGCTGGTGGTCGTGGACCACTGGACGACGCGCTCGCCGGAGGACTTCCACGCCCTGCTGGTACGGGAGCGGGTGAGCGTGCTGAGCCAGACCCCGTCGGCGTTCACCCAGCTCGCGGCGGCCGACCGGGCCGCGCACGGCGCACCTGCCCTCCGGCTGGTGGTGCTGGGCGGCGAACCGCTGGACGCCCGTCCGCTGCTGGACTGGTTCGACCGGCACCCGGAGGACCGCTGCCGGCTGGTCAACCTGTACGGGATCACCGAGACCACCGTCCATGTCACGGCGGCCACGGTGACCCGTCGTGAGGCGCTCGCCGGATCCCGGTCGGTGGGGCGGCCGCTGCCCGGCTGGTCGGTCCGGGTCCTGGACGCGCACGGGCGGCCGGCGCCGCCGGGTGCGCCCGGGGAGATCCATGTGGGCGGGGCCGGCGTGGCGCTCGGCTATCTGAACCGGCCCGCCCTGACCGCCGAACGCTTCGTCCCGGACCCGTACGGTGCGGGACGGCTCTACCGCAGCGGCGATCTGGGGCGGCTGCTGCCCGACGGGACCCTGGAGCACCTGGGCCGGATCGACGACCAGGTGAAGGTGCGGGGCTTCCGGATCGAGCCGGGCGAGATCCGGCACGTGCTCCTTGAGGACCCGGCGGTGTCGGCGGCGGCGGTCACCGTGACCGGCGGCGGGGGCGGGGACGCGGCGGCCGTGCGGATCGACGCGTACGTGGTCCCGGCCCCGGGGGCGGGCGAGGACCCCGGCCCCGTACGGGAGCGGGCCGCCCGGCTGCTTCCCCCGCACATGGTGCCCGCGACGGTGACCGTCCTGCCGGCCCTCCCCCTCACCGCGAACGGCAAGCTGGACCCGGCCCGGCTGCCCGCGCCCGGAACCCGCCGGCCCCCTGGGCCGGCCGCGCACGAAGCCGCACACGGAGCCGCGCCCGAGACCGCCCCCGCCGCCGTCCTCGCCGCCATCTGGCGGGAAGTGCTCGGCGTCGAGGCGGTCGGCCCGGACGACGACTTCTGGGACCTGGGCGGCAATTCGCTGTACGCGATCCGGATCGGCACACTCGCCCGGGAGCGCGGGCTGCCCGGCGTGCCGCTGCGTCAGCTGTATCTGACGCCGACGCTGGGAGCCCTGTCCGAGGCACTGGCCCGGGAGACATGACGTGGGGGCGACCGCACCACAGCGGCCGCCCCCACGCACGCCTTACACGTACGCCCTCGCGCACGCCTTACACGTACGCCTGTCACGTACGCCCTCGCGCACGCCTTCACGTACGGCTTACGCACACGCCTTCGCGCACGCCGTGACTACACGAAGCGCTGCTCCGCGCTGCCGTCGCACGTCTGGAGCCTGAGCGGGTCCTTGGCTCCCGCCAGCGTCAGGCACAGGCCGGTCGCGGCGGCCGGGCGGATCGTGCCCGCCTGCCGGACGAACTTCTGGTTGGCCGCGCCCGAGCAGTCCCACACGATGAGAATGGCTCCGGCGTCGTACTCCGCGCCCGGCACGTCCAGGCAGCGGTCGTGGCTGAGCGCGGTGCGGGCGGTTCCCGTACCGGCGTCGTACCACCAGCTCTGGTTGCGCCCGCCGTGGCAGTCCCAGCCGCCGATCCCGGTGCCGTTACGGGTGACCGAGGCGGGCACGTCCACACAGGTGCCGGTCGCCTCGTTCTTCAGCGGGGTGAACAGGTCGTCCCAGGCCGTGCCCGTCAGGACCGGGTTCCCCGTGCTCGCCGGGTCGGCGCAGCTCGCCTCGCGCAGCCCGGACGCGTACAGCTGGGTGAGGCAGGAGGCGAAGGCCCGGTGGCCGGCCGCGTTGGGGTGGAAGGACTGCCGGACGGAGTTCTCGTCGGGCAGGCCGGGCTTGCTCAGGTCGATGTAGAGGCCGCGGGCCCAGGCGCTCTCGGTGCAGACCTCGTGGCCGTGGAAGAGCCGCGAGCTGTCGAGGTAGGTGGCCCCGGTGGCGGCGGCCGCCTTGCGCACGCCGGTCTGGAAGGCGGGCACCGCGGTGTTGCGGCCCCAGACGGTGTCGGAGTCGTAGCCGAGTCCGCCGCAGATCAGCTTGCCGGGGAACTTCGGGTTGTCGCGGAAGTCCGGGCCGATCGGGCTCGGGTAGCTCATCACGACGAGCCGGTAGTCGCCGTTCGCGTATCCGGCGTCCGTCATCACGGTGCGCAGATCGCGGACGGTCTGCTCGACCTTGGGGACCAGCGCGTCGACGCGGGCCTGCCAGCCGTCCGCGTACTTCGGCTCGCAGGGGCCCTGGAGGCTGATGTAGCGCACCACGCAGTCGGTCATGACGGGGCCGAACTGGAGGTCGTCGTTGGCCCCGGCGACCAGGACGATCATCTTGATCCGGGTGTTGCGGGCCTTGATCGCGAGGCTGTCGCTCTGCACGAGCTCGTCGGCGTACTGCTTGTTTCCGCCGATCTTGATGTTGCCGGTGGAGGCGCCGGAGCACGCGACGTTGTACGTGACGTCCGCCGCGATGCCCGTGCGGTGGATGGCGGCGTCCGGAGAGCGGTGGCACCAGTTGTCCGGCCCGTTGGTGCCGGGGTCGTAGGTGCCGACGCCCTCGCCGGAGATCTCGCTGTCGCCGAGCGAGATCAGCCCGGTCTTGCGGTCGCCGAGCGGCCGCTCGGCGGGGCTCCCGTACAGCTGGGTGGCCTCGGCGGCCCGGACGGCCTCCAGTGCGGGCGGAAGAGGGGTGGATGCGATAGAGCTGGTACCCGACTCCGTCGCGCCCGCGGGTCCGGCGGCGGCCATGCCGCCGACGGCTGCCGCGAGAGCGACGGTGGCAGCGACCGTACAGCGGAGCCGGCGAAGGCTTCGGAGCCCTCGAAGTCTGGTGCTGGTGCGCCTCATTGCGCCTCCCGGTATGTGGTTACCCCCGGTATTTACTGGCCGGTAGGCGACTTGGGAATACATAGAACAAGAGAAGTGCTCATCTTTCTCAGGAGGTTTAAACACCATGGACGACACGTCGGACGACACGTCAGGCACCAACGGGTTCCGGACCGAGCACGACTCGATGGGTGAGGTGAGGGTCCCCGCGGGCGCCAAGTGGCGCGCCCAGACCCAGCGGGCGGTGGAGAACTTCCCCATCTCGGGGCAGCGGCTTGAGCGGGCGCACATCGAGGCACTGGCCCGGATCAAGGGGGCGGCCGCCAAGGTCAACGCCGAACTGGAGGTGCTGGATCCGGACATCGCCGCCGCGATCCAGGAGGCCGCGGCCGAGGTCGCGGCGGGCCGCTGGGACGAGCACTTCCCGGTCGACGTGTTCCAGACGGGCTCGGGCACCTCGTCGAACATGAACGCCAACGAGGTGATCGCCACCCTCGCCACCGAGCGCCTCGGCCGCGAGGTCCACCCCAACGACCACGTGAACGCCTCCCAGTCGTCCAACGACGTCTTCCCGTCCTCCATCCACATCGCGGCCACCGCCGCCGTCACCGCCGACCTGATCCCCGCCCTTGACCACCTGGCGGAATCCCTGGGTCGGAAATCAGCCGAATTCGCGGAGGTCGTGAAGTCCGGCCGTACGCATCTGATGGACGCCACTCCGGTCACCCTCGGACAGGAGTTCGGCGGCTACGCGGCCCAGATCCGCTACGGCGTGGAGCGGCTGCGCGCATCGCTGCCCCGGCTCGCCGAACTGCCGCTCGGCGGTACGGCGGTGGGCACCGGCATCAACACCCCGCCCGGCTTCTCCGCGGCCGTGATCGCGGAGGTCGCGGACGCCACCGGGCTGCCGCTCACCGAGGCCCGCGACCACTTCGAGGCGCAGGGCGCACGGGACGGTCTGGTGGAGACCTCGGGCCAGCTGCGGACCATCGCCGTCTCGCTGACGAAGATCTGCAACGATCTGCGGTGGATGGCGTCGGGCCCGCGCACCGGTCTCGCCGAGATCGCGCTGCCCGACCTCCAGCCCGGCTCGTCGATCATGCCGGGCAAGGTCAACCCGGTGATCCCCGAAGCGGTCCTGATGGTCGCGGCACAGGTCACCGGCAACGACGCGACGGTCGCCACGGCCGGCGCGGCGGGCAACTTCGAGCTGAACGTGATGCTCCCGGTCATCGCGAAGAACCTGCTGGAGTCCGTGCGGCTGCTCGCGGGCGCCTCCCGGCTGCTCGCTGACCGTACGGTCGACGGCATCACCGCCGATGTGGAGCGGGCCCGCGCCTACGCCGAGTCCTCGCCGTCCGTGGTGACCCCGCTCAACAAGTACATCGGCTACGAGGAGGCGGCGAAGGTCGCCAAGAAGTCCCTCAAGGACGGGACGACGATCCGTGAGACGGTCCTGGCCTCGGGCTATGTGGAGCGCGGTGACCTGACGACGGAGCAGCTCGACGAGGCGCTGGACGTACTGCGGATGACGCGGCCGTGAGCACCGGGCGGGGACCCGGTGACACCCTCTGGGTGACCTGAGTCGCAGCGGGCCGGTGGGAGCGCTCCGTAAGATCTCTCCATGACAGGCATGACGGGTACGGGAGAGTACGCGCGCTGGGCGCCGGGAGACCGGATCCTCTGGCGCTACCGCGACAACGGCCGGGCCCACCGGACGGCCGGTGTCCCGCCCGTGCACATCTGCCGTCCGGTGACCGTCGTCCAGGACACCGACGAGCTGCTCGCCGTCTGGATGGCGCCCGGCACCGAATGCGTGCGGCCGGTGCTGGCCGACGGCACCCAGGTGCACGCCGAGCCGCTGGCCACCCGCTACACCGCGCCGCGCACCACGGCCCGCTCGACCTGGTTCGGCTCCGGCGTGCTGAAGCTGGCCCGGCCCGGGGACCCGTGGTCGGTGTGGCTGTTCTGGGACCGCGGCTGGATGTTCCGCAACTGGTACGTGAATCTGGAGGAGCCCCGGACCCGGTGGTCCGGAGGGGTGGATTCCGAGGATCACTTTCTCGACATCTCCGTGAACCCCGACCGGAGCTGGAAGTGGCTCGACGAGGACGAGTTCGCCCAGGCGCAGTACGTCGGTCTGATGGACCGGGGGACCGCGCGGCGGGTCCGGGAGGCGGGCCTCGCGGCGGTCGAGGTGATCACGGGGTGGGGGTCGCCGTTCCGGGACGGCTGGGAGCACTGGCGGCCCGATCCGCGGTGGCAGGTGCCGCCGCTGCCGGATGACTGGGACCGCACCCCTGCCCGTATGCCGTCGTGAGACCCTGGGGAGACCCTTCGGGCGGTCCGGTCGGCAGGTCCGGCCGCGTGGAGGGCGGATCGCCGCAACCAGCGGGCAGCACACCGGAACTGACCACAAGTCATCACACCGGTCGTGCGGAGTGACGGGCCACGGACCCGGACGTTCCGCTCGGTCGCGGGAGCCACTACGAGGGGGTGGAGACGTGCACGCTGTCCGCTGCCCTCCCGCCGCGTCCGCCGCCGGGGGGATCGACTGTCGGCCATCTCCGCGGCGCTCGGTTTCGGCCCCTTCATCGGGGGCATCCGGTGACAGCCGTTGTTCTTCCCGCGCTTGCCGGGGCACAGTAGCGCCCCACGAGGCGACTGCCTCATCCAACCGGCCCGGACGGACGGAATCCCACGCGTGACGGAGCATCCCACCTCCCACGAAGGCCGGCAGCCACTGGCGGCCCGGCAGGAGCGCACCCGGCCCCGGCAGCAGGACGCCGCGGCCGCCACCGCCGCTGCCGCCGTACCGGCTCCGGCCGCCGCGCCGAACCCGGGTCCAGGAGCGGCCGCAGTCGCCGACGCGCAGGCGGCCACCCGACGCGAGGGCGACCGGCTGCGCTTCGTCGGCGCGGCGACCCGGCGGATCGCCCGGGGCATAGACCTGGACGAGATCGTCCTCGGCCTGTGCCGGGCCAGCGTGCCGACGTTCTCCGACGCGATCCTGGTCTATCTGCGCGACCCGCTGCCGGTGGGCGACGAGCGTCCGGTGAGCCCGTTCGTGCTGCGGCTGCGGCGCAGCGACCGGCTGCGCGTCAGCGACGAGGAGGGCGGCGAGGCGGCGGCCGGTTCCGAGACGGAGCGGCTGCGTCCGCTGGTCCTGGACCCGCAGGCCGACCTGATGCCCGCCGCCGAGCTGTGCGAGGTGCGGGCGGGCGGCGCGCTGGCCGAGGTGCTGCGCGGGGTCCGGCCGGTCTTCGGCGACTCCGCGGCGGCGCGGGCGGCCCTGCCGGAGCTGCTCGGCCCCGGCCGGTCCGTCCCCACCGGACACCGGGCGATCCTCGCCCCGCTGCGCGGCCGGCGCCGGGTCATCGGGGCGGCGGTCTTCGTGCGCGGCACCGAGCGCGTCCCGTTCGAGGCCAGTGACCTGCTGGTCGCGGCGCAGCTGGCGACGCACACCGCGCTCGGCATCGACAAGGCCGTGCTGTACGGGCGCGAGGCCTACATCGCCGACGAGCTGCAGCGCACGATGCTGCCCGACTCACTCCCCCAGCCCACCGGCGTCCGGCTCGCCTCGCGCTACCTCCCGGCGGCCGAGACGGCCCGGGTCGGCGGCGACTGGTACGACGCGATCCCGCTGCCCGGCAGCCGGGTCGCGCTGGCCGTCGGCGATGTGATGGGCCACTCCATGACCTCCGCGGCGATCATGGGCCAGCTCCGGACGACGGCGCAGACCCTGGCGCAGCTCGACCTGCCGCCGCAGGAGGTGCTGCACCACCTGGACGAGCAGGCGCAGCGTCTGGGCAGCGACCGCATGGCGACCTGCCTGTACGCGGTGTACGACCCGGTCGCGCACCGGATCACCATCGCCAACGCCGGGCACCCGCCGCCCGTGCTGCTGCATCTGGGCGGGCGGGCCGAGGTGCTGGTGGTGCCGCCGGGCGCCCCGATCGGGGTGGGCGGCGTCGACTTCGAGGCCGTCGAGCTGGACGCCCCGGCCGGAGCCACGCTGCTCCTCTACACCGACGGTCTGGTGGAGTCGCGGCTGCGGGACGTGTGGACGGGCATCGAGCAGCTGCGGGAGCGCCTCGCGGCGACCGCGCAGCTCACCGGCCCGGACCACGCACCGCCGCTGGAGGCCCTGTGCGACGACGTGCTGGACATGCTCGGCCCGGGTGACCGGGACGACGACATCGCGCTGCTCGCCGCCCGCTTCGACGGGATCGCGCCGAGCGATGTGGCGTACTGGTACCTGGAACCGGAGGACGCGGCTCCGGGCCGGGCCCGCCGGCTGGCCCGGCGGGCACTGAGCCGCTGGGGTCTGGACGACCTGGCCGACGAGGTGGAGCTGCTGGTCAGCGAGGTCGTCACCAATGCCGTGCGCTATGCGGAGCGGCCGGTGACGCTGCGGCTGCTGCGGACCGACATCCTGCGCTGCGAGGTCGGCGACGACTCCCCGCAGCTGCCCCGGCAGCGCCGGGCGCGGGACACGGACGAGGGCGGGCGCGGGCTGTTCCTGGTCAACCGGCTGGCCCGGCGGTGGGGGGCGACGCGTCTTTCGACGGGCAAGGTCGTCTGGTTCGAAATGGCGACCCCGGGGCAATAGGAGCGCCGGCCCCGGGGAGCAGGGGCGGCAGAGGTGGCAGAGGGAGAGCCCCACGGTGACGGACCGTGGCGAAATGTTGCCGACCCCGATACGTCGGAGTTGACTGCATTCGTAGCGAAGCGACCTGAACGCACTCCTCATGACCCGACGGGAGGACGCTCGTGACCGAGAAAACCCCGCAGCTTCCGTACACCACGAACAACGCCGGGATCCCGGTGGAGAGCGACGAACACTCGCTCACCGTCGGACCGGACGGCCCGATCCTGCTCCAGGACCACTACCTGATCGAGAAGATGGCCCAGTTCAACCGGGAACGGGTCCCCGAACGGGTGGTGCACGCCAAGGGATCGGGAGCGTACGGGACCTTCGTCGTGACCAACGACGTCAGCCAGTTCACCAAGGCGGACCTGTTCCAGCCGGGCAACCGGACCGACATGCTGGCCCGCTTCTCGACGGTGGCCGGCGAGCAGGGCTCGCCCGACACCTGGCGCGACCCGCGCGGCTTCGCACTGAAGTTCTATACCGAGCAGGGCAACTACGACATGGTCGGCAACAACACGCCGGTCTTCTTCGTACGGGACCCGATGAAGTTCCAGGACTTCATCCGCTCGCAGAAGCGACGCCCGGAGAGCGGGCTGCGCGATCACGACATGCAGTGGGACTTCTGGACCCTCTCCCCCGAGTCCGCGCACATGGTGACGTGGCTGATGGGTGACCGGGGCATCCCGAAGACGTACCGCCACATGAACGGCTACAGCTCGCACACCTATATGTGGGTGAACGCGGGCGGCGAGCGGTTCTGGGTGAAGTACCGCTTCAAGACGGACCAGGGCATCGACTTCTACACGCAGTCCGACGCCGACTCCATGGCCGGGACCGACGGCGACGTCCACCGCCGCGACCTGTTCGAGTCGATCGAGCGCGGTGATCACCCGAGCTGGACGCTGTACGTCCAGGTCATGCCGTTCGAGGACGCGCCGGACTACCGGTTCAACCCGTTCGACCTCACGAAGGTGTGGCCGCACGGCGACTACCCGGAGATCGAGGTCGGCCGGATGACGCTGAACCAGAATCCGGAGGACTTCTTCGTCCACATCGAGCAGGCGTCGTTCGAGCCGTCGAACCTGGTGCCCGGTATCGGTCCCTCGCCGGACAAGATGCTGCTCGGCCGGCTGTTCTCGTACCCGGACACGCACCGCTACCGGATCGGCCCGAACTACGCGCAGCTCCCGCCGAACCGGCCGCGGCACGGTGTGAACTCGTACGCCAAGGACGGTCCGATGCGCTACGAGCCGTCGCGGACGGGCGCGGTCTACGCCCCGAACTCCTACGGCGGGCCGGCGGCCGACACCTCACGGTTCGGCGATCCGGCGGGCTGGGCCACGGCGGGCGAGATGGTCCACGAGGCGTACAAGCCGCACCGCGAGGACGACGACTGGGGTCAGGCGGGCACCATGGTGCGCCAGGTCCTGGACGACGCGGCGCGCGAGCGGCTCGTCGGCAACATCTCCGGCCATCTGCTGGACGGCGTGAGCCCTCCGGTGCTGGAGCGGGCGTTGCAGTACTGGCGCAATGTCGACAAGGACCTCGGCGACCGGGTCGCGAAGAAGGTCAACGGCGGCTGACCCCGCCGGTGCGGACATGAGTGAGGGGCGGACCGTGCGGTCCGCCCCTCATTCATGCGCCCAAACGCTCAGGCGCTCAGACCCGCGTGAACTCAGGCGCTCAGACTCTCAGGCGCCCAGGCCCTCGTGCGCTCAGGCCCTCACTGTCCGAGCAGCCCGTTGGTGCCGGGCCGCTCGCCCGGCTGGCCGTCGTCCTCCCCGGGCAGCGGCGGCTCCGCCGGGCTCGTGGGGGGCTTGGGGGCGGGCGGGCTGCTGCTGGGCGGGGGCGGCGTCGTGGACGGGGGGGCGCTGGGCGTCTCGCTCGGCTCCTCGGAGGGCGGATCCGACGGGGTCGGGTCCTCGGACGGGGTCGGGTCCTCGGACGGCGTCCCGGAAGGCGTCGGCGGGGCGGGGACCTCGCCGCGCTCCACATCCTCCAGGTCGAACGTCTTGCTGGACCCGCCGCCGAGGGCGCCGAGGGTGTAGTCGGCCCAGATCCTGGCCGGGAAGCCGCCGCCGCTGGCGCGGCCGGAGTTGGCCGTACCGGTCAGGGAGACCTGCTTGCGGCCGCCGTCGCCCTCGCCGAAGAGGGCCACGACCGTGGTCAGCTCCGGGGTGTACCCGGCGAACCAGGCCGACTTGTTGTCCTCGGAGGTGCCGGTCTTGCCCGCCGCGTCGTAGGCGCCGGTGTTGGCCGCACCGCCGGACCCGGCGTCGACGACCCCGGTGAGCGCCTTGGTCACGGTGTCGGCCGAGGCGCGGCTGATGGCCTGTTCCCGCCTGGGCTCCTCGGGCTCGACCGTGCGGTCGCGGTGCTCGGCGGACTGGAGGATGTGCGGGGTGACCTTCTGGCCGTGGTTGTCGAGCGTGGCGTAGGCGCCGGCCATGTCCCAGGTCGAGGCGTTCATGGTGCCGAGCGAGACGGCGGGCCGCTCGGGGAAGTTCTTGTCCGGTACGCCGACGGCGAGCGCCGTCTGCTTCACGGCGGCGGGCGTCACATCGACGATCATCTGCGCGAAGACGGAGTTGACCGAGCTGTTCATCGCCTTCTGCACGGAGACCGGTCCGTAGCTGCGGTCGTCCTCGTTCTGCGGGTTGAACGGGGTGTCGCTGCCGACGACGGGCCGCCTGCTGGTGCCGTCGTACACCGTGTTGAGCCCGATCAGGCTGCCGTCCTGGGTCTTCGACTCGTTCTCCAGGGCGGAGGCGAGCACCAGCGGCTTGAAGGTGGAGGCGGGCTGGTAGTCCTGGCGGGTGGCGTTGCTGATGTAGTGCTTGATGTAGTCCTCGCCGCCGTACAGGGCGACGACCTTGCCGGTCTTCGGGTCGACGGAGGTGGCGCCCGCCTGGACCGTGGCGTCGATCTTGTTGCCCTCGCGGTCGAGCTTGGACTCCAGCTGGTCCTCCACCGACTTCTCCAGCGCCTTCTGGCGCTTCTTGTCGACGGTGAGGGTGAAGGTCCAGCCGCCGGCCTCGCGGTCCGCGGCGGAGACGCCCTGCTTCTCCAGCTCCTTGTTGGCCGCCTCGACGAGGTAGCCGGTCTGGCCCTCCATGCCCTGGGCGGGCTTGGGCTTCTGCGGGACGGGGAACTCCAGGCCGGCCCTCTCGGACTCGGTCAGCCACTTCATCTCGACCATGTTGCGCAGGGTGTAGGCCCAGCGCTCCTTGACCAGCTTCTTACCGGTGTCGGTGGCGGAGCTCCAGTCGTACTGACTGGGGGCCTGGAGGACGGAGGCGAGGTAGGCGCCCTGGGAGACGTCCAGGTCCTTGGCGTCGACGCCGTAGTACGCCTGGGCGGCGGCCTGGATGCCGCTGGCGCCGCGTCCGTAGTAGGCGGTGTTGATGTACCCGGCGAGGATCTCGTCCTTGGACTTCTGCTGGTCGATCTTGAGCGAGATGACCAGTTCCTTGAGCTTGCGGCTCACGGTGGGGTCCTGCGTCAGGTAGAAGTTCTTCACGTACTGCTGGGTGATGGTCGAGCCACCCTGCTTGCCCTTGCCGCTGAGGGTGTTGAACAGACCGCGGGTGGTGCCCTTGAGGTCGACGCCCTGGTCCTTGTAGAACGACTTGTTCTCGGCGGCGACGAAGGCGTGCTGCACCTTCTTCGGCACCTGGCCCAGGTCGACGATCTGCCGGTTGACGCCCTTGCCGGTCCGGGCGAGGACCGTGCCGTCGCTGTACTTGTAGACGTTGCTCTGCCGCTCCGCCATGGCGTTGGCGGCGGGGATGTCCACGTACGCATAGAGCGCGCCGAAGGCGCCCATGCCCAGCAGGATGATCCCGAAGAACGCGCCCAGCAGCTTCTTCCACGTGAAGAGTCTGCGTATGCCGCCGCTCTTCGGGGCCCGGCGCGACTCCCGCGCCTGGGCTCGTCGCGCATCCGCTCGACCCATTGGTGTGTTGCTCCCGCTTCTCTGCTCGACCGGCTCGCTCGGTTTCCTCAGTTCGCTCAGACCTGCCAGCTAACACCGCCGACAGGGACAAAAGGCAAGCGATCCGGTCTTTTACGGACGTGAGAATCAGCACCTGTTCCCTAGGAACCGACTCCCCACGGGCCGACAAGGTTGCGAAAGCCGTTAATGTGTAATCACATTGATAGCGCGGTACGAGACCGCGCCGAACGGGGGATCCCATGACCGGACAGCACGACGACCACCGCTCGGCCACCACGGCGGCCGAGCTCGGCATCGACGCGCCCGACCTGCCCGAACCGCAGGTCAGGGAGGTCACCGCGCACTCCATACCGGGCGGCCTCGGGCTGCTGCTGACGGTGCTCGGGGTGTTCGCGGGGGCCGGCCTCGCCATCGTCGGCGGGGTGATCGGGGCGGGCGGCAACAACGCGGTCGGCATCCCGCTCTTCATCGTCGGGGTGCTCCTCGTGATCACCTCGTTCTTCTGCATGAGCGGTGTGAAGATGGTCGCTCCGGGCGAGGCCCGGGTGATCCAGCTCTTCGGCCGGTACGTCGGCACCATCCGCGCCGACGGACTGCGCTGGATCAACCCGCTGACCTCCAGCCGCAAGATCTCCACCCGCGTCCGCAACCACGAGACCGCCGTCCTGAAGGTCAACGACGCCTACGGCAATCCGATCGAGCTGGCCTCGATCGTCGTCTGGAAGGTCGAGGACACCGCCCAGGCGCTCTTCGAGGTCGACGACTTCCTGGAGTTCGTCGCCACGCAGACCGAGGCGGCCGTGCGGCACATCGCCATCGAGTACCCGTACGACGCCCACGAGGAGGGCGGCCTCTCGCTGCGCGGCAACGCGGAGGAGATCACCGAGAAGCTGGCCGTCGAGCTGACCGCCCGGGTGAAGGCCGCGGGCGTCCTGATCATCGAGTCGCGCTTCAGCCACCTCGCGTACGCCCCCGAGATCGCCTCCGCCATGCTCCAGCGCCAGCAGGCCGGCGCGGTCGTCGCGGCCCGCCAGCAGATCGTCGAGGGTGCGGTGGGCATGGTCGAGATGGCCCTGACCCGGATCGCCGAGCAGGACATCGTGGAGCTGGACTCCGAGCGGAAGGCGGCCATGGTCAGCAATCTGATGGTGGTGCTGTGCGGCGACCGCGCGGCCCAGCCGGTCCTCAACACGGGCTCCCTCTACCAGTGACCGGGCCGACGCCTCCCCGGCGGACGCAGGCGTCCCGGTCGCAGCAGCGCAAGCAGATGCTGCTGCGGCTGGACCCCGCGGTGCACGACGCACTCGCCCGCTGGGCCTCCGACGAGCTGCGCAGCGCCAACGCGCAGATCGAGTTCCTGCTGCGGCGGGCGCTCGCGGAGGCGGGCCGGCTGCCGGGGGCGGCGCGGCCGATCGCCCGCCGGGGGCGGCCCCCCAAACAGCCGCCGGAGCAGCCGGAACCTCCACCTGGACCCGACGCCCGGGACACTCCGTAGTACCCCGGCCCCGGCCCTCTCCATGGGCCGGGGTCGCTTTTCGGACGCGTATACACAGCAGGTATACACACCATGTACAGTGCTCCTCATGTCTATCGGTCACACCCTCCTCGGGCTCTTGGAGTCCGGCCCCCGCCACGGTTACGACCTGAAGCGGACCTTCGACGAGAAGTTCGGCCAGGACCGCCCGCTGCACTACGGCCAGGTCTATTCGACGATGTCCCGGCTCCTGAAGAACGGACTCGTGGAGGTCGACGGCGTCGAGAGCGAAGGGGGGCCCGAGCGCAAGCGGTACGCCATCACCGACGCCGGGATCACCGATGTCTCGCGGTGGCTGGCGCAGCCCGAGAAGCCGGAGCCCTACCTCCAGTCGACGCTCTACACCAAGGTCGTCCTCGCGCTCCTGACCGATCGCAGCGCGGCCGATCTGCTGGACTCCCAGCGCTCGGCGCATCTGCGGCTGATGCGTATCCTCACCGACCGCAAGCGCCAGGGCGACCTCGCCGACCAGTTGATCTGCGACCACGCCCTGTTCCATCTGGAAGCCGACCTGCGCTGGCTGGAACTGACCGCTGCCCGACTCGACCAGCTCGCCAAGGTGGTAGCCGCGTGATCCCCGAAGGCTCCTTGCTCGCCGCGCACGATCTGCGCAAGACCTACGGCTCGACGCCCGCCCTGGACGGCGCTTCGTTCTCCGTGCACCCCGGCGAGGTCGTCGCCGTGATGGGCCCTTCCGGCTCCGGCAAGTCGACCCTGCTGCACTGCCTGGCCGGGATCATCACGCCCGACTCCGGCACCATCACCTACGCGGGCCGCGAGCTGTCCGCGATGTCCGACGCCGAGCGCAGCGCCCTGCGGCGCAGCGACTTCGGCTTCGTCTTCCAGTTCGGCCAGCTCGTCCCGGAGCTGACCTGTGTGGAGAACGTCGCCCTGCCGCTGCGGCTGAACGGGGTCAGGCGCAAGGCCGCCGAGCGCACCGCCCTGGAGTGGATGGAGCGTCTGGAGGTCGACGACCTCGGGGCCAAGCGTCCCGGCGAGGTCTCCGGCGGACAGGGTCAGCGGGTCGCCGTGGCCCGTGCGCTGGCGGCGTCGCCGAAGGTGATCTTCGCGGACGAGCCGACCGGCGCGCTGGACTCCCTCAACGGCGAGCGGGTGATGGAGCTGCTCACCGAGGCCGCCCGCTCCGCCAACGTCGCCGTGGTCCTGGTGACCCACGAGGCCCGGGTCGCCGCCTATTCCGACCGTGACGTCACCGTGCGCGACGGCCGGGCCCGCGATCTGGAGCACTCCGCATGACCCTGCTCGACGAGAAGCGCGCCGTGGCACCACCGCGTCCGACACCGCCCTCCTGGGGCGCGGTGACCCTCCGCGATCTCGGCCTCGGCATCCGGTTCGCCGCCGCCGGGGGCCGCGAGGGCTGGATCCGTACGCTGCTGACCGCCGTCGGCGTCGGCCTCGGCGTCGCCCTCCTGCTGCTCGCCTCCTCCGTACCGCATCTGCTCGACGAGCGGAACGCCCGCGAGCAGGCCCGCAGCGAGACGCGGATCTCCGGTTCGCCGGACGCGAACGCCGTGAAGTCGGACAGCTCGGTGCTGCGGATCAACGCGACCACCGAGTACCACGACCGGACCGTCGCGGGATATCTGATGCGCCCGGACGGTACGAAGCCCGTCCTGCCGCCGGGGGTCGGACGCTTCCCCGGCGCGGACGAGATGGTCGTCTCCCCCGCGCTCGATGAGCTGCTCGCCGCCCCGGGCAACGAACTGCTGCGCGAGCGGCTGCCGTACGAGATCACCGACACGATCGGCGACGCCGGGCTGCGCTCCCCCGGCGAACTCCTCTACTACGCGGGCAGCGACACCCTGACGCCCGCCTCGGGCGGCCACCGGATCGCCGGGTACGGGGACGAGCGCGGGGGCGACCCCCTCCCGCCGCTGCTGACCGTGCTCGTCGTGATGGTCTGCGTCGTGCTGCTGCTGCCGGTCGCGATCTTCATCGCCACGGCCGTGCGCTTCGGCGGCGACCGCCGGGACCGCCGGCTGGCCGCGCTGCGGCTGGTCGGCGCGGACATCGGGACGACCCGGCGGATCGCCGCCGGGGAGGCACTGTTCGGCGCGGTCCTCGGGCTGCTCCTCGGTCTGGCCTTCTTCCTCGGGGGGAGGCAGTTCGTCGGTGCGGTGGAGATCTGGGACGTCAGCGCGTTCCCGGCGGACCTGGTGCCCGATCCGATGCTCGCTCTACTGATCACTGTCGCGGTACCGCTGACCGCCGTCCTGGTCACCCTGGTGGCGATGCGGTCCGTGGTGATCGAGCCGCTCGGCGTCGTACGCCGGGGGCGCGAGCGGGGGCGCCGGCTCTGGTGGCGGCTGCTGATGCCGCTCGCGGGCCTGGCGGTGTTCGGATTCACCGGCAGGATCAGTGCGTACGAGTACGCGCCCATGAAGCCGTTCGGGATCGCGGCCGGTGCCGTGCTGGTGCTGGTCGGACTCGCGCTGCTGCTGCCCTGGCTGGTCGAGGCCTGTGTGAACCGGCTGCGCGGCGGCCCGGTGCCCTGGCAGCTCGCCACCCGCAGGCTCCAGCTGGGCAGCGGGGCCGCGTCCCGCGCGGTCAGCGGGGTCACGGTGGCGGTGGCGGGCGCGATCGCACTGCAGATGATGTTCGCCGCGATGAACGCCGACTTCAACCGGATGACCGGCCAGGACCCCACGCGGGCCCAGTTCGCCGGGTATTCCAAGGACGTCACCGGTGAGGCTGCCACCTCGGCCATCGAGCAGTTCCGCGCCACCAAGGGCGTGGAGGTGGTCATCGGATCGGTGGAGGCCTACGCGTCCAGGCCCGGCGAGTACGCCGACGAGGACGTGCAGCCCACCACCTCGCTGACCGTCGGCACCTGCGCGACCCTGCGCGAGCTGGCCCGGATCGGCGCCTGCGAGGACGGCGACACGTTCGTCGTCCACCCGCCGGGCGGCAAGGACATGACCGACTGGGTCGACGCGACCGCCCGCAAGGGCGAGGTGGTCGAGATCGGCTCCGGGAGCAGGCCGATGCGGTGGACGCTGCCAGCGGACTCCACGACCGTGCAGGGCCGCGAGGACCCGATGGGCGAGGTCCACTACGGGATCATGGCCACCACCGGCGCGGTCGACGCGGGCAAGCTGCCCGGCGCGACGATCAGCGTCCAGATCCGGGTCGACCGGAGCCTGCCGGACGTCGCCGAGTACGTGCGCAACACGGCGGCGAGGGTCGACCCCGGGATGCGCTTCGTCACGCTCGACTCGGTGGAGCGCGACCGGCAGTACGCCAGCATCCAGACCGGGCTCCAGGTGGGGGCCTCCGCGGTGCTGCTGCTGATCGCCGCGTCGATGCTGGTCTCCCAGCTGGAGCAGCTGCGGGAGCGCAGGCGGCTGCTGTCGGTGCTGGTCGCCTTCGGCACCCGGCGCTCCACGCTCAGCTGGTCGGTGCTGTGGCAGACCGCCGTGCCGGTGGTGCTCGGTCTGGCGGTGGCGGTCGCGGGCGGCCTGGGGCTCGGCGGGGCGCTCACCTGGCTGATCGAGAAGCAGGTCGCCGACTGGTGGCTGTTCTGGCCGATGACGGGGGTCGGGGGCGCGCTGATCGTGCTGGTGACCCTGCTGTCGCTGCCGCCGCTGTGGCGCATGATGCGCCCGGACGGACTGCGCACCGAGTGACACCCGCCTGATCCGCGTACGGCCGGGGCTCCTGGAAACCGGGGGCCCCGGCCGTACCTCGCGTTCTCAGGCGCCCTCCGCCGCCGGCCGCACCGGCAGGGGTTTCATCGCCTCGCGCAGGGCGGCGGCGAACTCCTCGAACTCGCCGCCCCGCGCCGACCCGGTCCGCATCGCCAGCGCCACCCGCCGGGCGGGCGCCGGGTCCGCGAAATACCCGGTGGTCAGCGCCTCGTTGCGGCCGGTCTCCACCGTCACCGCGGTCCGGGGCAGCAGCGTCACCCCGAGCCCGCCGGCGACCAGCTGGACCAGGGTGGAGAGCCCGGCGGCGGTCGTGGTCACCGGCGCGCCCTCGGTGCGGCCCGCCTCGCGGCAGATGTCCAGGGCCTGGTCGCGCAGGCAGTGCCCCTCGTCCAGGAGCAGCAGCGGCAGTTCGCGCAGCGCCTCGCGGGGGATGTCCGAGCGGCCGCCGAGCCAGTGGTCCTGCTCCATGACCAGCACGAAGTCCTCGTCGAAGAGCGGGATCTCGGTGACGCCCGGCACCCCGAGCGGCACGGCGAGCAGCAGCAGGTCGAGCCGGCCGGCGGCGAGGCCCTCCAGCAGTGAGGAGGTCTGCTCCTCGTGGACCTGGAGGTCGAGGTCCACGTAACGCTCATGGACCAGCCGGAGCACGGTGGGCAGCAGATACGGGGCGACGGTCGGGATCACGCCGAGCCGGAGGACTCCGGTGAACGGGGCCCGGACCGCCTCCGCCTCCTCCATCAGCGCGGCGACGGCCTCCAGCACCGCCCCGGCCCGCACCGCGAGCCGCTCCCCCGCGGGTGAGAGCAGCACCTTGCGCGTCGTACGCTCGATGAGCTGGACACCCAGTGCCTCCTCCAGGGTGGACACCGCTCCGGAGAGTGCGGGCTGACTCATCCCGATTGCTGCCGCCGCGTCCCTGAAGTGCAGATGCTCCGCCACGGCCGTGAAGGCGCGCAGCTGCGACAGGCTCGGCTGTTTGGTGTGCGACTTGGGGCGTATGCCCTGGTTTCCCTGGCCCACTGATAGGCACCTCCGATCATATCGACCGAGTGTAGCTATTTCCGCGATCAATGCACTCTGTGCCAAGGTGGAGCTCGTCCAACCCTCAGGAACTCCCTCAAAAGGGAATTCCAGACGTTGCAAGGAGAGCGCGTGCTCACTGTCGGTGACAAGTTCCCCGAGTTCGACCTGACTGCTTGTGTCTCGCTGGAGAGCGGCAAGGAGTTCGAGCAGATCAACCACAAGACCTACGAGGGCAAGTGGAAGATCGTCTTCGCGTGGCCGAAGGACTTCACCTTCGTGTGCCCCACCGAGATCGCCGCCTTCGGCAAGCTGAACGAGGAGTTCGCCGACCGGGACGCCCAGGTCCTCGGCTTCTCCGGTGACTCCGAGTTCGTGCACCACGCCTGGCGCAAGGACCACCCGGACCTGACCGACCTGCCCTTCCCGATGCTGGCCGACTCGAAGCACGAGCTCATGCGTGACCTCGGCATCGAGGGCGAGGACGGCTTCGCCCAGCGCGCCGTCTTCATCGTCGACCAGAACAACGAGATCCAGTTCACGATGGTGACCGCCGGTTCCGTGGGCCGTAACCCCAAGGAGGTCCTGCGGGTGCTCGACGCCCTGCAGACCGACGAGCTGTGCCCGTGCAACTGGACCAAGGGCGAGAACACCCTCGACCCGGTCGCGCTGCTCTCGGGCGAGTGAGCTGATACCGACATGGCTCTCGACGAACTGAAGTCCGCCCTCCCGGACTTCGCCAAGGACCTGAAGCTGAACCTCGGCTCGGTCATCGGCAACAGCGACCTCCCGCAGCAGCAGCTGTGGGGCACCGTGCTGGCCTGCGCGATCGCCTCGCGTTCGCCGAAGGTGCTGCGCGAGCTGGAGCCCGAGGCGAAGGCCAACCTCTCCGCCGAGGCGTACACCGCGGCGAAGTCCGCGGCCGCCGTCATGGCGATGAACAACGTCTTCTACCGGACCCGGCACCTGCTGTCGGACCCGGAGTACGGCACGCTCCGCGCGGGCCTGCGGATGAACGTCATCGGCAACCCGGGCGTGGAGAAGGTCGACTTCGAGCTGTGGTCGCTGGCCGTCTCCGCGATCAACGGCTGCGGCCAGTGCCTGGACTCCCACGAGCAGGTGCTGCGCAAGGCCGGCGTGGACCGTGAGACCATTCAGGAAGCCGTCAAGGTCGCTTCGGTGATCCAGGCGGTCGGTGTGACCCTCGACGCCGAGGCCGTACTCGCCGAGTAGTGACACCGCACCACCCCTGATACGAGAAGAGCCCCGAGGACGACCGACCGTCCCCGGGGCTCTTCTTTTCGTTCCGTACGGTTTCCCGTGTCGTTTCCCGTGCCGCTCCGCTACTCCTGCGGCGGCGGCCCGTTCTCCTGCGCGCGCTCGCCCGGGGAGTCCTGCGGACTCGGGCTCGTCGGCGCCGGCGTCTGCGCCTGCGCCTGCGTCGGGGCCATCGACAGAGCGGTGGCCCCGTGGTGCCCGCCGCTCCCGCCCGGGGGCCCCGGCTCCCCGTACGAGCGCAGATAGCCGACCACCGTGTTGATCACGGCGACCAGCGGTACGGCGACCACCGCGCCGCCGATGCCCGCGACCAGTCCGCCGGTCGCGACCGAGAGGACCACCGCGAGCGGATGGACCCGGACCGCGCGGCCGAGGATGAACGGCTGCAGGATGTGGCCCTCGATCTGCTGCACCGCCAGGACCACCACCAGCGCCCACAGCGCGGTCCACACCCCCTCGGTGACCAGCGCGACGACCACCGCGAGCGCCCCGGAGACCACGGCGCCGACGAGCGGGATGAAGGCGAACAGGAAGATGAAGACGGCCAGCGGCACGGCGAGCGGAACGTTGAGGACGTAGAGCCCGAAACCGATGAAGATGGCGTCGATCAGCGCGACGAGCACCGTACCGCGCACATACGCGGTGAGGGTGCGCCAGGCGCGCGGTCCGGCGCCGGCGACCCCGGGGCGGGCCGCGGCGGGCACCAGCTTGAGCGACCACTCCCAGATGCGCCGGCCGTCGTAGAGCAGGAACAGCGTCGAGAACATCGCCAGCAGCAGCCCGGTGAGGAACTCCACCATCACGGTGACGCCCTGGAGCCCGGCGGAGGTGATCTCCTCGGTATTGGTGCCGATGGTGTCGTTGAGGTTCTGGGCGATGTCGTTGATCTGCGACTCGGTGACATGGAAGGGGCTGTCGAGCAGCCAGCGCTTCAGCTCGTCGATGCCGTCGCGGACCCGGTCGGAGAGCGTGTCGAGGTTCTCCAGCACCTGCCACACCACGAACCAGCCGACCAGGCCGATGATGACGAACCCGAGTACGGCGGTCACGGCGGTGGCGAGCCCGTGGGGCAGCCCGAACCGCTTGAGCCGGAGGACGGTCGGCTGGAGCATCGCGGTGACGAGCAGCGCGGCGGCGAAGGCCAGCACCACGAGCTGGACCGCGCTGATCACCCGCATCAGCACCCAGAGCGTCCCCGCGAGGACGAGGAGCCGCCAGCCGGCCTCGGCGGCGACCCGCATCCCCCACGGGAGCGCCGCCACCGGATCCGGCCTCGCGGCGACCGAGGGGGCGTACGAGGGCGGCGCGGGCACCTGCCCGGGGTCGTCGCCCGCCTCGGGGACGGCAAGGGTCCCTCGTGGTGCGGGGGACTCGGCGTCGGCGGCGGCGCGCGCCCGCCGCTCGTCCAGGCGCGCCCCCAGCTCCGTCAGTTCGGACCCGAAGCGGCCCAGCCAGCCCGGCAGTTTCGGCATGCTTGCTTTCCTTCCCCCATCATCGCCACCCGGCGGCCTCGGCCCGTCCGGGCCCCCCGCGACGCACCGGGGTTCGCCGGGATGCGACCGTACACGCGCGAGGCCCCCCACCGTCTGGACGGTGAGGGGCCTCGCGAGGTTGAGAGGGCGGGTCCGTGGACTTCGCCCCGCTCCCTCTAATACCAGTTGTTGGCCTGCCAGAAGGACCAGGCGCCGCACGGGCTGCCGTAACGGCCGTCCATGTAGCTGAGGCCCCACTTGATCTGGGTGGCCGGGTTGGTCTGCCAGTCGGCGCCGGCGGACGACATCTTGTGGCCCGGCAGGGCCTGCATCAGACCGTACGCCCCGGAGGACGGGTTGGTCGCGCGGTAGTTCCAGGTCGACTCGTGGTTCACGATGTTGCTGAAGCACTGGAACTGGTCCGCGGGGACCATCTGACGGGCCATCGCCTTGACGTCGGCCACGCTGTAGGAGCCCTGCGCGGAGAACGAGGAGGCGTCGCGGACCGAAGAACGGCTGGCGCGCTCGGCGGCTTCCTTCTTCGCCTGCTCCGCCTTGCGCTCGGCCTCGACCCGGTCCTCGGCCGCCTGCTTCTTGGACTTGGCGTCCTTGGCGGCCTGAAGGCGAGCCGATTCCTCGGCCGACTTCTTCGCGGCGGCGTCGGCCGCGGATGCCTGGGCATCGGCCTGCTGCGTCAGCGAAGCGGTCTGGACCTGGGCCTGCTGGCCCGCGGGGATGTCTGCGAGCAGCGTGGTGTCGGCTGCGGCCGCCTCGAAGTTGTTGTCGTCGGCGGCAGGTGTGCCGCCCGCAGCAACGCCTACGACGGCGCCTACGGTGGTGACCGCGGTGGCAGATGCCACGGCGAACCCCCGGACCGAAATCCGGCTCACATGATGTCCTTCCAGCGTCGCCCGCTCAGGTGACCTCGCGGACGCAATCGCGCCCCTGGCACTGGCCTCCCTTACTACGTGGGTCACGGGAGGCACGGGCCCGTTGGGCAACCCCTGCGAGGAGGCTGCCGCGTGGTGCTCGCGGGCGGCATACGGGCGTCTTGTGTTGAGTTGTGTGGTGCGTGGCGCCTCTGGAGGTGCCCAAGTGCCGTATGCGGGGCCTGACGGAAGCAAGACTCTGCCGGACGGGGACACCGGGAGGCAATTCTGTGTTGCGTGGGAAAGGTCACACCCCGTTTGGGCGATCGTTTTTCCGGAAATGACGGCGCAGCACGATGCCGCCCGGCTAAGCTCTTTGGCTCGCCGGACGGCATCAAAGGGACATGCGTGTCAGATGTGGCCTTCCTCCAGCATTTCGGTCACCAGCGCGGCGATCTGTGAACGCTCGGAACGTGTGAGCGTGACGTGCGCGAACAGCGGATGGCCCTTCAGTTTCTCGACGACGGCGACGACTCCGTCGTACCGGCCGACCCGGAGGTTGTCCCGCTGGGCCACGTCGTGGGTGAGCACGACACGCGAATTCGCCCCGATCCGGGACAACACGGTCAGCAGGACGTTCCGTTCGAGCGACTGCGCCTCGTCGACGATCACGAAGGCGTCGTGCAGCGAGCGGCCGCGGATGTGGGTGAGCGGCAGGACCTCCAGCATCCCGCGCCCGAGCACCTCCTCGATGACCTCGCGCCCGGCGACCGCCGAGAGCGTGTCGAAGACCGCCTGCGCCCAGGGGCTCATCTTCTCGGACTCGCTGCCGGGGAGATAGCCGAGCTCCTGCCCGCCCACCGCGTACAGCGGGCGGAAGACCATCACCTTCTTGTGCTGCCGGCGCTCCAGCACCGCTTCCAGCCCCGCGCAGAGGGCCAGCGCCGACTTGCCGGTGCCCGCGCGTCCGCCCAGCGACACGATGCCGACGTCGGCGTCCAGGAGGAGGTCGAGGGCGATCCGCTGCTCGGCGCTGCGCCCGTGGATGCCGAAGGCCTCCCGGTCACCCCGCACGAGCCGCACATTGCCCTCGGCCGTCACCCGGCCGAGCGCCTTGCCGCGCTCGGACTGGAGGACCAGTCCGGTGTGCACGGGCAGTTCGGCGGCCTCGGGGACGTACAGCGTCTCCTCGCCGAACAGCAGGTCGATCTGTTCCCCGGCGAGGGACAGTTCGCTCATGCCGGTCCAGCCGGAGTCCGTGATGGCGAGCTCCGCGCGGTACTCCTCGGCGAGGAGGCCCACGGAGGACGCCTTGATCCGGAGGGGCAGGTCCTTGGAGACGACCGTGACGTCGTACCCCTCGGCCTGGAGGTTGCGTGCCACCGCGAGAATCCGTGAGTCGTTGTCCCCCAACCGGTAGCCGGCGGGCAGGACGCCGGGATCGGAGTGGTTGAGCTCGACCCGGAGCGTCCCGCCCAGATCCCCGAGGGGGATCGGGGCGTCCAGCCGGCCGTACCGGACCCGGAAGTCGTCCAGCAGGCGCAGGGCCTGCCGGGCGAAGTACCCGAGCTCGGGATGGTGCCGTTTGGCCTCCAGTTCCGTGACCACCACGATCGGCAGCACGACTTCGTGCTCGTCGAAGCGGGCCATGGCGCCTGGGTCGGCCAGCAGGACGCTGGTGTCGAGAACGTAGGTGCGCCTGTCGGGCATGCGGCGCTTAGTGCTGGTCACCACGGAAGGACGTACCCCCTCGGACGAGGTCGGGGAGTGCGACGGACGGTCGCGGAGCTTCCCGAAGGGAGAGGACGGACCGGGATCGGGCCCCACTGCGCGGGCCGGACCACGGCCTCCGCGTCGGCCGCACGCTGCGTACGGTCCTTCGTGTGCAAAGGGCCTCCCGGGCGAGCGGGCTGGGTGCCGCTCACTTGGATGCGACATCCGCCTGGTTGGTGACCGGACGTCGACCTGACAGGGGTATTCCCTTTATCCCGCGAAGCCATGCCGCCGCATATGACACGGTGTGGAGAAGTCCCGGTGGACGCGCGGTGACCCGCTCGCATACGCGATGGCTCCCCCACGTACAAGGGGAGCCATCGGGCAAGGCGGGCGGCAGAGGGGGCAGGGGGCGTTCAGGCCCCGTAGCGGCGGTGGCGGGCGGCGTAGTCGCGCAGCGCCCGGAGGAAGTCGACCTTGCGGAAGGCCGGCCAGAAGACCTCGCAGAAGTAGTACTCGGAGTGGGCGCTCTGCCAGAGCATGAAGCCCGAGAGACGCTGCTCGCCGCTCGTCCGGATCACCAGGTCGGGATCGGGCTGACCCCGGGTGTAGAGATGCTCGGAGATCAGGTCGGTGGAGACGACCTCGGCGAGCTCCTCGAAGCTCGTGCCCTTCGCCGAGTGCTCCAGGAGCAGCGAGCGCACCGCGTCCGCGATCTCCTGGCGGCCGCCGTAGCCGACCGCGACATTGACGATTATTCCTCCCCCAGGCCCTGCGGCCTGGGAGGTGCCCCCTATTCCGGACGTCGACTCCTCGGCCTCCTTGAGCACCGTCTGCGTCTCCGGCGGAAGCAGGTCGAGCGTGCCGACGTGATGGACGCGCCAGCGCCCGTCCGAGGCGAGGTTGCGCACGGTGTTCTCGATGATGCCGAGCAGCGGCCTGAGCTCGTGCTCGGGCCGGTCGAAGTTGTCCGTGGACAGCATCCAGAGGGTGACGACCTCGACATCGGTCTCACTGCACCAGCCGAGCAGCTCGGAGATCTTGTCCGCACCGGCCTGGTGGCCCTGCACGGCCGATCCGCCGGACGCCTTGGCCCACCGCCGGTTGCCGTCGAGGATGACCCCGATGTGCTTCGGCACCTGGTCGTGGTCCAGGCGGCCTTCCACCCGGCGCGCGTAGAGCCTGTACACCAGGTCGCGGAAGTTCACTGCGTTCACCCTCTCGGTTCCGTACGGGCCCGGGGCCCGCCCTCCCCGTCGCCGGGGGTCCGGGGGCCGTCCCCCGCAGGGGATCTCCGCACGGCCTGCGCCGCCCGCACGATCCCTCCGCGGTCCGCGCCCCTACCACTGGCACGGGCCACGCGGGCCTTCGCCGCGCCGCACATCGGCGTTCCCCGAAGCCGCCACATTACTGCGACCGGGTCACGGGGGCCCAACCCGGCCTGTCACAACTCCGTGATAAGGAATGAAACGTGACTGATTACCTCTCCCCCGGCCTTCACTACCGCGCCGCCGGCTCGCGCTACGACTCCATGGAGTACCGCAGGACCGGACGCAGCGGCCTCAAGCTCCCCGCCCTCTCGCTGGGCCTGTGGCACAACTTCGGCGACGACCGGGCCCTGGACTCCCAGCGGGCGATCCTGCGCCGCGCCTTCGATCTCGGGGTCACCCACTTCGACCTGGCCAACAATTACGGCCCGCCGCCGGGTTCCGCCGAGCTGAACTTCGGCAAGCTCTTCGCCCAGGATTTCGCCCCATACCATGATGAACTGGTCATTTCCACCAAGGCCGGTTATCTGATGCACCCCGGCCCGTACGGCGAGTGGGGCTCGCGGAAGTACCTGCTGTCCTCGCTCGACGCCTCCCTGAAGCGGATGGGCCTCGATCACGTCGACGTCTTCTACTCGCACCGCTTCGACCCGCACACCCCGCTGGAGGAGACGATGGGCGCCCTGGCGTCCGCCGTTCAGCAGGGCAAGGCGCTGTACGTGGGCGTCTCCTCGTACAACGCCGAGCAGACCGCCGAGGCGGCCGGACTGCTCAGGGAGATGGGTGTGCCGGCGCTGATCCACCAGCCGTCCTACTCCATGATCAACCGCTGGATCGAGGACGACGGGCTGCTCGACACCCTGGAGGCGGCCGGGATGGGCTGCATCTCCTTCGTGCCGCTCGCCCAGGGCCTGCTCACGAACAAGTATCTGAAGGGCATCCCGGAGGGCTCGCGCGCCACCCAGGGCAAGTCCCTCGATCCGGAACTGCTCTCCGACGAGGTGCTCCGCCGGCTCAACGGGCTCAACGACATCGCGCGGGGCCGCGGCCAGTCGCTCGCCCAGCTCGCCATCGCGTGGGTGCTGCGCGACAGCCGGATGACCTCGGCGCTGATCGGCGCGTCGAGCGTGCGGCAGCTGGAGGAGAACGTGGCGGCCCTCGCGGGTCCGGCGCTGACCGCCGAGGAGCTGAAGGAGATCGACGCCTTCGCCGTGGACACGGCGGGCACGAACATCTGGGCCGGTCGCGGCTGACGTCGGCTCAACGGGACTTCCGCACAAGGAAGAACGGAGGCGGCCGGGGCCCGGAGACCGGCGCCCGCCCCGGCCCACAAAAAACGGGCCGGTCCGTGGGGGGGGATACGGACCGGCCCGAGGGGGGGTTTCCACCATAACCCTTCGTAAGTGCCGACGCGCGCCACGCCACTCCACTATTACTCTCCGAATTCGCCGAACTCCGTTCCGGGCAGGACGCACCCCCGTAGCGCCCCCGGTATCGCCGCCGCATCGGCCCCGTACCGCCCTCGCATCGGTCCGCATATCGGCCCCCGTATCGAGGGGTCGCCGTACGGCGTCGGCTTGACGCCGCCGGGGAACGGCACGAGGACAGGGCCTGGCCTCCGGGGGCTCCAGGCGGTGGCGGCATCCTCGGCGCCGTACGCCCGGGTGCTGCCGGCGGCCGGGCCGTCCGGGATTACGGGTCCGGGGGGTGGGCGTACGCGTCGGGCCCGGCGCAGGTCCCCGGCGTACGGGGCGGGGCCTCGCGCAGGTCGCGGCGGGGCGTACGGGGCAGGGGCGGGGCGTGCCGTCAGGGGCGGGGGTCGAAGCGGACCGCCATCGTGTCTCCGGCGACCACCACGAAGTCCCCTTCCTCGCAGCGGATGACGGCCTGGAGCACCTCCCCGCCGCCGTCCCTGAGTTCCTGGGTGCCCACGACCGTCCACGCTCCCCCGTGCGGCACCGGTGGCAGGAGTGCGGGCGGGGCGTGCTGCCACCGGCTCGCCGGTACGCACCAGTCGGGCAGCCGTGGCCAGGTGCCCGGGGTGACGCGCAGCGTCCGGTCGAAGGCGCAGGTCAGCAGGACGGACTGATCCTCCGCGAGGACGAACTCGACGGCCTCCGGCTCGCCCGCCCTGCCCTCGGGCCGGTAGTAGACCCCGAGGACGGCGGTGATCCTGGCCCCCGTGAGCCAGTCGGCGTTGCCGTGCCGCGTGCGCCCGGCAGGCCCCGCACAGTCTTCCCTCTCCACGGTCATGACGGCTCCCACTCCTTCACTGTGCGTTCCTCCCGACGAGTAGGACGGCCGCCCGCCCGATCCCGTTGCCTCCGGGACAAGGCTGAACTGGCGTACGAAGTAGGGTGGTTGACCGGTGAGGCGGGGATCCGGCCGCCGTCACCCGGGCTTTTCGGCCTCGATGAGGAAGCGGGCGGTGCGGGCGGTGAACGGCCCTTCCGCCTCGATCCGCCGGTGCAGCGCGGCCAGTTGGGGCCGGTACCGCTCGACGGTGAATCCGGGCACCATCCAGATCACCTTGCGCAGGAAGTAGACCACCGCGCCGATGTCGCGGAACTCGGTGCGCAGGGTCTCGGAGCGCAGGTCCACCACCTCGAGACCGGCCGCCGTCGCGGCGGCCCGCGCGTCCTCGGGGTGCCGGGCCCGGCGGACCTCGGGCGGCTGGGGGCCGAGACCTCCGTGCGGGCCGAGGCGGCGCTGCGCCTGTACGAGCGGTCCGGCTGGCGGCGGGTCGACGCGCCCGTGCCCGGCGCGGCCGCCCTTGTGGTGCTGCTCGGCCCCCGTCATCCGCAGCGGGGCGAGGCGGAGCGCCAGTAGCGCCCCGCCCGCGTACGGAGGAAGGCCGGGCACCCGCCCCCGTCCCGTCCCGCCCGCGTACGAAAGGGGCCGGCCCCCGCCCGCGTACGAAAGCGGGCGGGGGCCAGGGCCCCTACAGCGCGACGGCCAGCAGTACGCACGCCACCAGCGAGAACGCGGTGCGCACCTGGTGGAAGGTGTTCCAGCGGGACTCGAAGGCCGTGCGGGCCGCGCTGTCGTCGCCGCCCTCGGAGGCAGCGAGGGCGTTGTTGAGCGGGATGTTGCCGACGATGGTCACCAGGTGGCTGATGACCACGCAGATCAGCGCTCCCAGAATGGCCGGCCCCGTCGTCCCGCCGTGCACGCCGAGGCCGGTGAAGAACGCGGCGGCGGGAAGCGCGACGACCCCGAGGAAGAGGAGGAGGAAGACGGGTCCGGGGACCTTGTCGTTGAAGCGGCGCATGGCCGCCGTGAACTGTTGATCCGGCAGCTCGGCCAGACCCGGCATGATCGCGACCAGGAAGGTCAGCATGAAGCCCGCGTAGAGGCCGTTGACGATCACCGAGAGCACCAGGAACAGGGAGGTCATGGCGGACATCATGGCCCGGAGCGACGGTTCGCAGGGCCTCTTTCGCAGGACCGTGCGAACCCTTCGGCCCGGGTGCCGCTGCCCGCCGCCCCTCCCGCCTCTCCCCCTTCAGCCGATCTCGCCTTCTCCGCCTTCAGCCGATCTCTCTCCCCCGCCCGCCTCAGCCGATCTCGCCCTCGTCCGGATCCGGCTCGCCGTCCGTTCCTGCTCCGCGCCTGAGCCGGTCCGCCTGCCCGATGGCCGTGGCCAGCTTCTTGACGGCACTGTCCTCGGTCGCTTCCGCCAGCGCGTTCGCCCGGGAGGCGAGTGCGCCGAGGCCGGGTGCGCCGGGCAGGTCGCCGCCCCGCAGGTGGTCGGCGAAGTAGGCTGCCACGGCCGCCACTTGCAGCCGGTCGTGCCCGCCGCTCCACAGCGGGCCGTCGATCATTCCGGTCGTTACGGTCCCGGTCTCCTCCCGGGCCTCGCGGGTCCTGGGGTCGAGCCAGCGCACGGTGGCCCTGGCCACGGTCCCGGACGCGCCTTCGCGCAGCCGTACGGCGTACAGAGCGGTCACCGTGTGGCCGGGGCCGACCTCGCCGCCGTCGACGCTGTCGTCGCGGAAGTCCTCGTCGGCGACCTTGCGGTTCTCGTAGCCGATCAGCCGGAACTGCTTCACGGTCTTCCGTTCGAACGCCACCTGGGCCTTGGCGTCGCGGGCCCGGATTTCGAGGTGGGCGGGGAGCTGGCCGACGAAGACCTTGCGGGCCTGCTCGTCGTCACCGACGTACGTGGTGTTCCCGTCGCCCTTGTTGGTGAGCTGTTCCATGAACGCGTCGCCGTAGTCGCTGCCGACGCCGACGCCGAAGAGGGTGATGCCGTACTCGCGGCGGGCGGAGTCGATCTTCTTCAGGATTCCTTCGGCCTGGGTGTCGCCGGTGTTGGCGAGGGCGTCGGAGAGGAGCACCACCCGGTTGGTGGCGCCTTCGCGGTGGCCGTCGACGGCCTTCTCGTAGCCGAGGGTGATGCCCGCCTCGGCGTTGGTGGACCGGGCCGGCCGCATCTCCCGCACCGCGCCCTTGATCCGGTTCCGGTTGCCCTCCACGCGGGTCATCGGCAGCCGGGTCCGAGCCTCGTCGCTGAAGGTGACCAGGGCGATGGAGTCGTCGTCGCGCAGTTCGTCGGTGAGGATGGTCAGGGAGTTCCTGACCAGGTCCAGGCGGCCGGTCTCGGCCATGGATCCGGAGATGTCGACGACGAACGTGAGGGCGGCGGGCGGCCGGTCAGCGGTCGACGGGGCGACCTCGGTGGCCAGTCCGACGCGCAGCAGCGACCAGTCGGAGGCTCCGGTTCCGCCGCCCCCGCCCTTCCCGGAGTCGATGCGCGCCCCGTCGACGTTCACCGAGAAGCCATGGCCCTTCGGCCGTTGGTACCCCTGGCGGAAGCTGTTGACGAACTCCTCGGGGCGTACGTCCCCGGGCGTGGGCAGCCTGCCGTCCCCGAGGGTGCGGCGCGCGTAGCCGTAGCTGGCGGTGTCCACGTCCAGGGCGAAGGTGGAGAGGTAGTCGGGCGCCGAGATGTCCGGCCTGCCCGCGTCCCCGTCCTCTCCCGCCGGTGCGGCCCGGCCGTTCTCGGGTGCCACCGCGTCCGGCGCGGGCTGTCCGCCGCCGGTCGCCCCCTGCCCCTTGCGCGTGTCCGAGGTCAGGCCGCGCGTGCTCTCCGAGCCGCTGTCGCCGCCGCCGCAGGCGGTGAGCAGCAGGGCGCCCGCCAGAAGGAGCGCCACGGCTCCCGCCCGGCTCCCTGGACGGCCCTCCGCCCAATCCCCTGCCCGGTCTCCTGCCCAGCCCCCTGCCCGCTTCTCTTGTCGCCGGCCGATCTGATGCATGTGTAACCCCCCACGTCGTCACGATGTCCTCGACATCTGTGAATGTGACGTACGGGGCCGCCCACCGGAGTCGACGAAAGCGTTGCGGAACGATCTCGATGCGGCAACAGCGGCGGTCAGCGGGCGGGAAACCGGCGGAACATCAGCTTCAGGACACGATGTCCTTACGACTGAACCCGCGGAAGGCCAGGGCGAACAGAATCAGGGCATAGGTCACTGATACGGCCGCGCCCTTGATCATGCCGCCCCATTCCAACTGCGGCTGGAGCGCGTCGGCCCAGGCGAACTGCCAGTGCGCGGGCAGGAAGTCACGCCAGGAGCCGAGTGCGGTGACCGCGTCGAGCACATTGCCGACGATGGTGAGGCCCACCGCGCCGCCGACCGCGCCGAGCGGGGCGTCCGTCTTCGTGGACAGCCAGAACGCCAGGCCCGCGGTGACCAGTTGGGAGACGAAGATGAACGCCACGACGATCGCGAGGCGGGGCACGGTGTCCCCGGCGGCCAGCGCTCCCCCGGTGGGCAGTTTCAGCGGCCCCCACCCGTAGGCCGCCGTGCCCGCCGCCAGCGCGACGAGCGGCAGCAGCACCATCGCGGCCAGGCTGAAGCCGAGCGCGACGACGAGCTTGGACCACAGCAGCCGTACGCGCGGCACGGGTGCGGCGAGCAGATAGCGCAGCGAGGACCAGCTCGCCTCGGAGGCGACGGTGTCCCCGCAGAACAGGGCGACCGGCACCACCAGCAGGAATCCGGCGGAGACGAACAGCGAGGTGGCGGCGAAGTTCGCGGCGGACTCGGTCGCCACGTCCATCAGGTTGATCCGGCCGCCGCCCCGGCCCCCGCCGCCGTCCTCGCCGTCCGGCGTGCCGCCGATGGCGAAGGCGATGATCAGGATGAAGGGGAGGGCGGCGAGCACCCCGCCCATGAGCAGGGTGCGCCGCCTGCGCAACTGCCGCATGGCCTCGACGCGCAGGGGGAGGGTGCGCCGGGCGCGGTAGCCGGCGGCCTCGGGATGCCCGGGGTCGTCGCGGACCGCGGGGGGCCGGGTGTCGTCCCGGACCGCGGGGGGCTGGATGGGGGCGCTCATGCTGCTCCTCCGGAGATCAGGGTGAGGAAGGCGTCCTCCAGGCGGCGGTGCGGTCCGACGCCGGTGACCGGGACGTCGAGCCGGACGAGGTCGGCGACGAGCCGCGAGGTGGTGGCCCCGTCGAGGCGGACGAGGAGCCCACGCCCGTCGTCGGTGCGGACGGCGGAGCCGATGCCGGGCAGGGCCGCGACCTTCTCGGCCAGCGGCTCGGACACCTCCTCCGCCACGCTCACCAGGATCATGTCGCCGGATCCGGTGATCTCGGCGACCGGTCCGGCCTGGACGAGCCGGCCCCGGTCCATGACGACCAGGTGGGTGCAGGACTGCTCGACCTCGGAGAGGAGGTGGCTGGAGACGATGACGGTCCGGCCGCCGGCCGCGTAACGGATCATCACGTCCCGCATCTCGCGGATCTGCGGCGGGTCGAGCCCGTTGGTCGGCTCGTCGAGGATGAGGAGGTCCGGCATACCGAGCATGGCCTGCGCGATGGCGAGCCGCTGCCGCATGCCCTGGGAGTACGTCCGTACGGCACGGGCGAGCGCGTCGCCGAGGCCGGCGATCTCCAGGGCCTCGTCGATGCGGGCGTCCTCGGCGGGGCGGCCGGTGGCCTGCCAGTACAGGTCGAGGTTGGCGCGCCCGGACAGATGCGGCAGGAACCCGGCCCCCTCCACGAACGCCCCGACCCGGGACAGCACGGGCGCTCCGGGGCGGATGGCCTGCCCGAAGACGCGGATCCCGCCCTCGTCGGGGGTGATGAGCCCCATGAGCATGCGCAGGGTGGTCGTCTTGCCCGCGCCGTTGGGCCCGAGGAGTCCGAGGACCTGGCCCTTCTCGACGCGGAAGGACAGCTCGCGCACGGCGTACCGGTCCACGGACTTCGCGTACTTCTTCGACAGGCCGGTGATCTGCAGCGGTACGTCGGTGAGCGCGGGGTCCGGTGCGGGCGTCGCGGTGCGGCGGCGGGCCGTGAGCAGAAGTCCGGCCGCGATGACGAGGGCGGCGGCCGGGAGGCCCCAGGTCCACCACGGGAGGGCGGCCGCCGCGGTCGTCACGGCGGGTGCGGTGGGGATGGTCAGCGGTCCGTCGGCGGTGACGGTGTACGTGGCGGGCTCGGCCGGGGACGCGTAACCGAGGTCCGTCGCGGAGAGGACGAGGCGCAGCCGGTGTCCGGCGTCGAACGCGTGGTCCACGGCGGGCAGCGCCAGCTCGACCGGCCTGCCCTGCTGGTCGGGGGTGATCCGGTAGGGGGCGACGAGCTGGTGGGGCAGCACCTGCTGCCTGCCGTCCGGCGACACGTCGTACACCTTGCCGAAGAGCACCGCGTCCCGGCCGCCGCTCGCCGTCACGTTCACCTTCACGGTGGGGGTGCCGGTGACGCGTACGGAGGTGTCCAGCGGGGCGGACTCGAACCGGCCGTACTGCCCGGGGAAGTCGAGCGAGAGCCCGACGCCGAGGGAGGAGAGCTGGGCGAGGCCGCCGCCGACGCCGGGCACGGCGGAGATGGCGGGCGGGGCGGCGCCGGCCGGGTTGCGGAAGGTCTTCGTCCCGCCGCCGAGCGCGATGTCCCGGCCGCCGCCGCGCAGCCCCGGGTAGGTGTCGCTGGAGGCCCCGCGCAGGAGGGCGGCGCCGTCGGTGGAGTCGATGCCTCCGGTCCGGGTCACGCGGAAGGCGGGCCCGGTTTCGGTGCCGGTGTCCTCCTTCAGATACCGGTCGAACCAGGAGCCGATCCGGCCCTCCACCCGCCCGGTCTCGCTGTCGCCGCCGTCGTGCCCGCCGGAGATCCAGTCGACGGAGACGGGTGCGCCGTTGGCGCTGATCGCCTTCTGCATGGCGTCGGCCTGGCCGAGCGGGAAGAGGGAGTCGGACTGCCCCTGGACGAGCAGCGAGGGGACGTTGATGCGGTCGGCGACGGCGGACGGCGAACGCTCGGTGAGGAGCCCCACGGCCTCGGCGTCCGGCTTGCCGCTGACGGCGACCCGTTCGTACATCTCGCAGAGCCGCTTCTCGAACTTCTCGCAGCCGCCGCCGGTGGTGATGAAGATCCCGGCCCAGAGCTTCTTGAAGACCCCGTCGGGGAAGAGGGCGTCGGCGAGGTTCCAGTAGGTGATCACGGGCGCGATGGCGTCGACCCGCTCGTCGTACCCGGCGGCGAGCAGGGAGACGGCCCCGCCGTAGGAGGCCCCGGTGAGGCCGACCCGGGGGTCGCCCTTCTGGTCGAGCTCCACCTCGGGCCGCTCCGCGAGCCAGTCGATGAGCCGGGAGACGTCCCTGACCTCGTGGTCCGGGTCGTTGAGGGAGATCTCCCCGCCGGACTTCCCGAAGCCGCGCGCCGACCAGGTCAGCACCGCGTACCCGTCGGCGGCCAGCTTCTCGGCCTGGGCCCGTACGTCGTTCTTGCTGCCGCCGAAGCCGTGCCCGACGAGCACGGCGGGCCGCTTGCCGGACCCTTCTCCGGAGAAGTACGAGGTGTCGATCGGCACCCCGTCCATGCGCAGCGTCCGGTCCTCGCGCCGCACGGTGGGCGAGCCGTCGTCGGCGACGGCGGTGAAGGTGCCACCGCCCACGAGCACGGCGAGCGCGGCGCCGGCCGCGGCCCACCGGCCACGGGTGCGGGGCAGCAGCCGCCGCCATCGAGCAGTAGGGGTCTCCATCCCTCGACCCTAAGCGGAGGATGCGGACCGGCTACGTGCCGCCAGGGGGAGGCGGGCGGCCTCCCTGAGAGGTACGGTCCGCCCCCGGCGTACTCCGGACGCGGTACAGAATGCCTTCAGAACCCTTGCCTCGGGAGGCCATTGTGGACATTCGCCGCGCCATGACCGTCACGGAACTCCTAGCCGCCGGCCACCTCTACGACGCACCGCCCCGCAAGGCGTGGGCCGCCCGCTTCCTCGCGGCGGACGGTCACGTGATGCTGATCGCGTACGTGGACGGCGTCCCGGTCGGCTTCGTCTCGGGCATCGAGATGCTGCACCCGGACAGGGGCACGGAGATGTGCCTGTACGAACTCGCCGTCGACGCCCCGTTCCGCCGCCGGGGCATCGGCGCGGCCCTGACGCGGGCGCTCGTGGACATCGCCCGGGAGCGCGGGTGCTACGACCTGTGGGTCGGCGTGGAGCGCGACAACGAGGCGGCGCTGACGACGTACCGGTCGGCGGGGGCGGCGGACGACGGGGGGTTCGCGATGCTGACGTGGGAGTTCGGGGACGGGCTGCCGGCGACGCGGTGACGGGTCGAGCAGCGCGGCCGGGGTGTCGTTCTCCTCGGGTGCCGCGAGGTCGGCACCGGGAGCGATGATGACGTCGGTCGCGTCCAGCACGTCCAGCACGTCCAGCACCTGGCCGGAGAGCACGATGTCGGCGGCGGCGAGCTGCGAGTGCAGGTGCTCCGGCGTGCGGGGGCCGATGAGCGCGCTGGTCACGGCGGGGTGCGCGGTCACGAAGCCGCGGGCCAGCTGAATCATCGTCGGTCCCGCGCCACCGGCGACCCCGGCGAGCCGCTCGACCGCGTCGAGCCCGGCTCGATCGGGGCCGGGCCGGGCCCACGAGCCGTCCTGATTCCCGGGGAAAAGCTGTTCACGAGGGGACGGCCACGGAGACCGGGAGTCTTCCGGCCCTGCCGAAGGTCACCTGTCCGACGTCGGGAAAGCGTTCCGAACCGGCCGGGGCACGGCGAGGTCGAGCGGTGTCTCCACCGGCAGCAGGGCGGCGGCCCGCTCCCGCTCCCCCGCCCGGACCGCCGCGTGCACCTCGCGCGCGAGCGGGGTGACGTCGCGGACGGACACGGTCCACTCGTCCGCGTACCGCCGGGCGGCCTCGCCGCTCAGCCCGAGCTGGAGGGACCGGTACGGGAGCGGGTTCAGGTCCAGGTCGCGTTCGGGGTCCCACTGGATGCGGGCGGGGGCGGTGCGCAGGCTCCGTTTCCAGGACGCCGTGTCGGGGTGCACATCGCGTACGTAGTAGGAGAGTTCGGCGTGCGCGAGGGCCCATTCCAGGCCGCTCCGGTCGATCTCGACGGCGAGGACGACTTCCTGGCCCTCCTTCGTGCCCCAGCCGCAGCGGTACATCATCCACAGGAAACTGGGCTTGATCCAGGTCATCCGGTCCCGCTTCCAGGCTTCGGGGAACCGCCCGTCGCGTGCGGCGGGCAGCCCGATGGCGGGGCGGTATGCCTGGTAGACGGTGACGGTGGTGGCTGTCTGCCGGGCGCGGATCTCGTAACGGGGCGGGAGGGCCGGAGTGTTCATGGGTCACAGGATGCGGGGCGGGGCGGTGGCCCGGCATCCGCTTTTCGCGGGCCGGCGGGCCCCGCCTGCACGCCGGTGCGGGCGGGGCCCCGGTTCACTTCCTGGACTTCGCCTTGTCGTACCGGCTGACGCCGTCCTCGTAGCCGACCGCGGGAAGGCCGGGGTCGGACGTCATCGAGACGTCGTCGGCGTTGCGGACCAGCTTGATGCTCCCGAACAGCTCTTCGGGGATGACCACTTCGTCCGATCCGTAGTAGACCATCACCGGCCCGGCACCGGACGCGGACCCGGAATCGCTGTCGCTCTCGAACTCGACGCCGCCCTCGGATCCGTCTCTCCTGTCCACCAGCTCAACGTCGTCCTTCACGTAGACGGCCACCAGGAACGGGCCCCAGGTCTTCGCATCCTTCTTCGCATTGGTCGTGCCGGAGGCCTTCATGGAGCCGGGGGCCACGACAGGGGCGACGTAGAACCCGCGCCCCTTGCCGAGGTCGTTGGCCACGCCGACCAGGGCCGGGTCCGGGCCGTGTGTGACCAGGCTTCCGACGCTTTCGACGTGGGTTCCGTGGAACCCGACCAGCCGGTAGCCGCTCAGGCTCTCGTTCAGCGCCTTCTGCCGCCTCGCGCGTTCGGCCTCGGGCATCTCGCGCCGGAACTCCTTGGGCTCCTCCGCGATGCCGATCCCGTCCACGCCCCAGTCGCCCTCCGCCCAGTCGGCTCCCGACCGGGATCCCGACGAGGCGACGCTGGAACGGTCCGACTCCTCGTCGCTGCTGCTCTCCTCGCTGCTGCTGTCGTCGGTCCGGCGATTGCCCTGCCGGAAGAAGCCGCCCCCGCCCTCGCTGTCGCTGTCGCTCTCGCTGTCGCTACTGCTGCTGCTGTCACTGGCATTCAGCTGGGCGAGGACCTCGTCCAGGGCCTGCCAGACCGCGGCGTGGTCGATGGGGCCGCCCGACCGTTCCAGGTGCGCCAGGACCCTCTGCAGGGTGGCGGGGCTGGCGTAGTTCCTCGGGGCGGGACGCTTGGGGTGGCCGACCATCCACACGAGCAGGTCCGAGGCGGACCGGACCGTCGTGGGGCCTTCCGCACCACCGTCGATGACGAGTTGTTTGTCGGCCACCCGCTGTACGTCCACGGCCCGCTGGACGGCCCCGTCGCCACCGGACGCCCCGTGGTCCACCGAGCGGGCGATGTCCGTCTGCGGGCGGGGCCCGCTCATGACCCGTGTCGCGTTGGCCTCGGCCTCGCGCTCGAACCGGTCGGACGGGTCGGACACCCGCAGCCCCGATCCGTTGTCCGTGCCGGCGACGGGCCCCTGACGCTGCTGGATGACATGGGTCAGCTCGTGGGCGAGGGTGTGTCTGTCCCCTCCGCCCTCACCGATGACGATGTGGTTGCCGGAGGTGTAGGCACGGGCGCCCACCTCTGCGGCGGAGGCCTTCGCAGCGGCGTCCGTGTGGACGCGGACGTCGGAGAAGTCCGCGCCGAGCCGGGCCTCCATGTCGGCGCGTTCGGCGCCGCCGAGACCCCGGCCACCGGTGCGCAGGACATCGTGGACGGCGGAACGGCGCTGCACGGGTGCGTCCGAGCGGCGTTGCACGGGCGTGTCGGCGGTGGACGCGGCGTCCTCCTGGTGGCCGCATCCGTCGCCGTGCTCGTGGTCCAGCGCCGGAGGGTGCCCGGCCCTGCGGAGCATCTGGACGACGGCCGCGTTCCCGGCCGTGCCCTGCAGCGCCGTGCCCCCGGCGAGCGGCGCTTCACCCGGCCCCACCGCTCTGCGGGCCTGCGCTTGAACGTTCTCGGCATCGGCGTTTCGGGCGTTGTCCTGTGCTCGCACGGGGGAGCTTCTCTTCCTGCGGAGGGATGGCGTCCTCTCCTGCATACGCGGCGGGAAGCGCCGGCGCCAGGTTCTCCGGGGCAGGGAACCCCGGCTGGAGGGGCAGTGTCAGGTGCCGCCGGAGCCACCGCTGCCGGAACCGCCGCTGCCGGAGCCACCGCTGCCGGACGGGCGTCACGGCCGGACGCACCGGTCCCCGCCGGCACCGGGGTGCGGGCGGGGACCGATGAGGGCCGTGGGGGCGGCCCTCAGTGGTTGCGCGGGAAGCCCAGGTCGACACCCGACGGGGCATCGGCCGGGTCGGGCCAGCGGGTGGTGACGACCTTGCCGCGGGTGTAGAAGTGCACGCCGTCGTTGCCGTAGATGTGGTGGTCGCCGAAGAGCGAGTCCTTCCAGCCCCCGAAGGAGTGGTAGCCCACCGGGACCGGGATCGGGACGTTGACGCCGACCATGCCGGCCTCGACCTCCAGCTGGAAGCGGCGGGCCGCGCCGCCGTCACGGGTGAAGATCGCGGTGCCGTTGCCGAACGGCGAGGCGTTCACGAGGGCGACGCCGTCCTCGTACGTGTCCACGCGGAGCACGCACAGCACCGGGCCGAAGATCTCGTCCCTGTACGCGTCGGAGTCGGTGGAGACCTTGTCCAGGAGCGACAGGCCGATCCAGTGGCCGTCCTCGAAACCCTCGACCGTGTGGCCCGTGCCGTCGAGGACGACCTCCGCGCCCTGGGCGGCCGCGCCCGTGACGTAGGAGGCGACCTTGTCGCGGTGGGCGGCGGTGATCAGGGGGCCCATCTCGGAGGCGGGGTCGTTGCCGGGGCCGATCGTGATCTTCTCGGCCCGCTCGCGGATCTTGGCGACCAGCTCGTCGCCGATCGCGCCGACCGCGACGACGGCGGAGATCGCCATGCAGCGCTCACCGGCCGAGCCGTACGCCGCCGAGACCGCCGCGTCGGCGGCCGCGTCCAGGTCGGCGTCCGGGAGGACGAGCATGTGGTTCTTCGCGCCGCCGAGGGCCTGGACGCGCTTGCCGTTGGCGGAGGCGGTGGCGTGGATGTAGCGGGCGATGGGGGTGGAGCCGACGAAGGAGACGGCGGCCACGTCGGGGTGGTTGAGCAGACCGTCGACGGCGACCTTGTCGCCGTGCAGGACGTTGAGGACGCCGTCCGGGAGGCCCGCTTCCGATGCCAGCTCGGCCAGCAGGTTGGCGGCCGAGGGGTCCTTCTCGCTGGGCTTCAGCACGAACGTGTTGCCGCAGGCGATGGCCAGCGGGAACATCCACATCGGCACCATGGCCGGGAAGTTGAACGGGGTGATGCCCGCGACGACTCCGAGCGACTGGCGGATCGAGGAGACGTCGACCCGGTTGGAGACCTGGGTGGACAGCTCGCCCTTGAGCTGGGTGGTGATCCCGCACGCCAGCTCGACGATCTCCAGACCGCGGGCGACCTCGCCCAGCGCGTCCGAGTGCACCTTGCCGTGCTCGGCGGTGATCAGCGCGGCGATGTCGTCGCGGTGGGCGTCCAGCAGCGCGCGGTAGCGGAAGAGGACGGTGGTGCGCTGGGCGAGCGAGGACGTGCCCCACGTGGCGTACGCGTCCTTCGCCGCCGCTACGGCCGCGTCGACCTCCTCCACGGAGGCGAGCGCCACCTGTGTGGTGACCGCGCCGGTGGCCGGGTCCGTGACGGGACCGTACTGGCCCGACGTGCCCTCCACTGTCTTGCCGCCGATCCAGTGGTTGACGGTCTTCGTCATGACGTACTCCTTCAGGCTTCGAGCAGGCACAGGCACAGGCACAGCTTCAGGCGGTTCAGCGTTCAGGCAGGGCTTCACAGGTGGCGGCGTCGGGCGGCGGCCTGCCGGTCGTAATCCTCCCGGGCCTTGACCGCCGCCGGCCGGCTCGCGGTTTCGGCTACCGGAACATCCCACCACGCCTGTGCCGGAGGGGGGCCCGACACTGTGTCGGGCGTTTCGGTCTCGACGTAGACACAAGTGGGGCCCTCCGCTTCGCGGGCCTCGGACAGGGCTTTACGCAGGTCGTCGACGGTGGTGGCACGCAGGACCCGCATCCCGAGGGAGGCCGCGTTGGCGGCCAGGTCGACGGGGAGCGGCGGTCCGGTGAAGCCGCCGTCGGCGTCGCGGTGGCGGTAGGCCGTGCCGAAGCGCTCGCCGCCGACCGCTTCGGAGAGGCCGCCGATGGAGGCGTACCCGTGGTTCTGGAGGATCAGCAGCTTCAGCGGCAGGTTCTCCTGGACGGCGGTGACGATCTCGGTGGGGTTCATCAGATATGTGCCGTCGCCGACGAGCGCCCAGACGGGGCGGTGCGGCCCGTCGTGGCGGCGCGGGTCGGCGGCGCGGCGCGGGTTGCGGGCTTCGGTGGCGAGCAGGACGCCGATCGCGGCCGGGATCTCGTAGCCCATGCAGGAGTAGCCGTACTCGACGTGGTACTGGTCGCGTGAGCGGGCGCGCCAGAGCTTGTGCAGGTCGCCGGGGAGGGAGCCGGCGGCGTTGATGAGGATGTCGTCCTCGGTGACCAGGGCGTCCAGGAGGCCGAGGACCTGGGTCTGGGTGGGGCGCGCGGTGGGGTCGGGGGTGGCGAAGGACGCCTCGACCCGTTCCTCCCACGCCTCCTTCGCGCCGGTGTACTCCGTCTCGTACGCCGGGTCGACCCGGTAGCCGCGTCCGGCGAGCGCCGCCGTCAGCGCCTCCAGTCCCGCGCGGGCGTCGGCGACCAGGGGCAGGGCGGCCAGCTTGTGGGCGTCGAAGGCGGTGATGTTGAGATGGAGGAAGCGGACGGCCGGTTCGGCGAAGAGCGTGCCGGAGGCGGTGGTGAAGTCGGAGAAGCGGGTGCCGATGCCGATCACCAGGTCGGCGGTGCGGGCCAGTTCGTCGGCGGTGGCGGTGCCGGTGTGGCCGATGCCGCCGACATCGGCCGGGTGGTCGTGGCGGAGCGCGCCCTTGCCCGCCTGGGTGGAGGCGACCGGGATACGGGTCGCGGCGGTGAACGCGGCGAGCGTCTCCTCGGCGGCGCTGTGCCGGACCCCGCCGCCCGCGACGATCAGCGGGCGGCGGGCGGAGCGCACCGCGCGTACCGCCGCTTCCAGTTCGTGCGCGTCGGGGGCGGGCCTGCGGATGTGCCAGTCGCGCTCGGCGAAGAACTCCTCCGGCCAGTCGTACGCCTCCGCCTGCACGTCCTGCGGCAGCGCGAGTGTGACGGCCCCGGTCTCGGCGGGGTCGGCGAGGACCCGCATCGCCTGGAGGGCGGCCGGAATCAGCGCCTCCGGCCGGGTGATCCGGTCGAAGTAGCGCGAGACGGGGCGCAGGCAGTCGTTGACCGAGACATCGCCCGCGTACGGCACTTCGAGCTGCTGCAGTACGGGGTCGGCGGGCCGGGTCGCGAAGGTGTCGCCGGGCAGGAGCAGGACGGGCAGGCGGTTGATCGTGGCGAGGGCGGCCCCGGTGACGAGGTTGGTGGCCCCCGGGCCGATGGACGTGGTCACCGCGTGCGCCGAGAGCCGGCCGGACTGGCGGGCGTACCCCACGGCCGCGTGCACCATGGCCTGTTCGTTGCGGCCCTGGAGGTACGGCATCCGGTGCGCGATCCCGCTTCCGATCCCGCTTCCGATCCCGCTTCCGATCCCGGTTCCGGTCCCGGTCCCGGTCCCGTTTCTGCCTCCGCCTCCGCTTCCGCCGCCGCCCGCTTCCACGAGCGCCTGGCCGATGCCTGCGACGTTGCCGTGGCCGAAGATGCCCCAGGTGGCGCTGATGAGCCGCTGCCGGCGGCCGTCGCGCTCGGTGTACTGCCGGGCCAGGAAGGCGACCAGGGCCTGAGCGGTGGTCAGACGGCGGGTGGGACCGAGCCGGTCAGCGGGACTCGTCGGGCTCACGGGACTCGCGGAGCCGGTGGGATTCGTCGGGCTCGCGGGACTCGTCGGGCTCAAGGCGTTACCTCCGGGCCGGGCGACGGATGCGCCGTGTACAGCGGGAGTCTGGCGTCGATCGGCTCGTCCCGCCAGGTGTCGCGGATCCAGCGGTGGTCGGGATGGTCGCGGATCAGCCAGGCGCGCTCCTCCCCCGGCCCGGCCATCACGTTCAGGTAGTACAGCGTCCGGCCGGGCGGGGCGATGGACGGGCCGTGCCAGCCGTCAGGGATGAGGACGGCGTCCCCGCTGCGCACTTCGGCGAGGACGTCCGTACCGCCGTCGCGCGACGGGGAGACCCGGTGGTAGCCGAGCCCGCCGTCCGCCACCTCGAAGTAGTAGATCTCCTCCAGTTCGCACTCCTCGCCCGGCACGTGCTCGTCGTGCTTGTGCGGCGGGTACGAGGACCAGTTGCCGCCGGGGGTGAGGACCTCGACGGCGATCAGCCGGTCGCAGTCGAAGGTGTCGGCGGCGGCGAAGTTGTTCACCTGGCGCGAGCAGGTCCCGGAGCCGCGCAGCTCGACGGGTACCTCCGGCGCGGGGCCGTAGCGAGCGGGGAGTCGTCGCTCGCACTTCGCTCCTGCCAGGGCGAAGCGGCCTCCTGCGCCGGAGGCGATCTGCGCATGGGCCTCGCGCGGTACGTAGGCGAAGTCGGTGACCCCGCTGAACACGCTTTCCCGGCCCAGCAGTTCAAAGGTCTCACCTGCCGTATGCACCGTACAGGCACCGGCCAACGGAAGGACGATCCATTCGCTACCGCCGGTGACAAGCGTGTGAACACCGCCCGGCTCCAGCTCCAGCACCCGCAGCGACGAACGGTCCCAGCCGGCCCGCCCGGGATCGATGTCGACGGCGTACGCCCCACGCGCGGCGCTGCCGGAAGGCAGGTGGTACCGGTCCTGGTGCTGGCCCGGGTCCTGGCCCTGGTCCCGGTCCCGGTGCTGCCCTCGGTGGGGGTGATGCGTCGTCATAGCCCCTCCCTACCCGTCCGGAGCAGCGATACGGCGGTGTCGACGGCGCATGTCACGTCCCCGTCGACCGGGTAGAGCAGCGAGCGCCCCACGACCAGGCCTCGCACGGTGGGCAGCCGCAGCGCGTCACGCCATTTCCCGTACGCCGCGTCCTGGTCGTCGCCGACCTCGCCGCCGAGCAGCACGGCGGGCAGCGTGGAGGCCTCCATCACCCGGCCCATGGCGTCGGGGTCGTCGGTGACGGGGACCTTCAGCCAGGTGTACGCGGACGTCCCGGCGAGGCCCGAGGCGATGGCGATGGAAGTGGCCACGGCGGCGGCGCCGAGATCGTTGCGCAGGCGGCCGTCGACACGGCGGCAGAGGAACGGCTCGACGAAGACGGGCAGCCGGTGCGCGGCCATCGCGTCGATGGTCCGGGCGGCGGTGTGCAGGGTGTCCAGCGAACCGGGGTCGTCGTGGTCGATGCGGAGCAGCAGCTTCCCCGCGTCGAACCCGTGCCGGACCAGGTCCTCGGGGCGGTGTCCGGTGAACCGGTCGTCGAGCTCGAACGCGGCGCCGGCCAGCCCGCCGCGGTTCATCGAGCCCATCACGATCTTGTCCTCCAGGGCGCCGAGCAGGAGGAGGTCGTCCAGGACGTCGGCGGAGGCGAGCACGCCGTCGACCCCGGGACGGGAGAGGGCGAGGCAGAGCCGCTCCAGCAGTTCGAAGCGGTTGGCCATGGCTAGGGGACGGTCCCCCACGGCGAGCGCGCCGCGCGCGGGATGGTCGGCCGCGATGATCATCAACCGGTCGCCGGCGGTACGGACCAGCCGTCGCCGCTTCCGTCGCGCGGCGGCCTCGGCAACGGCTTCGGGTCGCTCGGCGCGCAGCCGCACGACTTCGGAGAGGGAGGGCGCGAGCGGCGTCACGAGCCCGCTCCGGCGCGGGGGCCCGCGGAAGCACCGGGGTCGACGGAAGCACCAGGATCAGCCGAACCGCCGACGCCCACGGACCCCCCAGGATCAGCCAAAGCGCCGAGGCCGACGGAACCCCCGGAATCAGCCGAACCGCCGGGGCCCACGGACCCCCCAGGACCAGCCGAACCGCCGAGGCCGGCGGAACCCCCGGCATCAGCCGAACCGCCAGGGCTTACGGACCCCCCAGGATCAGCCGAACCGCCGAGGCCGGCCGACGCACCGGTCGCCGCCGGAGCCTTCCGGCCCGCCGGAGCGCCGGGGTCCGCCGTGACGGCTCCGGCCGCGAGGGCGCCCTCGACCTCGTCCGGGAACGGCATCGCTGACGAGCAGGCGAGCCGGGAGGCGACGATGGCGCCGGCCGCGTTCGCGTACCGCACGAGGCGGTCGAGGGGCCACCCGGCGAGCAGCCCGTGGCAGAGCGCGCCCCCGAACGCGTCCCCCGCGCCGAGGCCGTTGACCACCTCCACCGGCAGCGGCGGGCAATCGGTGGTGCTGCCGTCGCGGTGGACGGCGAGCACGCCCTTCGGCCCCTGTTTGACGACGGCGAGCTCCACCCCGGCCGCGAGCAGGGCGCGGGCCGCGGCGTACGGTTCGCGTTCGCCGGTCGCGATCGCGCACTCGTCGATGTTGCCGACGGCGATCGTGGCATGGGCCAGCGCCTCGCGGTACCGCGCGGGCGCCTCGGTGCTGTCATCGCCCCCGTCCCAGAACATGGGCCGCCAGTCGAGGTCGAAGACCGTCGCCGTACGCCCACCCGCGCGGCCGGTGCCGTGCGCCGCCGAACCCGCCGGGCCGGCGGTGCGCGCCGCGAGGGCGGCCAGTGTGGCGGAGCGGCTCGGCTCGGCGCTGAGTCCGGTGCCCGTCATCCAGAAGATCCGGGCGTCGCGCACCGCGTCCAGGTCGAGGTCCGGCGCGTGGATCTCCAGATCGGGGGCCTTGGGCTGCCGGTAGAAGTAGAGCGGAAAGTCGTCCGGCGGAAAGATCTCGCAGAAGGTGACCGGGGTCGGATACTCCTCCACGGCCGTCACCCAGCGGGCGTCCACGCCGAACCGTTCCAGTTCCTGGTGGAGATACGTACCGAAGGCGTCCCGTCCGGTCCGGGTGATCACGGCCGTCCGCCGCCCCAGCCGGGCCGCCGCCACCGCGACGTTCGCCGGGGAACCACCGAGGAACTTGCCGAACGTCTCGACCCGGGCGAGCGGCACCCCGACCTCCAGCGGGTAGAGGTCCACCCCGATCCGCCCCATGGTGATCACGTCGTACGGCTCAGGCATACGCATCCCTTCGACGCACCGGTGGCCGGCTCGTCCCAGGTCTAGCCCCCTCCGGGGAACCCTGTCAATATTTTGTCCGGACATTCGGACGAACTCTTGACACCCTTCCGCACGGGCCACGAGGCTGGCCGTTATGACCCCCTCCGTCCGCTCTTCGGCCCGCATCCGCATCGGCTCGGCCCCCGACTCCTGGGGCGTGTGGTTCCCCGACGACCCGAAGCAGGTGCCCTGGCAACGCTTCCTCGACGAGGTGGCCGAGGCCGGGTACGCGTGGATCGAGCTCGGCCCGTACGGCTATCTGCCCACCGACCCGGCCCGGCTCGCCGACGAGACCCGCAGCCGGGGGCTCACGGTCTCCGCCGGCACCGTTTTCACCGGATTGCACCACGGCCCGGCCGTCTGGGACCGGACCTGGGCGCATGTCGCGGACATCGCCGGACTGACCCGGGCCATGGGAGCCGAACACCTGGTCGTCATCCCCTCCTTCTGGCGCGACGACAAGACGGGCGAGGTGCTGGAGGACCGGGCGCTCACCCCCGCACAGTGGCGTGACCTGACCGCACAGACGGATCGACTGGGCCGGGAGGTCCGGGAGCGGTTCGGCCTGCGGATCGTCGTCCACCCGCACGCCGACACCCACATCGACACCGAGGAGAACGTCAACCGCTTCCTCGACGCCACCGATCCGGACCTGGTCTCGCTCTGCCTGGACACCGGGCACTACGCCTACTGCGGCGGCGACAGCGTCAAGCTCATCGAGACGTACGGGGAACGCATCGGCTACCTCCATCTCAAGCAGGTCGACCCGGAGATCCTGGCGACGGTGCTGGCGGACGAGGTGCCGTTCGGCCCGGCGGTGGCCCGGGGCGTGATGTGCGAGCCGCCCGCCGGAGTCCCCGCCCTGGAACCGGTCCTGGACGCGGCCCGCGCCCTGGACGTCGACCTGTTCGCAATCGTGGAGCAGGACATGTATCCGTGCCCGCCGGACAAGCCGTTCCCCATCGCGCGCCGCACCCGGGAATTCCTCCGCTCCTGCGGAACACCCGCCTCAGCCCCCTGAGATCCCGAGAGGTCCGGACGTCCGAGAGTCATGAGGTCCAGACGTCCGAGGTCCTGAGTTTCAGAGGCCCCCAGTCACGGGCCCCAGCCCCCGGGCCCGATCGCCGGGCCCCGGGTCAGACCCCTGTACGCCCGTCGACGCGTTCGCGGATCAGGTCGGCGTGGCCGCAGTGCCGGGCGTATTCGCCGATCATGTGGGTGTAGATCCAGCGCAGCGTGACCTCCCCGCCCATGAACGGGCTGGTGTCGTCGAGCGCTCGGGCCGCGCAGTTCTGCCGGGCCCTCGCCACCTCGGCCTCCCACTGCGCGAGCGCCTGCTCATAGGTGGAGTCCTCGGTGAGGTCCCAGCCACCGTCGCGGCCCTCGGCCCCGTCCCCGCCGCCGGCCGGAGGGTCGAAGAGCGGCGGGACGTCCTCCTTCGCCAGGACCCGGCGGAACCAGTTCCGCTCGACCTCCGTCAGGTGCTGGAGCAATCCGAGGAGGGTGATCGGCGAGGGTGCCGCGGACGCCTCGCGCAGGCCCTTCCCGGGCAGGTCCGCGCACTTCTGGGCGAGGGTGGCCCGGTAGAAGTCGAGCCAGCTCTCCAGGGAGGTGCGTTCATCGGCGACCAGAGGGGGCATCGGGCGTTCGGAAGTACTCATGTCCTCCATCGTGGCACCCGGGTCTGACAGCGGCCGCCCTCCGCAACACCGGCCCCGGTTCGCCCCTTCTGGCACAGCAGTAACCGTTTCGGCACACATATCTCCGTTACGCGGGTTTTCTGTCACAGCCGGTCGACAGCCCCACCCCGCTTGCCGTCCGGGGTCGTTCAACCGAGCACAGGCTGAGTGATCGTCAGCTTGCGCCGCGGAGCGCAGCAGAGCAGAGAAGCGCAGAGAGGTGTCACTCATGACGGACAGAACACTCTGGTCCTACAAGGACATTGCCGCGCACATCCAGGTCCAGCCGGACACGGTCCGCTCCTATCGCAAGCACGGGCTACTGCCCCCGCCCGACCAGGTGAAGAACGGGAAACCGTATTGGTACGGCGACACCGTCCGAGCCTGGGTCGCCTCCCGCCCCCGCAACCGGGGCCGTTGACGCCCTGCCGCCCGACGACCGCCGGGGCGCCCCGCCCACGCCCCGGCCCGCTACCTCTGGGCGGCCGAGCGGAACAGGGCCGTCCAGAGGAACGGCTCCCCGAAGAGCGGGGATGCGGGAGCCTCGTCGTTCATACGGCGCAGCTCGATCTCCGTCAGGCCGGAGAAGATGCGGCGCAGCGCCTCGGGCGGATAGGCGAGTCCGCCCTGCAGACCCCCCGCCCGGTAGAGCTCGGCGTCCGGCAGCTCCGACCCCATCCCGCCCTCCCCGGCGGCGAAGCAGGTGAGGGTGAAGTAGCCGCCGGGCGCGAGGCAGCGCTCCAGGAGGGCGAGATAGCTGATACGCCGGTGGGGCGGCAGGTGGTGGAAGCAGCCGGAGTCGTGAATCAGGTCGTAGGGCCCGGCCAGGGCGGCCCCCGCCGCCGTCAGGGCGAACGCGTCACCGCGCTGGAACCGGATGCCGCGAGCCCCCGCCTCGTCGGCCCGCTCCCGGGCCCAGGCGATCGCCGCCGGGGAGAGGTCGACCGCGTCGACGTCGAAGCCGAGCGAGGCCAGGTGCAGCGCGTTGCGGCCGGGCCCGCAGCCGAGGTCGAGCGCCCGGCCCGGGGTGATCAGGCCCCGGCGGAGATACGCGTCGAGGCTCTCGTCGGGCTTGTCCACGAAGAACGGCACCTCTTTCGAACGGTCCGCGTAGAAGTCGTCCCACCACGACGCCCCGCCGGCCGTCCACCGGTCCGCCTCCGGGGCGAACAGCCCGTCCATCAACGCCAGTACGTCGTCCGTCGTGCGTACGTTCCGGTCCATCCGAGCCCCCTCTTCCGAGGAGGTAATTCTAGGCATCAGAGCATGAAATCCCAGGTCAACGGCCTCTCACTGATCCCATCGGTCGACCCCTGACGCCTTCCGGGCCGGGCGGAGGGCCCGGCCCCCGGCCGCCACCCGTTCGGTGTCGCGCGGGGCCACCGGAGCCCGTCCCGAGGGCATTTCCGGCCTCCCGGAGGACTGTTTCCGAACGGCTTCCGGAGGGCTTCCGGAGGGCTTCCGGAGGGCTTCCGGAGGGCTGTTCCCAACGGCCCCCGAGGGCTGTTCCGAATGGTTTTCCCGAAGGCTGTTCCGAACGGTTTCCCAGCCCCGGGCCCCGGCGCGGAGCCCCCTGCGCGGGCCTCAGCGTCCCGCCGGTTCGGCCATCTCCACGCCCGCCGCGGATATGTCCTCGGCCTCCGCCGTGGGTCCCGCGCCCCCGGGGCCGCCCCGGCCGTCCGGAGACTCCGCAGTGGTGGAGCCGGCCGGGACCGGATCCCCTTCGCTGAGGCCGAACTTGCGGTGGAAGGCGCGCAGGGGTGCGGGGGCCCACCAGGTGGAGCGGCCCATCAGCTTCATCACCGCGGGGACCAGCAGACCGCGCACCACCATGGCGTCCATCAGGACGGCGAGGGCGATGCCGAGTCCCAGCATCTTGGTGTTGGTGACCCGTGAGGTGCCGATGGCCACCATCACGACCGCGAGGATCACGGCGGCCGCGGTGATCAGCCCGCCGGTGTGCCGGAGTCCGAAGGTGACGGAGTGCTCGTGGTCGCCGGTGCGGTCGTACTCCTCCTTGATCCGGGATATCAGGAAGACCCCGTAGTCCATGGAGAGCCCGAAGGCCACGCAGAACATCAGGACGGGCAGCGTCGTCTCGATGTCGCCCGTACTGGTGAAGGCGAGCAGCCCGGAGAGATTCCCGTCCTGGAAGACCCAGACCACCGCTCCGAACATCGCGGTCAGGCTGAGGGCGTTGAGCACGACCGCCTGGAGCGGGATGAGCACACTGCCGGTGAGCAGGAAGACCAGGAGGAGGGTCGCCACCACGATGATCGCCAGTGCCCAGGGCAGCCGGTCGGCTATGGCGTCCTTGGAGTCGACGAGGACCGCCGCCGTGCCCGTCACCGAGGTGTCGAGAGAGGAGGCGGAGGGCACCGCTCTCAGGTCCCGTACGAGCTGCTGGGTCTCCTCGCCGACGGCATCTTCCCCGGGCAGCACGCTGTAGTAGGCGACGGAGTCCGCGGTGACCGGGCCGTCGACCCGCAGGACTCCGGGGAGCTGCTCGATCCGATTCTTCAGGTCCGCGTACTCGGCAGCGGAACCCTGCCCCTCGGCCAGCACCTCCAGCCCGCCGCCGGGGCTGCCGGGGAACCCGTCACGGATGTGCTCCTGGACGACCCGGGACTCCGCGCCGACCGGCAGCTGACGGTCGTCCGCCGTGCCGAACTTGACGCCCAGGAAGGGCAGTCCGAGCAGCAGGAGCCCGACGGTGGTGACGACGGCGAAGACGGGCGCCCTGCGCATCACCAGCACGGCGAGCCGCGCCCATCCCCGGCCGGGCGACGCGCCGGCGCCGTCGACGGAGGCCGCCCCGGAGCGGCAGGCCGCCGCGCCCGCCGCGCCCGCCGGGCCCTTCTTCCGGCGGCGGAGCATGCGACGCAGGTCCAGCGCGTTGATCCGGGGGCCGAGCAGCACGAGTGCCGCGGGCAGCAGGATCAGTGCGGCAGCGGCGGCCAGGAGGACCACGGCGATCCCGGCGTAGGCGAAGGACCGCAGGAAGTACTGCGGGAAGACGAGCATGGCCGACAGGGACACCGCCACGGTCAGCGCGGAGAACAGCACCGTACGCCCGGCGGTCCGCAGAGTCGTGCCCACCGCCGCCCGGGGGTCGGCCCCGCCGGCCAGCTCCTCGCGGAAGCGGCGGACGATGAACAGGGCGTAGTCGATGGCGAGTCCGAGGCCGAGGGCCGTGGTGAGGTTCATGGCGAAGACCGAGACGTCGGTGAACTCCGTCAGGCCTCGCAGCACGGCGTTGGTGCCGAGGATGGCGACGATGCCGACACCGAGCGGCAGCATCGCGGCGACGGCGCTGCCGAAGACCATGACCAGGAGGACGAGCGTCACCGGCAGAGCGATCAGCTCGGCCCGCAGCAGGTCTTCCTGGATGATCGTCTGCATCTCGTGCTGCACGGCGACGGGCCCGCCGAGGGAGACCGTCACCGGCCCCCGCTCCCCCGCGAAGGCGGGGGCTATCCGGTCGAGGGTCTCGCCCGCGGTCTTCTCGTCGCCCCCGATCCGGGCGGCGATGACCGCCTCGTGACCGTCCTCGGAGCGCAGGGCGGGCGAGGCGGCCTCCCAGTAGGACCCGATGCCCGAGATGCCCGGTTCGGCCTCCAGCCGGCCGACGAGGCGGGCGGCTTCGGCGGCCACCGCCGGATCGTCGACGGTCGCGGAGCCGCTGTCCACCAGAAGGAGCAGGTTGGGCTGGGAGGCGGGGAACTCCCGTGCCAGCACGTCGGTCGCATAGGTCGACTCGGCATCGGGGGCCTGCCAGCCGCCGCTGCCCATCCGGTCCGCCACCCCGCTCCCGGCGAACACGGCGAGCGCGGTGATCACCAGCGCGGCCAGCAGCGCGAGCCGCGGCCGGGCGGTGACGAGCCGGGTCCAGCCGCCGACCGGCGGTGGCACGGAACGGTTGACTTCGGACATGGTGCGGTGTCCCCTTCACCGAGACCCGGGCAGCACAAGGCAGCATGGGTCGATCGTTGCCACTTACCCTGGCAAACACGAGTAGTCGCTCGCGTTTCACTAGAATGCGAGTGAGTGCTCGTGTTTGTCAACCGCATCATGAGAGCCGGGGATTGACCGTGTCGGAGGCCAAAGCCACCCAGGACACCGCAGCGGACGGAGCGGACGACGGTTCCGCCGCCGGCGGAACGCCGGGCTCCGCCCGCCCGCGGCGCCGCCAGGCCCGCGGCGAGGCCCGTATCGCCCAACTCCTCCAGGCCGCCGCCAGCGTGTTCTGCACCAGCGGCTACACCGCGTCCAGCACCAACGCCATCGCCCGCGAGGCCGGGGTGTCGCCGGGCACGCTCTACCAGTTCTTCCCGAACAAGGAGGCCATCGCCGTCGAGCTCGGCGACCAGCTGCTCAACCGCTGGCGGGACACCTACGGCACCGCCTTCAGCCAGAGCCATATCGAACTCCCGCTCGACCGCATGCTGGACGCCATCCTCGACCCGCTGATCGCCTTCAACTGCGAGAACCCGGCGTTCTCCGTCCTGATGCACGGCTCGGAGATCCCCGGCCGGATCACCGAGGAGCACGACACGCTGCACGCCACGATGCTGACGCGGGTCGAAGCGGTGCTCGCCGACTACCTCCCGGACGCGCCCGCGGACCAGGTCCACCGGATCGCCGACATGACCTTCATGCTGTTCAAGGCCGGACTGGACCTGATCATGGCCCACGAGGGCGAGGAGCGTGCGGCCTACACCCGGGAGCTGAAGACGATCATGTTCCGCTACCTGGACCCCCTGGTCGGCGACGACGCGCCACACCGGACCCCGCAGGCGCCGTAGACCGCCTCGCCACCGGCCGACACGTGGCATCACCGGAGCAGATTGATACCCCCTAGGGGTATAGTACGGGCGGGACGGGGCGCCACGGAGTCCCCTGCGCCCCCACGCGCCCCACCGTGCCGCCGAAACGTGTTCGCGAAGAGGAGAACGTCATGACCGCCGAGACCACTGAGACCTCCCAGTCCACCGGTTCCTGCTGCTCGCCCACCGGCTCCTGCCACGACGGCGCCGCCGACGTGCGGATCGAGCAGACCGACTCGGTCACCACCGTGTACCAGGTCACGGGCATGACCTGCGGCCACTGCGAGGGATCCGTGTCGGAGGAGATCTCCGGGATCGCGGGCGTGACCTCGGTCGCCGCCGTGGCCGCCACCGGCCTGGTCACCGTCACATCCAAGGCCCCGCTGGCCGAGGACGCCGTCCGCGCCGCCGTCGACGAGGCCGGATACGAGCTCCTCGGCCCGGCCGCCTGAAGACCGACCCGCACCGGCCCGCACCGGCCCGGAGCCGCAGCACCCCGTTCACCGTCGGGCCCTGCCCCACCAGCCGATACGGGTGGGGCACGGCCCGATCCGCGCTTCCCCGGAGCCGGGTGACCCCGTCGCCACGGCCGAGAAGACCGGCCGCACGGACCGCCCCGCCGCACAGCCGGAACGGAAGGCAGCAGGGGCCGACGACGAGGCCGCCCCACCGCACGGCAGACCCGGGACAGGCCCGGGACCGGTGATGGGCACCGGGACGGATGCGGCGGTCGAGGCGAGCGGCCGCACGCCGGTTCGTGGAGATCTCAAGGTGACGGCTGACGCAATCCGCTTCTCCAGGCGTACGCTGACCACCGTCAGGGGCAGCCTCTTCCGGGCCTTCGGGCACAGCGTCGCGGCCTTGCTCCTGGCTGCAAGTGGCCTGCTCAACCCAATGATCACGGGAGTCGCTATGGCGTTTTCGTCCGCGTTCGTCGTCACGAGCGGCCTACGGTTGCGTGCCTTCACGTAACTTCCACAAAGAGATTTAGATCACACCGGTTTCAGGGTAACCATCCGGTGGGTTCACGAGTCTTAGAGTGCGATGCCACGGATGTCTTGGGGGACGTCCGATGGAGTGTCTTGGGGGACGCTCCTGTGGCAAGCGTTTGGCCGGGGCACGTGCACCGGGGAGCTTTGAGCGGCCCTCCCGTCCGTACGTACCCCGGCAGATCGCAGCGCAAGGGAACACAACAGAACAACGGGGGCTTCGGCTCCTGCAGACGCCCGGCCGGATCCCGTGGGGGGAATCCGCTCCGGGACATGGGAATCGTCCCGACCGTCGACCCGTGGGGGGATCGGCGGCGGGGCGTTTCTCGCTTTCCGGCCCCCTGTCACGTCGAACGCCCTTGAACCTCTCGCCTCAGCCCCTCCCTCTGGAGCCTCCCGCCCCCCCTGAAACGCCGAATCGCCCCGGACACCGCGCTCTGTGCGAAGCGCGGTACGCGGGGCGAAGGCAGTCGGCCGAAGAGGCCGGGCACTACGGGCGGTGCGGGATCCGGCGGTGCCGGACCCTGCGGTACGAGGTCCGGGTCAGCGGCCCTCGACCGGGACGAAGTCGCGCAGGACCTCGCCGGTGTAGATCTGACGCGGGCGGCCGATGCGGGAACCCGGCTCCTTGATCATCTCGTGCCACTGGGCGATCCAGCCGGGGAGGCGGCCGAGCGCGAAGAGCACGGTGAACATCTCGGTCGGGAAGCCCATGGCCCGGTAGATCAGACCGGTGTAGAAGTCCACGTTGGGGTAGAGGTTGCGCGAGACGAAGTACTCGTCGGAGAGCGCGTGCTCCTCCAGCTTGAGCGCGATGTCGAGCAGCTCGTCGGACTTGCCGAGCGCGGACAGCACATCGTGGGCGGCGGCCTTGATGATCTTGGCGCGCGGGTCGAAGGACTTGTACACCCGGTGGCCGAAGCCCATCAGGCGGACGCCGTCCTCCTTGTTCTTCACCTTGCGGATGAAGGAGTCGACGTCGCCGCCGTTGGCCTGGATGCCTTCCAGCATCTCCAGCACCGACTGGTTGGCGCCGCCGTGCAGCGGGCCCCACAGCGCCGAGATGCCGGCGGAGATCGAGGCGAACATGTTCGCCTGCGAGGAGCCGACCAGACGCACGGTGGAGGTCGAACAGTTCTGCTCGTGGTCCGCGTGCAGGATGAGCAGCTTGTCCAGCGCCGAGACGACGACCGGGTCCGGCACGTACTCCTGGGCGGGGACCGAGAAGGTCATGCGCAGGAAGTTCTCGACGTACCCGAGGTCGTTGCGCGGGTAGACGAAGGGGTGCCCGATCGACTTCTTGTAGGCGTACGCCGCGATCGTCGGCAGCTTCGCCAGCAGGCGGATCGTCGAGAGGTGGCGCTGCTCCTCGTCGAACGGGTTGTGGCTGTCCTGGTAGAACGTGGACAGCGCGCTGACGACCGAGGACAGCATGGCCATCGGGTGGGCGTCGCGCGGGAAGCCGTCGAAGAACCGCTTGACGTCCTCGTGCAGCAGCGTGTGCTGGGTGATCTCGTTCCTGAAGGCCGCCAGCTCGTCGACCTTCGGCAGGTCGCCGTTGATCAGCGTGTACGCGACCTCGAGGAACGACGAGCGCTCGGCGAGCTGCTCGATCGGGTATCCGCGGTAGCGCAGAATGCCCTGCTCACCGTCGAGGTACGTGATGGCGGATTTATAGGCGGCGGTGTTGCCGTATCCGCTGTCCAGCGTCACCAGGCCGGTATTGGCCCGGAGCTTCCCGATGTCGAAGCCCTTGTCGCCGACGGTGCTGTCGATCACCGGGTAGGTGTACTCGTCATCGCCGTACCGCAGTACTACAGCGTTGTTGGTGTGCTCGCTCACGTCATCCCTCACCGACGTAGTGCCTCTTCTTCGAGGTGCCCTGACTGTCTTCCACCCTCCCCCATTCGGCTCAGGAGAGTGCACTCGGGGTCGTCCATTGGACCTACTGACGGCACTGAGTGCCGCCAACTTACTCATCCTGCCCCCTTGACTGCGGTTCCGGAAGGCCTCCGTGATGTTTCCCACCGATTTGATCGATCATTTTTGCGCAGGGGTCACGCGAAGTCTTCGCCCGAGCCGCCCCGGAGCCGGAAATCCAGTGCCGTACAGCGTCTGCCTGCGGAAACCGTGCGGACCGCCTGGCCGATCGCCTTACGGGAACCGACGAGGACGACGAGCTTCCTGGCCCTCGTCACGGCCGTGTAGAGCAGATTGCGCTGGAGCATCATCCAGGCGCTGGTGGTGACGGGGATGACGACGGCCGGATACTCGCTGCCCTGGGAGCGGTGGATCGTCATGGCGTACGCGTGGGCCAGCTCGTCCAGCTCGTCGAAGTCGTAGCCGATCTCCTCGTCCTCGTCGGTGCGGACGGTGAGCTTCTGTTCGTCCACGTCCAGGCCGGTGACGACGCCGACCGTGCCGTTGAAGACGCCGTTCTCACCCTTGTCGTAGTTGTTGCGGATCTGGGTGACCTTGTCGCCGACCCGGAAGACGCGGCCGCCGAACCGCTTCTCGGGGAGGTCGGGGCGGCCCGGGGTGACGGCCTGCTGGAGCAGCCCGTTCAGATGGCCCGCGCCGGCGGGGCCCCGGTGCATCGGGGCGAGGACCTGCACGTCACGGCGCGGGTCGAGGCCGAATTTGGCCGGAATGCGACGGGCCGCGACATCGACGGCGAGCTTGCCCGCGTCCTCCGTCTCGTCCGCCACGAAGAGGAAGAAGTCGCTCAGCCCCTCGGTGAGCGGGGCCTGTCCCGCGTTGATCCGGTGCGCGTTCGTCACGACACCGGACTGCTGGGCCTGGCGGAAGATCCGGGTGAGCCGGACAGCGGGGACCGGGCCTCCCTCCGCGAGCAGATCGCTCAGCACCTCTCCCGCGCCGACCGAGGGCAGTTGGTCGACGTCACCCACGAGGAGGAGGTGGGCACCGGGTGCCACCGCCTTCACGAGCTTGTTGGCGAGCAGCAGATCGAGCATCGACGCCTCGTCCACGACGACCAGATCGGCGTCCAGCGGACGCTCCCGGTCGTACGCCGCGTCGCCGCCCGGCTTCAGCTCCAGGAGCCGGTGCACGGTGGACGCCTCGGCCCCGGTCAGCTCCGCGAGCCGCTTGGCGGCCCGCCCGGTGGGCGCGGCCAGCACGACCTTGGCCCGCTTCGCGCGGGCCAGCTCGACGATGGAGCGGACGGTGAACGACTTCCCGCAGCCGGGCCCACCGGTCAGGACGGCCACCTTCCGGCTGAGCGCGAGCCGTACGGCCTCCTCCTGCTCGGGCGCGAGCGAGGCCCCCGTACGCGTGGCGAGCCAGGCCAGGGCCTTGTCCCAGTCCACGTCCTGGAAGGCCGGCATCCGGTCCTCCCCGGTCCGCAGCAGCCGCCGCACCTGTCCGGCGAGGGACAGCTCGGCCCGGTGGAAGGGGACCAGATAGACAGCCGTGATCGGTTCGCCGCCCTCGGGGGACGGCACCTTCTCCCGGACGACGCCCTCCGGATCGGCGGCCAGCTCCGCCAGGCACTCGATGACCAGCCCGGTGTCGACCTGGAGCAGCTTGACGCCGTCCGCGATGAGCCGCTCCTCGGGGAGGTAGCAGTGCCCCTGGTCGGAGGACTGGGACAGGGCGTACTGGAGGCCGGCCTTGACCCGCTCGGGGCTGTCGTGCGGAATGCCGACCGCCTGGGCGATCCGGTCGGCGGTGAGGAAACCGATGCCCCAGACGTCGGCGGCCAGCCGGTAGGGCTGGTTCCTCACGACGGAGATCGAGGCGTTCTCGTACTTCTTGTAGATGCGGACGGCGATGGAGGTGGAGACGCCGACGCCCTGGAGGAAGACCATGACCTCCTTGATCGCCTTCTGTTCCTCCCAGGCCGCCGCGATCATCTTGGTGCGTTTGGGGCCGAGGCCGGGGACCTCGACGAGCCGCTTCGGTTCCTGCTCGATGATGTCGAGGGTGTCCACGCCGAAGTGGGTGGTGATCCGGTCGGCCATCACCGGCCCGATCCCCTTGATCAGCCCGGAGCCGAGATAGCGGCGAATGCCCTGGATGGTGGCGGGCAGCACGGTGGTGTAGTTCTCCACGGTGAACTGCTTGCCGTACTGCGAGTGCGAGCCCCAACGGCCCTCCATCCGCAGCGACTCGCCTACCTGCGCGCCGAGCAGCGCACCGACCACGGTGAGGAGATCCCCGGCTCCGCGCCCGGTGTCGACGCGGGCGACCGTGTATCCGTTCTCCTCGTTGGCGTAGGTGATCCGCTCCAGGACGCCAGTCACTTCACAAACACCCTGGCGACTCGACTGATCCACGTCACCAACCCCCTGTGACCTGGGCCACATTTGTTTGGTGAAGTGGGATCCGCTCCAGGACGCCAGTCACTTCACAAACACCCTGGCGACTCGACTGATCCACGTCACCAACCCCCTGTGACCTGGGCCACATTTGTTTGGTG
>NZ_JBIDBC010000011.1:103848-224375 GCF_043202835.1 Streptomyces sp. NPDC048142
GTGAAGTGGGATCCGCTCCAGGACACCTTCGAGGACGGCCATGTTGGACATGCCCCGACGCTACCGGGTGGTGCTGACAGGGTGCCCCCGTGCCGGCTACTCCGGGGCATCGGCGCAACAGCGGCCGCCGTGTTCCCCGCCTTCGGCGCTCGTCGCTTCGAGCCGCGCGCCACGACTCTCCGCGACGCGCACGATCTGGCGCAGCGACTCGGTCAGCCGGCCGGCGAGGAAGTGAATCTGCGGCCCGGTGGCATTGCCGTCGGCCAGCAGATCGGCGGCGTGGCCGAGCAGTTCGTCCGCCATGTCGAGCTGGATGCTCTCGACCTCGTCAGCTTTCCGCGACACGTAACCGGTGCCGTCCCCCACGACGTAACAGGGCTTCCCGCCCGTGCCCGTCCACGGCAGCAGCCGCATCGGCCGGCCTTCGGTGTGCTCACTGCTCGCCCTCATGCCACGCCCCCCGTCACACGACCGACGTCCACGCCCCGCACGGTGACCAGCAGTCCCCCGCGCCGGATGCGCCGCCGCGCCTCGGCCGCGCGCCCCTCGGCCACCCGCCGTTCGTGCGCCACGAAGTACGGGCGCATCAGTGGGCTGTCCTCGCCGCGCGGGGGACGCTCACCGGTCCGGCAGAAGGTCGGGCCGCCGACGTAGGCGCAGGAGCAGGGGTGGACGTACGCGAACGGGTCCAGCGGGTGCCGTTGGAGCGATGCGGGGGTCAGGACGCGCAGCACCGGCTTCAGGAGCCGGGCGAGGGCGTGCTTCATGGGGCCTGCTTTCTCAGGGTGCGTCGAGGTACGGGCGTCGCTTCTTTGTGTAGCGAACCCATCACAGAGTGGGGTCGCGGGTCGATACGCTTCTAGGGGGCCGGGGATGACAGCACTCTGGTCAAGGCGAGGAGTTGGACTGCAATGGGAACGAAGCGAAGGCCGCGTACGCCTCGGGAAAAGTACGGTGAGGAGCTGAAACTACGGCGCATCGCGGCAGGGCTGACGCAGGAGGCCCTGAGCGAGAGGGTCGTCTGCTCGCCGACCCTCATCAGCCACTACGAGGCGGGGCGGCGGCTGCCTAATCCGGAGGACGCACAGCGGATCGATCGGGCCCTGAACACGGACGGGTTCTTCGCGCGGTGGCTGGAAGATCTGGACCCGGCCTTCGCGCATTACTTCAGGGAAGTCGCCGAGCTGGAGCAGGAGGCCACGGAGATCCGTCAGTACGGTGCCGCCCTGATCCCGGGACTGCTCCAGACCAAGGCCTACTCCGCGGCTGTGTTCCAGGCCTACCGCCCGAACTACTCCGCAGCGCAACTTGACGAACTCATTGTCAGCCGCGCCAAGCGAGCTCTGGTGCTGGAAAGGCCATCATCACCGGTAGCTTGGACCCTCCTTGACGAGGCCGCGCTCAGGCGCTGTGTCGGCGGACCACAGGTGATGGCGGAGCAACTGCACAAGGTGGCGGACATGGCGAACGCTGGTCGCCTGCGGCTGCATGTGTTGCCTCTCGCAGCCGGCGCGCACGCGCTCCTGGAGAGCATGCTCTATCTGCTGTCCTTCGCGGACGCGGCTCCTGTGGCATGGGTCGAGGGCTTGAACAACGGTCGCCTCATGGATGATCCGGCGCTGGTTGCGGCCTGCCACACCTCTTACACTCTCGCTCTGAGTGACGCGGCCTCACGGCAAAAGTCAGTGGCGCTGGTCAGAAGCATCGCGGAGGAGCACGAACATGCACATCAACGAGCCCAGGATTGCTGACAACGCGCCCCCGACCGGATGGCGTAAGTCCAGCTACAGCGGCGGGGCCAACGCCGAGTGTCTTGAGGTTGCCGACGGCCACGCCACCGTCCCCGTACGCGACAGCAAAGCCGCCGGCGGCCCCGCCGTCGTCTTCTCCGCCGACGGCTGGTCCTCCTTCGTCACCGCGATCAGGAACGGGGAGTTCCCCGCCTGAAGACAGCGACTCCCCCTGACACTCGACCACGGACGGCGGGGGGCGCATGAGCGGGCGAGTTCTCGACGCGCGGGTCGAGGAGTTGAGCAGTGGCTCACAGCGACCGGTCGGCCGGAATGGAAGCCGGCGCGACCCCCTCGCCGGCGCCCAAGGCTCCCGTCCGGCGCGGTTGCCGGGCGCCGGGCGGCGGCGTAGATAGAAGAGGACAAACTGTGTGTTTGGCGGGTCTCCGAGCGTGGCTGACCAGCAAACGCCGCAGTCCCGGGCACCCGCTTCGCCGGAGGTATCCCTAGCCGGAGGGCGGTAACCATGCCCGAGCAAGTCGAGGTCGAGGAGCGGTACTGGGGATGGTGTACCTGGCGTCCCTGCCGTAAGACGCGTGTAGTGACGAAATGGCGCTACGACTTCTCCTTCGTCGTCGTCAGCTATCGCGGGGTCCGCACCAACTACTGGGGCTGCGAGTTCAGCAGGCGCTACGAGTGGAAGCGGTGGGAGTTCACCGGGCGGTTCGAAGATCTCACGCTGTACTTCATCTCCATGCACTTCAAGAACCGGCTGTCCGACAAGGGGGCCTGCTCCTCGTCCGGGGTCGTGAGACACCTCGCGAATGTCCTGGGGGAAGACCCGGCCAAGACGCTGCGCGAGTACGCCACGGAGCAGAGACCACAGCGGAGTACGCCCCAGTGAGCTCCATCCTCAATCCGCGATCAGCAAGGGGCCGGGCGTCCGTGAACTGCCCGTCTCCGACGGAGCGTTCACCGCGTACCGCTGGGGCTCCTTTCCCTCCGGAGTGGCCTCGCGCTCAGCCCATGCCCGCCGCGACCTCGCTGCGCAGTTGCGGCAGCTTGTCGTGCAGCACACCCGGGCAGAGGGTGTCGCCGAAGTCCTGGTGGCCGTAGATGCGGCTCGGCGCGATGGTGTACTGCTCGCAGACGTACGCGCAGAGCACCACCAGGACCTCCCACTGAGCCTGCGGTGGCTGTGCGCCGTCGTGGTACGCGCCCTCGTTGGCGATGCCGATGGCCTCCTCGTTCCGGCCGGAGGTGTGGGCGCCCTGGACGAAGTCGCTGCCGCCGCGCAGTGTGCTGAGGCTGCGGTGGCGGCCCTCGGTGATCCAGCCGCCCCGGCTGACGAGGAAGTGGTAGCCGGTGTCGGCCCATCCGTTCCTGTCCAGGTGCAGGTCCTGGACCCAGCGGGCGTGGCGGTGGGCCTGGGCGCGGGAGTCGTCGGAGGTGTTGGCGCTGACCGTGTGGTGCACGATGATCATGGTGGGCCGCTTTCCCACCAGGCTCAACGGGCCTTGGGGCGGACGGGCTTCCCACTGGGACGTGCTGTCGATGTCCGGTTCGACGGTGTCGAGGGCGTGGGCCGTACCCGTTAAGGCGACGGCGGCGAGTCCGCCGGCGCCGGCGAGCAGGACGTGGCGACGGGACGGCTGCGGAAGGTTCACGGCGGGCTCCTGGTCTACGGTCGTTCCGGCCGGGCGGCCAGTCGGTCGGGCAGTCGGGCAGTCGGGCAGTCGGCGGGGGTGAGGGCGGCCAAGGTAGCGGCGGGCACGGCGGCCGGGTGCGCCATGGACGGGACGGACTCACCCGGCCGCCGCCAGGAACGGTGCTGCTACGCCGTGTTGCCGGCGAGGGCCTGGAGCCGGGCGAAGCTCCCGTTGAACTTGTTGCGGTCCACGTCGCCGGAGACCCCGCTGACCCGGCCGGTCGCCGTGTACTGCCAGATCGTCCAGGTGGGGAAGCCGCTGGGGATGTTCGGGCTGCTGGTGCCCCAGTGCGCCACCCACAGCGGGGACTTGGTGGCCATGCCGGTCCAGTTGCCGGTGCAGGTGTTCCACCAGCCGGCCGTCGTGTAGATGACGACGTCCCGGGTGGTGCGCGCCTTGTACGTGGTGTAGAAGTCGTTGATCCACGTGCGCATCCGGGTCGTGGAGAGGCCGTAGCACATGGCGCCGTACGGGTTGTGCTCGATGTCCAGCACACCGGGGAGGGTCTTGCCGTCCTTGGACCATCCTCCGCCGTTGCTCGCGAAGTAGCCGGCCTGGGCCGATCCGTTGGAGACGTCGGGGCGGGCGAAGTGGTAGGCGCCCCGGATCAGACCGGCGTTGTAGGAGCCGGTGTAGTTCGCGTTGAAGCGGCTGTCCTTGAAGGACGTGCCCTCGGTGGCCTTCATGTAGGCGAAGTCGATGCCCGCGGCCTTGACCGAGCCCCAGTTGATCGCCCCCTGCCAGTGGGAGACGTCGATGCCCTGGACGCCGCTGGTGTCCATCGGTGTGACCCCGCCCGTCGCCGGGGACGCGGGGCCCTGCTCAATGCGGGTGCCCGCCCCCATCCAGGCCTGTCCGGACCGGACCGGCTTGTCGGGTGCGGGCGGCGCGGCGGCGGCCGGGCCCGTGCCGGTCAGGATCAGCGCCACGGCACTGCCGAGAGCGGCGGCCGGTAAAGCCACCCGGGATCTCTTGATTCGGCGGGACGGAGAACGGTACGCGGGCATAGCCACCTCCGGGCACGTTGACGAGGAAGAGACCCATGACACCCGGCCTTCGAGTGCCATGGGCATGTCATGAGTAATGCACGGGCGGGGAGAGGCGTAAAGAGTCCGTTCGGTCTAGACCTGTGCCGCCATGCCCCACCCGCGAAAACGCCGCCGGAGCGGCGAGAACTCTCACTCCTGAAGGCCCCCGGCGCCCGATCCCGCCCCGCGGGCGCGTCAGGACGCGCAGGGGCGACGGCCGGTCACGGAACGCCACTTGCCCCCAGTACTCAAATTTGACTACGTTACTCGCATGACCGAGACGACCATCCCGATGCTGCCCTGCCGCACCTCGCTGATCGAGACCACCGTCGACTTCTACACCGCCCTGGGCTTCGAGACGACGTACCTCCAGAAGAGCCCGTACGCGTACGCCGCCGTCGAGCGGGGATCGGTCGAGCTCCAGCTGTACGGCATGAAGGAGTACGAACCGGCGTTCTCCCACTCCGGGTGCTACGTCCTCACCGATGACGTGGACGGCCTGCACGCCGCGTTCCGGGCGGGCCTCAAGGAGGCCTACGGGCGCGTCCCCGCACGGGGGTTGCCACGCATCGGGCCGCTGAAGGACATGTCGTACGGGATGCGGCAGTTCCTGGTGACCGACCCGACCGGGAACACGATCCGGGTCGGGCAGCCGATCAGCGAGGACCAGAACCACCGGCCCGCACCGAAGGAGATCTTCGCCCGCGCCCTGCACATGGCGGACCTCTTCGTGGACTCCAAGCAGGATCTGCCGGGCGCGGCGAAGATCATCGACCGGGCGCTCGGACTGACGGACGAGCACCCGACTCCGGCGCAGAGGCTGCGGCTTCTCGTCCTGCGCGCGGACATCGCGCAGCGGATGGGGGACGCGGAGCGGGCGGCGGCGCTGCTCGAAGCGGCTGCGGGGATCCGCCTCGGGGCCGAGGAACGGGATGCCGCCGCCGACGCCCTGTCCAGGCTCACCGACCTGCGGAGCTGATCCGCCGGCCCGCCCTCCCGCGACACCCGGCAGGAGCCCTCAGCCGGGAGGCCGCACCCAGGGTGCGAAGCGTCGGCCGGGTTCGGCGTCCTCGCGCCAGTACCTCAGGACAGGCTCCCGAACGATCTCAAGGCGATCTGCGGCAATGAGACAGGTGGCGGGAGTCCGGCCGCCCGAATCGGCCTCGAAGGCGACCACGACGCGGGGCTCCTCATCGTGATGCTGTGCGATCCGCCGGATCTCGTCGGCCGAAGGGGCGCGGAACGTCGGATCCTGGAAGGTCGACGGACAACTGACGAAGACCGGGTCGCCGAAGACCAGCTCAAGGCCGTGGTGGTAGGTGAGATCGTGACCGGCGGCCAGACGCAATCGCCCGGCGTTCCAGTCGACCACGTCCCAGTCCCACCAGGACCCTTCAGGAAGCCGGATCCCGGCATACGGTCGGTCGGTGTCCACTCCCTGTCCCCTCACCGGTGCGGGGCGGCCTCACGCCGCACGGAACGGAATCCGGCCCCGGGCAGCGGAATGGGGCCCGGCCTCGCGGCCGGACCCCCCTCGCGTTCCCCTCCCGTCGGGCCTTCCCGTCCCCCCGGACCCCTCCCCGGAAGTCCCGACGCCATGTGTGACACGGGAGGGTACGCAAAGGTTGCAGCCCTTTGCCGTTTCTTTACCATCGGTGCGGCGCAAGGCTCTCAGCAGGCGTTTCGTCAGCAGGCATGCCGTACGTAGCGGTCCACCACTTCCGCCAGGGCTTCCGCCCCGTCGCGGGCCCACAGCGCCTCGTTGAAGATCTCCACCTCGATCGGGCCGTCGAAGCCGGCGGACTCCACCTGGCGGCGGAACGCACGGAAATCCACGCTCCCGTCGCCCAGTTGCCCCCGGCCCAGCAGGACGCCCGCCGGGAGCGGGGTGATCCAGTCGGCCAGCTGGAAGGAGTGGATACGGCCGCCCGCGCCCGCGCGGGCGATCTGTGCGGGCGCCCGGTCGTCCCACCAGAGGTGGTAGGTGTCGACGACCACCCCGACCTGCTCGGCGGGGAAGCGTTCCGCCAGGTCCAGGGCCTGGCCGAGCGTGGAGACGACGCAGCGGTCGGACGCGTACATCGGGTGCAGCGGTTCGACCGCCAGGCGTACGCCGCGCGTCGCCGCGTACGGGGCCAGTTCCGCCAGCGCTTCGGCCACCCGCTCGCGGGCCCCGTGCAGGTCGCGGCTGCCGGGCGGGAGGCCGCCGGAGACCAGGACCAGGGTGTCGGTGGACAGGGCCGCCGCCTCGTCGATCGCGGCCCGGTTGTCATCCAGGGCGCGGGCGCGTTCGGCGGGGTCGGAGGCGGCGAGGAAGCCGCCCCGGCAGAGGCTGGTGACCGTGAGCCCGGCGTCGGACATGAGCCGCGCCGCGCGCTCGACGCCGTACGCCTGCACCGGGGCCCGCCACAGGCCCACCTTGCCGATGCCCGCCTTGGCGCAACCTTCGGCCAGCTCGGGCAACGACCATTGCTTGAGCGTTTCCTGATTGATGCTCAGGCGCGTGAGATCACCGGTCATCGTACGCCTCCGTGGACCGCGAGCAGGGAGCGCATACGGTGCTCGGCCAGGTCCGGGTCGGGGAACAGGCCCAGGCCGTCGGCCAGTTCGTACGCCTTCGCCAGATGCGGCAGCGAGCGTGCCGACTGGAGTCCGCCCACCATCGTGAAGTGGTCCTGGTGGCCGGCCAGCCAGGCCAGGAACACCACGCCCGTCTTGTAGAAGCGGGTGGGCGGCCGGAAGAGATGGCGGGAGAGTCCGACCGTGGGGTCCAGGAGGGCCCGGAAGCCGTTCACGTCTCCCGTGTCCAGCACCCGTACGGCGTGCGCCGCCAGCGGGCCCAGCGGGTCGAAGATGCCCAACAGGGCATGGCTGAAGCCGCGTTCGTCGCCCGCGATCAGTTCCGGGTAGTTGAAGTCGTCGCCCGTGTAGCAGCGGACCCCGCCCGGGAGGCGACGGCGGACGTCGATCTCGCGGGCCGCGTCCAGGAGGGAGATCTTGATGCCGTCGACCTTGTCCGGGTGTTCGGCGATGACCTCGATGAAGGTGTCCGTGGCGTCGTCGAGGCCGGCGCTTCCCCAGTAGCCCTCCAGGGCCGGGTCGAACATCGGGCCCAGCCAGTGCAGGATCACCGGCTCCGACGCCTGCCGCAGGAGATGGGCGTACGTGGCGAGGTAGTCCTCCGGGCCCTGTGCCGCGCGGGCCAGTGCGCGCGATGCCATGAGGATCGGCCGGGCGCCGTGCTCCTCGGCCAGGGTCAGCTGCTCCTCGTACGCGGACCTGACCTCGGCCAGGGTCGGCGTACCGTCGTCGGGCAGCTGGTCGGTGCCCACACCGCAGGCGATCCTGCCGCCCACCGCCTTCGCCTCGGCGGCCGAGCGGCGGATCAGTTCGGCCGCGCCCGCCCAGTCCAGGCCCATGCCGCGCTGCGCGGTGTCCATGGCCTCCGCGACGCCCAGACCGTGCGCCCAGAGGTGGCGGCGGAAGGCGAGCGTGGCCTCCCAGTCGACCGCCGCCGGGCCGTCCGGGGTGGTGTCCGCGTACGGGTCCGCGACCACGTGCGCGGCCGAGAAGACCGTACGGGAGGAGGGGGCCGCCGCTCCCGGAGCGAGGTCGAGCGGGGTGGCGCGAGGCGTGTAGGGGCCCTGCGGGAGGTGGATCGTCATGTCAGCGGCCCCCGGCGGTACCGCACCCCGGACGCGCCGGTCACAGGGTCAGCTCCGGAATGCCGAAGCGGCGGCCCTCGGCGGACGACTTCAGTCCCAGCTCCGCCAGCTGGACGCCCCGGGCGCCGGCCAGCAGGTCCCAGGCGTACGGCTCGTCCAGGACCACATGGCGCAGGAAGAGCTCCCACTGCGCCTTGAAGCCGTTGTCGAACTCCTGGTTGTCCGGGATCTCCTGCCACTGGTCGCGGAACGGCTCGGTGACCGGGAGGTCCGGGTTCCAGACCGGCTTGGGCGTCGAAGAGCGGTGCTGGACACGGCAGTTGCGCAGGCCGGCGACGGCGGAACCGTGCGTGCCGTCGACCTGGAACTCCACCAGCTCGTCACGGTTGACCCGTACCGTCCAGGAGGAGTTGATCTGCGCGACCGCCCCGCCCGCCAGTTGGAAGATGCCGTACGCGGCGTCGTCGGCGGTCGCCGCGTACGGCTTGCCCTGCTCGTCCCAGCGCTGCGGAACGTGCGTCTGGACGTGTGCCGTTACGGAGGTGACCGGGCCGAACAGCTCGTGGAGCACGTACTCCCAGTGCGGGAACATGTCGACGACGATGCCGCCGCCGTCCTCCGCGCGGTAGTTCCACGAGGGGCGCTGGGCCTCCTGCCAGTCGCCCTCGAAGACCCAGTAGCCGAACTCCCCGCGTACGGACAGGATCTCGCCGAAGAAGCCGCCGTCGATCAGGCGCTTCAGCTTGCGCAGGCCCGGCAGGAAGATCTTGTCCTGGACGACGCCGTGCTTGATGCCCGCGTCCCGGGCGAGCCGGGCCAGGCCGAGGGCCCCCTCGACGTCCGTGGCGGTCGGCTTCTCGGTGTAGACGTGCTTGCCCGCCGCGATCGCCTTCTTGATCGCCTCCACCCGGGCCGAGGTGACCTGCGCGTCGAAGTAGATCTCGACCGAGTCGTCCGCGAGGACCGCGTCCAGGTCGGTCGACCACTCGGTGAGGCCGTGACGCCCGGCGAGCTTCTCCAGGGCGTGGGACCTGCGGCCGACGAGCACGGGCTCGGGCCACAGCACCTCGCCGTCGCCGAGATCCAGGCCTCCCTGCTCGCGGATCGCGAGGATCGAGCGCACCAGGTGCTGCCGGTATCCCATGCGTCCCGTGACGCCGTTCATGGCGATGCGCACTGTCCTGCGTGTCACGAAGGTCCCTCCAGGCGGTCGTAGCAAGCGCTTTCTATCGGAGATGACGCTAGCCTGCCGACAGCGGCCGGACAAGAGGGGGCCGCACGTGATCCCACGGAGGACAGCGATGACCGTCACCCTGGCCGATGTGGCCGCCCGCGCCCGGGTGTCCCCGGCCACCGTCTCGCGCGTGCTCAACGGCAACTACCCGGTGGCGGCGTCGACCCGCGAGCGGGTCCTGCGCGCGGTGAACGACCTCGACTATGTGCTCAACGGGCCCGCCAGTTCCCTCGCGGCGGCCACCTCGGATCTGGTCGGCATCCTGGTCAACGACATCGCCGACCCGTTCTTCGGGATCATGGCGGGGGCGGCCCAGACGGAGATCGGCGGCCCCGGGGACGGTTCCGGACGGGCGGGCGGCGAGAAGCTGGCCGTCATCTGCAACACCGGCGGCTCCCCGGAGCGCGAGCTCACCTACCTCACCCTCCTCCAGCGCCAGCGCGCCGCCGCCGTCGTCCTCACCGGCGGCGCGGTCGAGGATCCGGCGCACCAGGCGGCGATCTCCGCGAAACTGACGAAGCTCGCGGACGCGGGCACCCGGATCGTCTTCTGCGGGCGGCCCCCGCTGCCCGACGGGGACGCGCTCGTCGCCGCGCTCGCCTTCGACAACCGGGGCGGCGGACGCCGGCTCACCGAGCACCTGATCTCCCTCGGCCACCGCAGGATCGGTTACGTCGCCGGGCCCCCGGAGCGGACCACCACCCGGCACCGGCTGGAGGGTCACCGGGAGGCACTGCGCGCGGCCGGTCCGGACGCCGCCTCGCCGGGCGGGGCCGACGGGGGCCGGGGCTCCGACGACCAGGACCGGCTCACCGTGCACGGGCCCTACGACCGGCGCTCCGGCTACGAGGCCACCCTCGAACTCCTGCGCAGGGCACCGGACGTGACCGCGATCGTGGCCGCCAACGACACCGTGGCGCTGGGCGCCTGCGCCGCCGTACGCGACCAGGGGATGCGCATCCCCCAGGACATCTCGGTCGCGGGCTTCGACGACCTGCCGTTCTCGGTGGACGCGGTACCCGCCCTCACGACGGTGCGGCTGCCGCTCTTCGAGGCGGGCGCTCGGGCGGGGCGGCTCGCGATGGGCAAGGAGAACCCGCCGCCCGGCGGCATCGCGACCATCGCGGCCGAGCTGATGATCCGGGGGTCCACGGCAGCGCCGCGGGGATGAGCCGTCCTCGGACATGGCGGGACCGCCGGCTTGTTCCCAGGCCGGCGGGGACGGGTGGCCCCGTTCCGGTGAGCTCGCCGTTGCGCTACGGCACTCGCCCACGGTCGGTGCCACGAGCAGTGACGGCGTAGCCGTGAAGGAAGCCAGCCGTGCGGCGTGGGGCTCCTACCGGGTCCTCCAGAAACGGACTCCGGCAACAGACTTGACGCGCTTCTGCCGGGCAGCGCCGCTGGACGGGCTTCGCACGGGTCCCGCTCAGCGCTCTGCCTTCTTCCACGGTCTGACCCCGAGCTTTCCGGTCGTTCCGAGGTCGAGGTTCGGCGTCACGGTCACCGGGTCGGCCCCGGCCTTGGCCCGGACCTGCACGTAGGGCACGTTCACCGCGGTGCCGAACTCGGTGGTGTTGCGCCAGACCAGGGCGGCGGTCGCCGACTCGCCGGGCCCGAGCGTGACGGGACGGGGCCGCTCGTCGGGCCCGGCACCGGTGGTGATCTCACCGCTGCCGTCGAGGACGGTGACGCCGTCGACGGGCTGGAAGTCGCTGTCCAGGAGCTTCAGCAGCGGGTAGCCCTCGACGGTGTAGCGGCGCGTGCCGCAGTTCTGGAGTCGCAGGCCCACGACGCGCAGTCCCATGGCCGCGTCGCCCCTGTCGGCGCTGACCCGGACCCCGGAGGCGGGGCACGTGCCCGGCTCGGCCGGTGCCTCGCCCGCAGGGACCTTGGTCACTTCGAGCACCTTGGCCTGTGTCACCCGTGGTGCGGTGGGCGGCAGCCCCGTGGCCCGGACACTCCCCCGCACTGTCTTCCCGGGGCCGACGTCACGCACGGTCGCGGTCTCGTTGGCCATGGCCCCGCCGTCCGCGCTCATGAAGGTGATGACGACCGAGTAGGTCAGGGTCTCGGTGCCCTCATTGGTGACCTCGTAGCCGGCAACGACCTCCGATTCCGGGGCGAGGCTGTCGGCGGAGACCAGGTAGCTGCGGGTGGGCGAGGGGGTGGGAGAGGGGGAGACCGACGGGAGGGTCAGCGAGGTGACCCGTACGCCGTCCTTGCCCGGATCGTCGACCTGCACGGAGGACGGTGACTCGGCAGCGCCTCCCCTCCCTGCGCCGGGGCGCTCCGTCCCGGCGCGCCCCGCACCGCAGGCCGTGAGCAGTGCAGCGGCCACGAGGGCTGATACGACGGGGGCGGTTCTGGCGAGAGGCGAGCGGAGGGGGGTGGTTCGGCGCATTCGGTCATCCGATCAAGACGCGCCTCCCGCGCCTGTGATGGGGGCCACAATTACGGTCACAGAGGCGTCACAAGAGATACCGACGACGCCCCGGTGTCGTCGGCCGACCACGGTAAGTACCGCTTGTGGGAACCCTTTTGGCCAACAGGCGGGCGCCGCACGGCAGACGAGAAGCCGCCGGTCACTAATCCACCGCCGCCCCGTGGTCGGTGTCTGCGGGCCGGGGGGCGAAAGATGGGGGCGACTCCCCCATGCGCCCGGCCCGCTCCCCCACCACGATGGACGCGGGCGGCCCGACCGGGCCCGGCCCGGGACCGGGGAGGTGCGGAGCGGTGGCGGAGAAGGATCTGATCGACAGAGGTACGAGCCGTCGCCTCGCCCCCACTGTTTCCGTTGCGCCCGAAGACGGGGCTTCGGTCGCGTACGGCGATGCCCCAGCAGCGCTCTCGTCCCCCTCGCCCTCCTCCCCCTCGTCCTCCCCCTCCCCGTTCGGGGGCGCGGCCGGAGAGCCGTGGTGGCTTCCCGGTGTCGTCGGGGGCGGGCCCTCCGGCGAGCCCGGCTGGGCGGCCTTCGCCCGGGAGGCCGTCGCCTCGGCGCCGCGTGAGGTGGTGGTCGCCGAGCGGGCGTACCCCGGGCTCAGCGGCTTCGGGCCGGTCGTCGCACCGTTCGTCGAGGCGGCGGCGGAGCGGCTCCGGGACGCGCTCGCAGCGGTGAACGGCCCGGCGGAGTACGACCGGACGGTGAACGGGCAGGCGCCGGACGGCCGGGTGGTGAACGGGCAGGCGGTAGGCGGCCCGGGGGCGAACGGCCGGACGGCGAACGGTCAGACGTCAAACGGCCGGGCGGTGGACGAGCCGGCAGTGAACGGTCAGGCGGCGAACGACCGGACGGCAAGCGGTCAGGCGTCGGACGGCCAGGCGGTGAACGATCCGGGGGCGAACGGCCCGGCAGTGGGCGGCTCCCTCCCCGTCCTCGCGGACTTCCGGCGCCAGCTGACCCGTCGGCTCGCCCGGATCGCGGCGCGCACCCTCGTGACGGAACTGCACGAGGCCCGGCGGCTGGGCCGGTTGAACGGCGAGGGGTCCGAGGAGCGGTTCCGGGACTTCGTACGACTGACCGCCCGCCGCGACGGCCTCGCCCTCCTCGTCACCGGCTACCCCGTGCTGGCCCGCCTGCTCGCGACGGCCTGCCTCAACGCGGGGGACGCGTTCGCGGAGATGGCCGCACGGCTCGCCGCCGACCGGCATCTGCTGGCCCCCGCGGGGGTGCTCGGCGACCGGGCCGGCTCCCGGGGCGGGGCGCTCGCCGGGAGCGCGGGGCCCGGGGCGCTCACCGGCGTGGAGGCCGGCGCGGGCGACAGCCACCGCGGGGGCCGGTCGGTGATGCTGCTGCGGTTCGCCGACGGCACCCGGCTGGTCTACAAGCCGCGTCCGCTCGCGGCACACCGGCACTTCAACACCCTTGCCGACTGGTTCGGTTCGCTGCCCGGGGCCCCGGAGCTGCGGGTGCTGCGCGTCCTGGACCGGGGGGACTACGGCTGGGCCGAGTTCGTCGAGGAGCGGCCCTGCGCCTCGGTGGCGGAGACCCGGCAGTTCTACCGGCGGCAGGGGGCGCTGCTGGCCCTGCTGCACACGCTGGACGGTACGGATCTGCACCACGAGAACCTGATCGCCTGCGGCCCGCACCCGGTCCTGGTCGATGTGGAGACCCTGTTCCACCCGCCGCTGGGGCCCGCCCGGTCCGCCGATCCGGCCGCCCGCGCCCTGCACGACTCGGTCCACCGGGTGGGCCTGCTGCCCCAGTTGCTCGTCGGGGACACCACCGCGCTCGACATGTCCGCCATCGGCGGGGGCCGGGCCGCCTCGTCCCCGATCGAGACCGCCGACTGGGCGGAGGCCGGAACCGACCGCATGCGGCTGGTACGGCGGGCGGGCCGGTTCACCGAGTCCGCCAACCGGCCCCGGCTGGGCAAAGTGGCCGCCGACCCCTCCACGTACACCGAAGCCCTCTGCGCCGGCTTCCGCGCCGGATACACCGCGATGTACGAGCATCGGACGGAACTCCTCGGCAGCAAGGGGCTGTTGCGGCTCTTCGCCCGGGACGAGGTGCGCGTCGTGCCCCGGCCGACCTGGACGTACACCACACTGCTGGACGAGTCGACCCACCCCGACCTGATGCGGGATGCCACCGAACGGCACCAGGTGCTGTCGCTGCTGCGCACCCCGCTCCTGGGCGTGCCCGCGCTGCCCGGTCTGGAGGACGAGGAGATCGCGGAGCTGTGGCGCGGCGACGTGCCGGTGTTCAGCACCCGGCCGGGTGGCACGGAACTGTGGAGCGGCACCGGCCGTACGGTTGCGGGGGCGGCGTACGACCTGTCCGCGCCCGGCCCCGCCCCGTCCGCGCACGACGACGCCGGTCCCACCGGGCTCGCCCGCGTCGAGGCGAAGGTGCGGGCGATGGACACCGTGGACCGGCAGGACCAGGAACGGATCATCCGGGCCGCCATGGTGAGCACCTCGCCCGAGCCGCCGCACCGGGCGGTCCCGGGCGGCCGGGCGGCGAGCGCGGCGACCGCGCCCGAGCCCGAGCAACTGCTGTCCGCCGCACGGTCGGTGGGCGACCAGCTCGTCTCCCTCGCCTACCGGCACGAGGGCCGCACCAACTGGATCGGCCTTGAGCTGCTCGGCGAACGCTACTGGCGGCTCACGCCGATGGCGGCGGACCTCGCGGGCGGGTACACCGGCCCCGCGCTCTTCCTGGCCCAGCTCGCCGCGCTCACCGGCGCCTCCCGGTACGCGGAGGCCGCCCGGGAGGCGCTCGCCCCGGTCCCGGGGCTGCTGGACGCGCTGCACGGGCGGGCCGACGATCTCGGGTCCCTGGGTTCCGGCGCCTTCGCGGGCCTCGGCGGTATCGCGTACGCGCTGACCGAGGTGGGCACGCTGCTGGGCGACCGTACGGTGCTGGACCTGGCCGGTCCCGCCGTACGGCTGAGCTGCGCGGCGGGCGCGGCCGAGAGCGGGTACGGGGTGCGCGGCGGTGCGGCGGGCGGGCTGGTCTCGCTGCTCGCGGTGTACCGCGCCACCGGCCGCACGGAGGCCTGGCGTGGCGCCGCGCGCTGCGCCGAGCGGATCACCGCCGCCCCGCTCCCCGACGCCGGGGGCTTCGCCGACGGATCGGCGGGAATCGGCTGGGCGCTGCTGCGCTTCGCCGGGGCCGGCGGCGACGCCCGCCACCGGAGCGCCGGGCTTCACGCCCTGCGCCGGGCGACCGCCGGGGCGGCCCACGAAGCGGCGGCCGGAGCGACAGCCGGGTCGGTCGCCAGGCCGGTCGCCGGGGCGGCCCACGAAGCGGCGGCCGACCCGGCCGCCGGGCCCGCCTGGTGCGACGGGGTGGCCGGGATCGCGCTGGCGATAGCGGACAGCCACGACGCACTTGCGGACCCGGAGCTGACCGGCTGGCTGACGGCGCGCTCCGGGGAGCTGGCCGGCATCGATCCGCTCGCCGACGACAGCCTGTGCCACGGGGAGTCGGGGCTGCTCGAACTCCTCGGCCACAGTGCGCTGCACTCCGTACTGCCCGCCGCACGGCCCGCGTGGGTGCGCCGGGCGGGGACCCTGCTGGCCGCCGCGGACCGGGTGGGACCGCAGTGCGGGACGCCCGGCCGCGTACCGCACCCGGGGCTGCTCACCGGGCTCTCGGGGATCGGGCACGGGCTGCTGCGGGCGGGGTTCCCCGACCGGATCGGCTCCGCTCTGCTCCTGCGCCCCTCCCGGGCGCCCCGACCCACCGCTCCCGATGCCCACCCGCCGTTCCCGACGGCCACTACCGATCCCGACGACTTTCACCGTCCCTGACGACCATGCACCGATCCCGATGACCGCCACCGCCCCTGACGACCACCTCCGCTCCTGATGCCCCACGCACCACTCCTGATGCCCACGCACCGTTTCTGACGACCACCACCGTTTCTGACGACCACCAGAGGATGAGGCAGAGATGAAGCAGTTCGGCGAATCGGCCCTTCAGGCGTCCGGCGACCTCGCGCACGAGGGAACGCCCGAGCACCCGGCCGGACAGATCTCCTTGGGTTCCACCGGAGGCCTCGGTGCGCGCAGCAGACTTCTCAGCAGCTCGGAGGGCGAGAGCGGCTACAGCCACGACCTGCCCTGGACCACCATGACGGCCCCGTTCTGACCGGATCAGGCGAACTCGGCGGCAAATCAGCCGGATTGGCCTGGTGCCGTCGGAGTTACGGCTCCAGTAGCCTGCGGCCATGCGAGCCACTTCGCCGGTCATCGTCGGGCGGGACGAGGAGATCGGACTGCTGAGCAGCGCCCTGGACGCCGTACGACGGCGTTCGGGGCGCGCGCTGTTCCTCCTCGGGGAAGCCGGTATCGGCAAGTCCCGGCTGGTGGGCGAGTGCGCCTACCGGGCCTACGGGTTCGGCATGCCGGTGCTGCGCGGCCGGGCCACCTCGACCGGGCTCGTCGTCCCCTTCCGCCCGCTCGCGGAGGCGCTGTCCTCCCGGTTCCGGGCCGCGGGCACCCCGACCGATCCGGAGCTCGCGCCCTACCATCCGGCGCTGGCCCGGCTGGTCCCGGAGTGGCGCAGGGGCGGGTCGCCCGGCTATCCGGAGACGGTCGTGGAGCTGGCCGAGGCGCTGCTGCGGCTGCTGTCCGTGCTGGGCAGGGAGGCGGGCTGCACGATCCTGCTGGAGGATCTGCACGACTGCGACACGGAGACCGTCGCGGTCGTCGAGTACGTCATCGACAACCTGGCCGATCTGCCCATCCTGTTCCTGGGCACCCTGCGCCCGGAGCCCGGCGCCGCTCTGGACCTCGTACGCTCCGCCGAGCGCCGCCACACCGCGACGGTGCGGGAGCTGGGTCCGCTCCGCGACGACCGGGTGCGGGCGCTGACGGGCGCGTGTCTGGAGGTGCGGCCGGAGGAGATACCCGAGTCGGTGCACCGGCGGCTTGCCGAACGCGCCGCGGGCAACCCGTACTTGCTGGAAGTGCTGCTGGCCGATCTCCTGGACACCGGGCGGCTCCGGCGGACGGACGGCGGGTGGGAGGCGGCGGAGCAGCCGGACGCCTCGGTGCCCTCGGACATCGTCCGCAGCTGGGCCCGCAGGCTGGAGCGGCTGGACGAGCCGGTGCGGGACCTTCTGCTGGCGTCGGCCACCCTGGGCAGCCAGTTCTCGGTGACCGTGCTCCAGACCGTCACCGGTTTCGAGGACCGGGCCCTGTTCACGCACCTGCGGTCCGCGGTGGAGGCCGGTGTCATCGCTCCGGACGGCGCGGCCCCCGACCGCTATACCTTCCGGCACTCGCTCACCGCCGAGGCCCTGACCTCCTCGCTGGCACCGGCCGAGCGCGCGTCCCTGGCCCGCCGCGCCGCCGGGGCCATCGAACACTCCGGGCAGCCACTGGACGAGGACGGGCGGCAGCTCGTCGCCTCGCTGCAACTGGCCGCGGGCAACCGGGCGGGGGCGGCCCGCCAGTTCGCGGAGGCGGGAAGACGAATGCTCGCTTCGGGAGCGCACGGCTCGGCCGTGGTGCTGCTGGAGCGGGCGCACCCGCTGGCCGCCGAGACCGAACGGGCCGCCGTCGCCGAGTCGTTGGCGGTCGCCCGTGCCGAAGGCGGCGATCTGGACGGCGCCCTGGCGCTGGCGGACGCACTGCCACCGGTTCCGGCGCGTTCCGAGGCCGCCGCCCGGCGCGGCCGGACTCATATCGAACTCGCCTGGGCGGCGGTCATGGCGGAACGCACCGCCGACGCGGCCCTCCAGGCCGAAGCGGCCCGGGTCCTGCTCGGCCCGTCGCCGCCGCCGGGCCGCCGGGCCGCGCTGGTCGTGGTCGACGGGTATCTGGCGTTGCTTCCCGGGCACGGGCACGCACACCAGCGCGGGCACGGACACGAGCACGGACACGAGCACGGACAGAAGCCCCGGGGTCCGGCGGAGGCGGAGCGGGCCGTGCTGGAGGCCGCGGAGACCGCCGAGGCCGAGGGGCTGCCCGTAGTGGCGTGCCAGGCCTGGCAGTTGCTGGCGCTACTGCGGCGCGAGGAGGGCTTCGACGCCGCGGACGCCGCGCTGGAGCGGATGCTGTCGATCTCCACCGAACACGCCTTGCCGGTCTGGCGGGTGGAGGCGCTGGTGCGGCTCGGCGCGAACGCCTTCATGCGGACCGGGGACGCCTCCCGGCTGCTCTCCGCGCGGGCGGCGGCCACCGAGCTGGGCGCGCTGTTGCTGACCCGCACGGTCGACGGACTGCTGGCGATGAACGCGGTGATGTGCGCCCGGTGGGAGGAGGCCCAGGAGATCATCGGACGCTCGACGGAGGCCAGCGCCCGGGTCGGCGATCTGTCCGCCCACCGCTATCTGCTGCTGGCCGGGGCGACGATGGCCGCGCACCGGGGGCGGCGGCGGGACACGGACCGGGCGCTGGCCGCGTTCCGGCGGGCCGGGGGCGAGCAGTCGCTGCTGGTGCCGCTCCGGGCGGGGCTGTGCCGGGCGTTCGGGGCGCTGTTGGAGGAGGACCGGGAGCGGGCGGCGGCAGGTCTGGACGAGGCGCTGGCCTGGGAGTTGGACCACCCGAGCTACTACTACCTGAGCGGGCGGTACGGGCTGCGCCCGCTGCTTCGGGTCCTCGCGGGCGAGGCGGACCGGGCGGAGCTGGCGGAGGCGCGGGCGGCTCCCGGCGGCTGCCTCGCCTGGAACCGGCAGTTCCTGGAGCTGGCCGACGCGGTGCTGCTGGGCCGGGAGAAGGACCCGGCCGGGGCCGCCCGGCTGATGGCGTCCTTCGACGCGCGCTCCGCGCCCTTCCCGGTCGCCCGCCATCTGGGCCTGCGGCTGGTCGCGGACGCGGCCCGCGCGGACGGGTGGGGCGAGCCGGTGGCGTGGCTGCGGACCGCCGAGGAGTTCTTCTACGGGGCCGGGGTACAGCCGGTCGCCTCCGCGTGCCGGGCGGCGCTGCGGCAGGCCGGGGCGAGCGTGACCCAGCACCGGGGCGGCTGGGACCGGATCCCTTCGTCGCTGCGGAGCAGCGGGGTGACGCCGCGTGAGTACGAGGTGTTCGTCCTGCTGCCCGAGCGGCCCGGGAACCAGCAGATAGCCCGGCGGCTGTCCATCTCGCCCCGCACGGTGGAGAAGCACATGGCCAGTCTGCTGAGCAAGACCGGGCGCGCGGACCGGGCGGCCCTGTGCGAGTTCGCCGCCGAGTGCGCCGCCGAGCCGGCCTGAGGACCGCGCTGAGGCCTGCGGGGCCTGGGGACTGCGGGACCTGGGGACTGCGGGACCTGGGGACTGCGGGGCCTGGGGACTGCGGGACCTGGGGACTGCGGGACCTGGGGACCCGAGAGCCACGGGGCCTAACAACCACAGGCCTGAGAACCACGGGGCCCGGGGATCCAAGGACCTGGGGGCCGTGGCGGGCAACATGGGGGCGTCGGGCGGTTTTGGTCGGGTGTCCGGACGGAAGATGCGGGCGGGGCCCCGATGTGCGGGGGCCCGCGCGGCAGCAGGATCGGGGCGTGCGTACGGCCCAGTCCGCCGCCCGTCCCCGTTCCCGGAGGCCCGCTGATGACCCGACCTCCCGCCCGTACCGGTTCGGCCGGTGCGGTGTACTTCTCCCTGCTCGGCCCGCTCACGGCCCGGCTGGACGGCCGTGAGCTGCCGCTCGGCCCGCGAAAGCAGCGCCTGGTCCTCGCCACGCTGCTGGCCCGGCCCAACACCCCCGTACCGGTAGGCATGTTGACCGACGTGGTGTGGCCGGACGATCCGCCCCGCACCGCCCGCAAGAACCTCCAGGTCTACGTCAGTGCCGCCCGCACCCTCCTGGGGCCTGCCGGGGACGGCGGCCGGGACCGGGTGGCGCACGGCTGCGGGGGCTATCTGCTGCGCATCGCCGAGGGCGAGCTGGACACCTTGCGCTTCGGGTCGCTGGCCCGCGCGGGACGGGCGGCGGCCGGGCGGGGCGATCTGCCCGGTGCGGCCCGGCTGCTGCGGGAGGCGCTGGACCTGTGGGAGGGGCCGCCGCTGAACGATCTGCGGGACTCCGCCGGGGTGGCCGAGGAGGCGGACCGGCTGGAGGCCCGGTGTCTGTCGGTGTACGAGGACTGGGCGGAGACCACGATCGAGCTGGGCCGGCCGGCCGTCGCGGTGGACGGGCTGCGGGACCTGGTGGAGCGCCATCCGCTGCGGGAGCGGCTCCGGGCCGCCTGGATGAACTCCCTGCACCAGTCGGGCCGGCAGGCCGAGGCGCTGGCGGTGTACGACGACTACCGGCAGCTGATGGCGAGGGAGCTGGGCCTGGAGCCGAGTCCGGCGATGGCGGCGCTGTACCGCTCGATGCTCGGCCGGGGGCGCGAGGCCCGGCGGGCCGCCGCCGCCCGGGAGGCGGCGGGCCCGGTCGCGCTGCCCGCCTGTACCGGGGCGTTCACCGGCCGCCGTGACGAACTGCGGGGCCTGCTCGACGTGCTGGGCGGCGGCGAGGAGCGCGTGGTGGTCGTCTCGGGCCCGGCCGGGTCGGGGAAGTCGGCACTGGCGGTGCGGGCGGCGCAGCTGCTCGCCGACCGTTTCCCCGACGGCCGCGTCCATGTCCGGGTGCGCCGGGAGGACGGCACGGCGCGCGGCCGGGCGGAGATCCTGGCGGAGCTGGGGCGGCTGTGCGGGGTGGCGGGGGCCGCCGCTCCTGCGGAGGGCGGGCAGCCGGAGGGCGGGCGGGGGGACGCAGGCGCGGCGACGGGCGCCCTCGCGGATGCCTGGCAGGAGTGGCCGGCCCGGCACCGGGCGCTGGTCGTGCTGGACGACGTACCGGACGAGGCGTCCGTACGGGGACTGCTGCCGCGGTCCGGGAAGTGTTCCGTACTGGTCACCTCCCGGGGGCAGTTGGCCGGTCTCGCCCCGGTGCACCGGATCGCGCTGCCCGTGCTGGCGGACGGCGAGGCCCTGGAGCTGCTGGGAAGGCTGATCGGGGCCGGGCGGCTGCGGGCCGACCCGGGGGCGGCGTTGCGGATCGTGCGGGCCTGCGGGGCGCTGCCTCTCGCGGTGGAGGTGAGCGGGATGCGGCTGGCGGTGCTGCGGCATCTGCCGCTGGCGGAGTACGCGGCCCGGCTGGAGGACCCGTCGGCCGCACTGGACGAACTGGTCGCCGGGGACGTCTCCGTACGGCACCGGATCGCGTCCGGCTGGCAGGACCTGGCGGACGGCGACCGGCGGGTGCTGGGGCGGCTGGCCGGGATCGCCGAGGACGGGGGCTTCACCCTGGACCGGGCCACGGCGGCACTGGGCTGCGGGGAGCGGGCGGCGATCCGGGCCGTCGAGTCGCTGATCGACGCCGGTGCGGTGACCTCGCCGGCCGGGGAGGTCACCGCGCATGCCGCGCTGTACGAGGTGCCTCGGCTGCTCGGCCTGTACGCCCGCGAGCGGGAGGTGCCCCCGCGCACCGACGTACCTGCCCAGACCGACGTACCGGCGCGCCCCGGCGTACCGGCCCGCGCGGTGGTGACGGCCGGTCCGCTCATCCCGGGGTGAGCGGCTTCAGCAGATCGCGCGGAAGGCTAGGAAGCCAGGCCTGGCTACCGCTTCGACAGCGGTATGGCGTCGGTATCAGGCCAGTTCGGAGCGGAGGAAGGCCGGTTTCCCGGCCCCGGTGGCGGCGCGGGGAGCCGCCCCGACCTGGGCCCATACCGCCGCCGAAGCGATGGCGGACCGTCCGCGAACCGGTACGGCACAGTCTGGGTACGCGCACGACGCGCCCCGGCCCCGAAGGAGGCGGCCCGTATGGAACTCGCCGAACTCGTCGCACGGCGGCCCTTCCCGGCTGCCGGCCTGCTCCTCGGCCTCACCCGGCGCTGCCCGCTGCGCTGCGCGCACTGCTCGACCGGGTCGGACCTGTTCACCCGGGAGGAACCGGACGGCGCTCAACTGGAACGCTTCGTCAGCTCCTTCACCGAGGAGAACCGGCCCGACGTCGTCATGCTCACCGGCGGGGAACCGCTGCTGCTGCCCGCGCTCGCCGAGCGGCTGAGCGCGTCGGCGCGGCGCGCCGGGTCCCGTACCGCGCTGCTCAGCGGCATGTTCTTCGCCCGGTCCGGGAGCACGGGATCCAAGAGCACGGGATCCAAGAGCGCGGGGTCCGGGAGCACGGGATCCGGGAACCGGTGGGGGCGGCGGGGGCGGCGGGGCCTGGTGATTCCGCCCGCGATCCTGCGCGCCATCCGTTCCGTCGACCACTTCTCCGCCTCCCTAGACGTCCACCACGAACGCGAGGTCCCGCGCGCCGACGTGTTCCGTGCCCTGCACCTCGTCCGGGAGGAGGGCGTGGCCGTGAGCCTCCACCTCACCGGGACCGGTGCGTCCGATCCGTATCTCGCCGACATCACCCGGGCGGTGGAGCAGGAGTTCGGCGGCCGGGTCCCGTGCCTGGTCAACGAGGTGCGGCCGTTCGGCCGGGCCGCCGCGTGGGCCAGGCCCGCCCGCACCGGCCCGGACCCGGCGGCGGCGGCGCCGTGCTCGATGGCCGCCTGGCCGGTGGTCGCCTTCGACGGCAGGGTGCTGGCCTGCTGCAACCAGGACACCGTCGACCGCCGGCCCGTACCGGCCCACCTGGACCTCGGGCACATCGGCGTCGACGACTGGGGGACGGTGCGCCGCCGGGCGCTGGAGTCCCCGGTGCTGCGCATGATCCGCACGGTCGGGCCCACGCATCTGGCCGCCCGGTACGGCTCCGGGCCCCGGGCGGGTTCCTACTGCGACGGCTGCCGGGCACTGGGCGGCGACGAAGCGGCGGCGGCCGGGGCCCGCACGGTGGCGGGCGGGGCGGGCGGGGCGCTGCTGGACCTGACCGCCGCGGTGCGCGGCTCCCGGGAGGGGGCGCAGGGCGTCGTGCGCCGGCACGGCTGCGCGGCGTACGCGCCGCTGGTCGTCACGGGCGGGCCACCGCTGGTCGTCGCGGGCGGGCCGCCGCCTGAGCCCGGCGCGCGGGACGTCCGATGAGCACGGCGGCCGGTGACACACGGCCCGCGTGCGCGGGGGCCTCCGCCCGGTTGCGCACCAAACTCCTCCTGCTGGAACCGGAGTTCCGTGGCGCGACGCACCATATGTGGCGCTCCGATGGGCTGTTGCCGCGCTATCGGACGTATCTGCGCACCATGCACGCCGTCGTCCGCGCCTCCGTCCCGCTGATGGCGCTGGCCCTCGACCGCGCCCGTGGCCGGGCCGCCCAGGGCGACCCGCTGGCGGCGCCGCTCGCCGTGTATCTGGAGGAGCACATCCGGGAGGAGTCGGGGCACGACGCCTGGCTGCTGGAAGACCTCCTGGCGGCGGGCGGCGCCCCGGAGGACGCTCTCGGTCCGCAGCCCTCTCCCCTGGTCGCCTCGCTCGTCGGGTCCCAGTACTACTGGATCGAGCACCACCACCCGGTCGCCCTGCTCGGCTACATCGCCGTACTGGAGGGTTACGCGCCCGCCCCCGGCCTCACCGGCCGCATCGCCCGGCTGACCGGGCTGCCCGCCGCCGCGCTCCGGACCGTACGGGAGCACTCGGTGCTCGACACGGAGCACCTGGACGAGCTGTACGCGCTGCTGGACCGGCTGCCGCTCCGCCGGGACCAGGAAGCGGCCGTGGCGGTCAGCGCACTGCACTCCCTCGACGCGCTCACCCGGCTGTTCGTCCGGCTCGGGCGCTCCGCACCGACGCCGTCGCCGCGGGGAGCCGGACCTGTCCTACCGATGGGAGTCACACCATGACCGGACCACCCGTGAACCGCGAACGGCCGCCGCTGCCCGACGCGCTGTACGAGGCGGGCTTCCCCGTGGATCTGCTCACCGAGGAACAGCGCGAGGTGCTGAGCGGGCTGACGCCGGAGGAACTGGCACTGCTGCTCGACGTGAAGAGCAGGCTGGACGCCGTCGGTCCCGAGGTGCAGGCGCACGGCGAGATCGCCGGGGGCGCGCTGTTCTGACCGACGCCTGACGCCCAACGGCCCTACGGCCTACGGCCTACGACCGGCGACCGATCACGGTAGGTACGGGCCCGGCGTCGGGATCACCGCCGCCGGGGCCGTACCCGCCGGGGCGCGAGCGCCTGGTGAACCCGCCCGACGCCCCTGGACCGCACGGCCCCCGGGAGAGAAGGACCCGCCATGAACTGCCTCTCGTGCCAGCAGGACCTGCCCCCGACCGCCCGGTTCTGTTCGTCCTGCGGGACACCGTGCGCGACCGCCGGGGCTCCCGCGACCGCCGGGACCGGGACCGGACCGGCCCCCGCCGCCCCTCCCGGCGACGAACGCAAGCCGGTGACCGTCCTGTTCTGCGATCTCGTCGGGTCCACCGCGCTGTCCGGGGTGCTCGACCCGGAGACGCTGCGCGGGGTGACCCTGCGGTACTTCGAGGCGATGAGCGCGGAGATCGTGGCACGGGGCGGCACCCCGGAGAAGTTCATCGGGGACGCGGTGATGGCGGTGTTCGGCGTGCCGGTGGTCCGTGAGGACGACGCCCGCCGGGCGCTGGCGGCGGCGCTCGGGATGCGCCGGGCGCTGGCCCGGCTGAACGAGGAGCTCGACGCCACCCTCGGCATCGAGCTGGCCACCCGGATCGGCGTCAACACCGGTCAGGTGGTGGCGGGTTCGGACACCACCGCCCGGCAGGCCCTGGTCTCCGGGGAGACCGTCAACATCGCCGCCCGGCTGGAGCAGAACGCGGGCCGCGGCGAGATCCTCATCGGCCCGGGGACCCTGCTCGCCGCCGGTCCGACGGTGCGCGCCGAGCCCACCGGTCCGCTGCGGCTGAAGGGCAAGCGGGACAGCGTGGCGGCCTACCGGCTGCTGGCACTGGGCGCGGACGACCCCGAACTGCTGCGCCGCTTCGACGTCCCCTTCGTCGGCCGCGACGCGGAGCGGCAGGCTCTGGACGCCGCCCTGGAACAGGCCGCGCGTGGCAGCGGGGCCGGACTGCTGCGGGTCACCGGGGAGGCGGGCATCGGCAAGACCCGGCTGGTACGGGAGTGGCTGGCGGGGCGGTCGGCGTCCGGCGCGCTCGCGTACGGCGCCGGGCGGTGCCGCAGTTACGGGGACCACGGCACCCTCGCCCCGCTGGCCGACGCGGTGCGTTCCCTGGTGACGGCCGGGCCCGGTCCGGCGGACGACGCGAAGGACGCGGCCGGTGTGCTGGCGGTCGACGACGCGATGGCCCTGCTCTCCGGGGGTCTGCTGCGCGACGGAACGCCGAACGCCCCCTTCGAGGACATGTGCGCGGCCCTGGCGGCGGTCCTGGAGCGAGCGGCCCGGGTCCGCCCGGTCGTCCTGGTGCTGGACGACTGGCACGCGGCGGCCCCGCTGCTGGTCCGCACGGTGCGCCGGCTGACGGACGGCTCGGAGTGCGCGGGGGTGCTGGTGCTCTGCGCCGGGCGACCGGACGGACCAGATGGGCCAGATGGGCCAGATGGGGCTGACGAGCTGGATGGGCCGGACAGGTCGGATGGACTCGACGGGTCCGGTGGATCCGACGGGTCGGACAGGCCGGATGGATTCGACAGGTCAGGTGGGTCCGACGGATCAGATGGGCCCGACGGATCAAATGGGCCTGACGCGGGCGGCGAACCCCCCGCCCGGTCCGGACATCTCCAGCTCACCGGTCTGCCGCACGAGGAAGCACTGCGGCTCGCCGCCGGTCTCGCCGGTCCGGACGGCGGGCCGGCCCCGGTGGACGACCGGCTCCTGGCGCGGGCCGGGGGCAATCCGCTCTACCTGGAGCAGCTCCTGGTCGGCGACCGGGCGGACCCGGCGGCCGCCGCCCGGCCCGGGGGCCCGGCCTCCGACGAGGATCTGCCGCCCACGCTCCAGGCCCTGCTGGGCGCGCGCATCGGGGCCCTGGCCAGGGCGGAGCGCGGGGTGGTGGATCTGGCCGCCGTGATCGGCCGGGAGTTCACCGCACCGGAACTGGTCCGGCTGGAGCTGTCCGTACGGGCGGCGGAGGGCCACGCCGCCGGGCCCCTCACCGAGTCCGCCGGGCCGGCCGGACCGGGCCAGGAGCACCGGCGGCGTGTCCAGGAGGCGTTGGCGGTGCTGGGCCGCCGTCGGCTCGTGGAGTCGGGGCCGCCGGGGGGCCGGGGGGAGGAGGCGTACCGGTTCAGCAGCGGACTGGTGCACGAGGTCGCGTACGCCTCGCTGTCCAAGCGGGCCAAGGCGGACCGGCATGCCTGGGCGGCGGAACTCCCCAGCGTGCTGCGCGGCGGCGACGGGGCGGTGGGCGGCCATCTGGAGCGCGCCTACCGCTACCGCGCCGAACTGGGGCTGCTGGACGACCGGGCACGGCGGCTGCGTGACCGGGCCGCCGCCGCGCTGGGCCGGGCCGGGGCGCAGGCCGCCGCCCGGTCCGACCTGCACTGGGCGCACGGCCTGCTGGAACGGGCGGTGGACCTGTGCCCCGGGGATCCGGCCGTGACGCGGCGGCTCGGTGAGGTGCGGGTGGCGCTGGGCCGCACCGAGGAGGGGGCCGAACTGCTGCGCCGCGTACGGGACTCGGGGTCCGACGCGGTGGAGGCCGCGCATGCCCGTCTCGCGCTCGCGGTGCTGGATCCGGGCGGCCCGGGTCCTGGCCCCGCCGCCGTGGCCCGTACCGTACTGCCGGTGTTCGAGGCGGCCGGGGACTCGGCCGGCCGGGCGCGGGCCCATCTGCGGCTCGCCCAGCAGTTCCAGCGGTCCGGGCGGCACGAGGAGGCGGAGCGGGACCAGGCGCGGGCCCTGGAGCACGCCGTCCTGGCCGGGGCGGAGCCGGAGCGGGCCGGGGCGCTCGGCGCGATCGGGATCTCCCTGTGGCGCGGGCCGGTTCCGGTGCCCGCCGCGGTGATCCGCTGCCGGACACTGCTGGCGGCGCACGGTGCGGGCCGGCCCACGGTCCGGGTCACCCTCAACTGCCCGCTGGCGGTGCTGTACGCGCTCCAGGGCCGGCCCGACGTGGCGTACGGCTGCCTGGCCGAGGCGGAGCGGCTGGCCGGGAAGCTGGGGTTCGCCGAGGCGGAGGTCTTCCTGCCGGTGTTCCGGGCGACGGTGGAGGCGCTGCTCGGCCGGAGCGCCGCCGCGCTGGACCTGCTCGGCCGGGCGGACGCGGCGGCCCGGCGTACGGGGGCGGCCGGGATGCGGACGGCGGTGGCGCTGGACGCGGCCCGGCTGGAGCTGGACGAGGGCCGGGAGGACCGGGCGGCCGCCCGGCTGGCGGGTGTCGGCGACACGTCGGGGCTGAGCCGTGCGGACGCGGTGGACCTGGCGGGGCTGCGGGCCCGGCTGACGGCGCGGGAGGACCCCGACGGGGCGGCCGGGCACGCGGACCGGGCGGTCCGGGCCTCGCTGCTCACCGATTCCCCGCTGGTGCAGGCGACGGCCGAGCTGGACCGGGCCCACACGCTCGCCGCCCTGGGCCGGTGGCCGGAGGCCGGGACCTCGGCCCGGTCGGCCGGGGCGCACTTCACGGGCAAGGGGCATCTGCCGGGGACCCGCCGGGTCGCCGGTTTCCTCGCACACCCACCCCGGTTCGTGGCCACGACGAGGGAGAGGAGCTGACCGATGACGACCACGGATTCGGGACGGACACGCACGGGACCGGGACCGGGACCGGAGCATATGGCCGCAGGAGACGCGCGTACGGCCCCGGGGCAGGGGCTGACCTGGAGTCTGCGCGGGCGCGGCCCGGGGGACGTACCGGTGCTGGCGGACGCCGGACCACCGGGTGGCCGCCCCGCCGCGCCCGCCACCGGACGCGGCGTACGCGTGTGCGTGGTGGATTCGGGCGTGGAGCGGGACCATCCGCTGATCGGCCCGCTGGCCGGCTCCTGGGTGGTCGTCAAGGACGGGGAGAGCGGGGAGATCACGGTCGAGCCGACGACCACCGGGGACACCTGCGGGCACGGCACCGCGTGCGCGGGCATCGTCCGGCGGACCGCCCCGGACTGCGAGATCCACAGCGTGCGGGTGCTCGGGGAGCGGTTCGCCGGCACCGGGGACGTCCTGATGGCCGGGCTGCGCTGGGCGGTGGAGCAGCGTTTCGACGTGGTCAACCTCAGCCTGTCGACGACCCGCACCCGGTTCGCGCAGGAGCTGCACAACCTGGCCGACAGCGCCTACTTCGCCCGTACGGTGATCGTCGCCTCGGCCCACAACACCTCGGTGGAGAGCTTCCCCTGGCGGTTCGCGTCGGTGATCTCGGTCGGCAGCCACCAGGAGGACGACCCCGAACTGCACCTGTACAACCCGGATCCCCCGGTGGAGTTCTTCGGACCGGGCCAGAACGTGACCGTGCCGTGGCTGGGCGGCCGGACGATCCGCACCACGGGGAACAGCTTCGCCACGCCGTACGTCGCCGGGCTCTGCGCCCGCGTCCTGTCCGCGCATCCGCGGATGACGGCCTTCCAGCTCAAGAACGCCCTCTATCTGTCCGCGGCCAATGTGCGTCAGGCGCCGCGTCCTTCCACTGTGGCAGGAGATACCCGTGATGACTCCGAGAACTGATTCCGCTTCCGCCCTCTCCCCCGCCCTCGCCCCCGCGCCCGCCCTCTCCGCCGCCGACGCGCCGCGCCGTGAACTGCTCCAGTCGGTCGTCGACGTGGCCCGTGCCATCTTCGGGGCCGAGGCCAGTTCGGTCTTCCTGCTCGACGAGGAGGCGGACGAGCTGGTCTTCCAGGCCGTGTCCGGGCAGGGCGAGGAGTTCCTCGTGGGCCGCCGGTTCCCGGCCGGCCGGGGGATCGCCGGGTGGGTGGCGACCTCCGGCGAGCCGATGGTGGTGGACGATCTGAGCACCGATCCGTCCTTCGACCGCTCGCTGGCCGAGTCGACCGCGTACGTGCCGAACGCCCTGATGGCGGCCCCGCTCATCAGCGATGCCCGGATCCTCGGCGTACTGGAGGTGCTGGATCCGTCCCCGCAGGCCCGGTCGGGCGTCCGGGAGCTGGACCTGCTCGCGATGTTCGCCCGGCAGGCCGCCGCGGCGCTGCGGGTGATCACTCCGGAGCGGGGGCGTGAGGCCGAGTGCCGCGCGGTGTTCGGCACAGGCGCGCTGGAGGGCGCGCGGCGCGAGGACGCGCTGAAACTGCTGGGTAGCCTGGAGCGGCTGCTGCGGGGCTCCGGCTGAGGATCCTGAGCCCGGGAGCGGCCACCGGCCCGGCGGGCAGCAGCGGGCGTCGGCAACCAGGGCGTCGGCCACGAGGGCGTCGGCAACATGGGAAGGACATGCACGATGAAGCTCGCTTTCTCCACCCTCGGGGTGCCGGGAACGCCGGTCGCCGAGGTCGTCCGGCTCGCCGCCGGAAACGGCTACCGGGGGGTGGAGCTGCGCGTCCACCCCGAGGAGCCCGTGCACCTGGGGCTCTCGTCGCTGGAACGGGCCGATGTGGTCGAGGCGTTCACGGCCGGCGGGGTGGAGATCCTGGCCCTCGCCGGGTATGTGAGGGCGGCCTCGGAGGACGACGACGAACCGGTCCTGGCGGAACTGGCCGAGCTGGTGAAGCTGGCCCGGGATCTCGGCGCGTCCTACGTCCGGGTCTTCCCCGGCGGCGGCGACCAGGACCGGGCGGAGGCTGACGCGGCGGCCGCCCGGCGGCTCGGGGCCGTCGCCCCGGCCGCCGCCGACATGGGTGTGAGCATCCTGCTGGAGACCCACGACTCGCACCGCGCGGGCCTCGACGCCGCCCGGGTCCTCGCCAGGGTCGGGCACCCCCGGATCGGCGCGGTCTGGGACGTGCTGCACACCTGGCTCGCCGGTGAGAAGCCCGCCGCCAGTCATGCGGCGCTCGCCCCGCACCTGGGATACGTCCAGGTGAAGGACGTCGCGTCGGCGGACGACCTGACCCCGCTGGCGCTGGGCTCCGGGGTGCTTCCGCTGGCGGACTGCCTGGACCTGCTGGATCAGGACACCTGGGTGTGCTGGGAGTACGAGAAACGCTGGCACCCGGGGGCGGCGGAGCTGCCGGATCTGCTGGGCGCGGGGCGTGCGTACCTGCTGCGGCTCGGGACGCCGAAGCAGTAGCCGGAGCAGTGGCGGCGGGGCGGTGGCGGCCCGGAGGGCGGGGCCCGTTCGCGTACGGGTCGCTTCGTGGGCGGCCCGGACTCTTGACCGGAAGTTACTTTCCCTATAAGCGTACTTCCCTGGAAGTTTCTTTCACCCCGGGAAGGAGCTCACGTGCCCCACCGCACCTCAAGACGCACCCTCCTCACCGCCACCGCGGCCGCCACGGCAGCGGCGGCCACCGGCGCCCTCGCCGCCCCCTCCGCGGCATCCGCGCACCCCACGGACGCCCACACCGACCGCCGGCTGCGGCGGATCATCGCCGGGATGAGCCTGGAGGAGAAGGTCGGCCAGCTCTTCGTGATGCGGGTCTACGGGCACTCCGCCACCGACCCCGACCAGGCCGACATCGACGCGAACCTCGCCGAGATCGGGGTCCGTACCGCCGCCGAGCTGATCTCCACGTACCACGTCGGCGGCATCATCTACTTCACCTGGGCGCACAACACCCGCGACCCGCACCAGATCGCCGACCTCTCCAACGGTCTCCAGCGCGCCGCGCTCGCCGGGCGCTCCCGGCTGCCGCTGCTCGTCTCCACCGACCAGGAACACGGCATCGTCTGCCGGGTCGGCGAACCCGCCACGCTGCTGCCGGGCGCGATGGCCCTGGGCGCGGGCGGCTCGCGCTCCGACACCCGCCGGGCCGCCCGGATCGCGGGCGCCGAACTGGCCGCGCTCGGCATCAACCAGAACTACGCCCCGGACGCCGACGTGAACGTCAACCCGGCCAACCCGGTCATCGGCGTACGGTCCTTCGGCTCCGACCCCGAGGCGGTCGCCTGCCTGGTCGCGGAGCAGGTGAAGGGCGCTCAGGGCGCGGGCATCGCCTCGACCGCCAAGCACTTCCCCGGACACGGCGACACCAGCACCGACAGCCACACCGGGCTGCCCGTCATCAGCCACACCCGCGCGCAGTGGGAGGAGCTGGACGCCCCGCCGTTCCGCGCCGCGATCCGGGCCCGTATCGACTCGATCATGACCGCGCACATCGTGGTCCCCGCACTCGACCCGTCCGAGGACCCGGCCACGCTCTCCCGGCCGATCCTCACCGGCATCCTCCGCGAGGAGCTGGGCTACGACGGAGTGGTGGTCACCGACTCGCTCGGCATGCAAGGGGTACGCACGAAGTACGGCGACGACCGCGTGCCGGTCCTCGCGCTGCTGGCGGGCGCGGACCAGCTGCTGAACCCGCCGAACCTCTCGGTCGCCTGGAACGCCGTGCTGGAGGCGGTGCGGGGCGGCGAGATCAGCGAGGCGAGGATCGAGGAATCGATCCTGCGGATCCTGCGGCTGAAGAGCGGACTGGGCCTGTTCCGGCACCCGTTCGTCAGCCACCGGGGCGTCGATCGCACGGTCGGCAGCCGCGTCCACCGGGCCGCCGCCGACAGGATCGCCGAGCGCACGACGACCCTGCTCGCCGACCCGGGCAGGCTGCTGCCGCTCTCCCGCCGCACCCACCGCGAGCTGCTGGTGGTGGGCGCCGATCCGGCGTCGCCCTCCGGGACGACGGGCCCGCCGACCAGCACACTGGCGAACGCCTTCGCAGAACTGGGCTTCACAGCAAGGGCGTTGTCCACCGGCACGGCTCCGAACCAGGCGAGGATCGCCGAGGCGGTCGCCGCCGCCGAGGGCAGGGACGCGGTGGTCGTGGCGACGTACAACGTCACGGCGAGCAGCCCGCAGCGCACCCTCGTCACGGCCCTGGTGGCGACCGGCGTCCCGGTGATCACCGTCGCCGTCCGCAACCCCTACGACATCGCCCACCTCACCGGTGCCGAAGTCGCGGCGAGCCTCGCCACGTACTCCTGGACGGATGTCGAACTGCGCGCCGCCGCCCGGGTGATCGCGGGCCGCGCCGATCCGGAGGGCACCCTCCCGGTTCCCGTGCAACGTGCGGACGACCCGACGCGGGTGCTGTATCCGGTCGGCCACGGGCTGTCGTACCAAGGGCCGTCCCGCCGGGAATCACGGGACAGCCCTTGAGCCCTTGAGCCCTCGAACCCCTGGCCCTGCGGCGACCGGACGGCCCGGCGTCGGCGGTTGCCGGGACACCACGGGCCTGTTCGTCCGTGAAGAAACCCCGCTGTGCGCGGACAGCCCGGTGGGCCGCGCCCGCCGGTCACCGGGAAGGTGACCGGCGGGCACAGCCACGTGAGGCGCCGCTGTGACGACCGTGTGCGACCGCTACGGGCGCAGCGTGGCCCCGTCGCGCTCGATCTCACCGTTGCGCTGGTCCAGCCTGGTGTCGAACTTCGCCAGCGGCTTGGCCTTGGCCGGGTCCGCCTCGACGGCCGCCGGGGCGACGCCCGCCCAGCGCAGGATCGCGGCGGTGGCCTTCGCCCTCTCCTCTTCGACGAGACCGGAGACCCGTGCGCCGTGGTTGCCGCCGGGGACGGTGTAGACGGCGCTGTCCTTCGCGCCGCGCCCGAGGCGGAACGGCTCCGCGCTCCACGGGTCGTTCTCGCCGTTGACGTACATCATCTGCCGGGCGTTGCGCTTGACCCAGCGGTCGATGTCCCGCATCGCGCCCCGGTCGAACTTCATCGGGATGGAGCGGGGCACGAAGTTGCGCGGGGGCTGGTAGCCGTAGCGGCTCAGCTTGCCGAGCCAGGGCTGCTTGATGTTCGGCGAACCGAGCTGGGTGCCCGCCTGGTAGTAGTACGGGGTGTACGGCTCCAGGCCCTGGTCCACGTAGAAGGAGAAGCCGGAGATGGAGTCGACGGAGTTCCAGATGTCGTCGTCGGTGGCCTTCTTGGCGTCGGCCGGGATGTCCGCGCAGTCGGCGAGCAGGCTGTACTGCCAGAACGCCCACACGTAGTCCATCACCGTGGCCTCGTAGGCGCGGTCGAGGGAGCCGACGGTGTTGAAGGTCCAGCCGTTGGCGGCGGCCTGCTCCTTGTACTTCTTCTGGAGCGGGGCCCGGCGGATCAGCGCCTCGCGCTGCACGCCTGCCAGCTTGTCGCGGCACTCCTTGGTGCCGACGTTGCGGAAGAACCGGTCGTACGCCGAGTCCGCCTTGTTCACGACGTCGTTGGGCGCGACGTAGGCGACGACGCCGTCCATGTCCTTCGGGTAGAAGCGCTCGAAGTACGTGGCGGTCATACCGCCCTTGGACCCGCCGGTGGCCAGCCACTTCTTGTCGTAGATCTTCTTCAGCGCCGTGAACACCCGGTGCTGGTCGCTGGCGGCCTGCCAGATGTCCAGCTTGGACCAGTCGGCCGGGGCCGGACGGGACGGGGTGAAGTAGCGGTACTCCAGCGAGACCTGGTTGCCGTCGATGATCTGCGTCGGCTCGCTGCGGCTGGGGTTCGTGGAGACGTGGTAGCCGCTGGTGAAGAAGACCGTCGGGCGGCTCACGTCCTTGTGCAGCAGGGTCAGGCGCTGCTGGAACGTGCCCTTGTACGGGCGCCGGTGGTCCACCGGCTGGGTGTAGTTGAGGACGAAGTAGCGGTAACCCGCATAAGGCTTCTCCTCGATCAGACTCATGCCCGGGATGGCCAGGATGCGGTCCTTGATGTCCTTGCTGCTCGCTTCGCTGCCTCCGGCAGCGCCGCTGCTCCGCTTCGCGGCCGGCTCCACGGCGGTGGCCGCACCGGCCGAGGCCCCCGTGACTCCGACCGTGCCTATGAGCACGGCGAGCGAGAGAACCCCTGTGAGCGCCTTGCGCATGCACCCTCCCCTTGATTCACAACAGTCGCCGTGAACTTATCGGGGCAACACACGCCACGCCAGACCCGGTTGTCCGCTTCATCAGGGAACGCCGGGGGAATGCCGGGGAATTGTCAGAGGAAGGCCCGGGAAAGGAACGTCAGGGGAAGGTCAGCAGAGGATCCATCCGGTGGAGACGGACTTCTTGCCGATCGCGCCGGTGGCGCGGACGCAGCGGTTCAGCGCGTTGACCGTGACCGGCCCGGCCAGTCTCGTGTACGAGCCCTTGTCGGAGACCGTACGTCCGCCGCGCGGCTGGAGCGTGACGCTCATCGTCCGCCGCTTGCCGGGCTTCTTCGCGACGGTCACCGCGCAGACGTGGGCGCGGCTCTTGTAGACACGCAGCTCCCCCGTGGAGAACCCGACCGTCTTCGCCGGGCGGCCGGTGCAGGCGGTGGCGGCCTGTGCGGTGGCGGTGGCGCCGAGCAGGGGGACGAGTCCGGCCAGCAGGGGCAGGACGAGGAGACGGACCAGGAACGGCCGCCGGCGTCTCGCCGGCGCCTTCGGCCCGGCCGGTACCGCAGTTTCCTCGAACATGTTCGCCCCCACCTGACGTCTGTACACACCCCCGCGTCCCTGGCTACGACGCAGCGGACCCGCGGGAGGTTGCACCGCCCGTGCGGGGAGTGGGGAACGCGGGGATCCTCAGACGCCCGCGGGCTCGTCCTCCCCTATGCCCTCGCCGATGAAGGTGCGCCACAGCCGGGCGTACCGGCCGTCCTTGGCGAGCAGCTCGTCGTGCGTGCCGTCCTCGACGACGCGCCCCTGGTCCATGACCACGACACGGTCGGCGCGGGCGGCGGTGGTCAGCCGGTGGGCCACCACCAGTGTGGTGCGGCGGCCGGTGAGGCGGTCGGTGGCCTGGTTGACCAGGGCCTCGGTGGCGAGGTCCAGGGCTGCGGTGGCCTCGTCCAGGAGCAGGACGTCCGGGTCGACGAGCTCGGCACGGGCCAGCGCGATGAGCTGACGCTGTCCGGCGGAGAGGTTACGGCCGCGCTCGGCGACCTCGTGGAGATACCCGCCCTCCAGCGTGGCGATCATCTCGTGCGCGCCGACCGCGCGGGCCGCGGCCTCCACCCGGGCGTCGGTGGCGTCGGGCAGCCCGTAGGCGATGGCGTCGCGGACCGTGCCGGCGAAGAGGTACGCCTCCTGCGGGACGACGCCGAGGCGGTGCCGGTAGGCGGTCGTGTCGAGGGTGCGCAGATCGGCGCCGTCGGCGGTGACCCGGCCGCCCGTGGGGTCGTAGTACCGGGCGACGAGTTTGACCAGGGTCGACTTCCCGGCCCCCGTCTCCCCGACGAACGCCACGGTCTGGCCGGCCGGGATGAGCAGGTCGACCCCGGTGAGGGCCTCCTCGTCGGAGCCGTACGCGAAGGAGACGTCCTCGAACGCGATCTCGCCGCGCAGCGACGGCACGTCGAGCGGTTCGTCCGGTTCGGCGGTGGAGGTCGGCTCGCGCAGCAGCTCCTGGATGCGGCCCAGGGAGACGGTGGCCTGCTGGTAGCCGTCGAAGACCTGGGAGAGCTGCTGTACGGGGGCGAAGAACAGCTCGATGTAGAGGAGGTAGGCGACCAGGGCTCCGGTGGTCAGCGTGCCGTTGTCGATCCGGCCCGCGCCGACGATCATGACGGCTGCGGCGGCGACGGAGGCCAGCAGCTGGACGAACGGGAAGTAGACGGAGATCAGCCACTGGCCGCGTACCCGGGCCTGGCGGTAGTGGTCGCTGTGCTCGGCGAAGCGGGCGGCCCCGTCGTGCTCGCGACCGAAGACCTGGACGATGCGGAGGCCGGAGACGGACTCCTGGAGGTCGGCGTTGACGGCGCTGATCCGGGTCCGGGCCAGTTCGTACGCCTTGACGCTGCTGCGCCGGAAGAAGACGGTGCCGATGATCAGCACGGGCAGGGTGGCGAAGACGACCAGGGCGAGCTGGAGGTCCAGGACGAGCAGCGCGACCATGATGCCGAAGAAGGTGACCACGGAGACGAACGCGGTGACGAGCCCGGTCTGGAGGAACGTGGAGAGCGCGTCCACGTCCGTCGTCATCCGGGTCATGATCCGGCCGGTCAGCTCGCGCTCGTAGTAGTCGAGGCCGAGGCGCTGGAGCTGGGCGAAGATCTTCAGGCGGAGCGAGTAGAGCACCCGCTCGCCGGTCCTGCCGGTCATCCGGGTCTCGCCGATCTGGGCGGCCCACTGGACGAGCACGACGGCCAGGGCGATCGCGGAGGCCGCCCACACCGCGCCGATCGAGACCTGGGAGACGCCCTCGTCGATGCCGTGCCGGATCAGGACCGGCAGCAGCAGGCCCATGCCGGCGTCGACGGCGACGAGCCCGAGGCTGATCAGAAGGGCCGGGCCGAAGCCGCGCAGCAGCCGGCGCAGCCCGTAGGACTCCTCCGCCCGCACGGCGGCGGCCTCGTCGACCTCGGGGGTGTCCGTGGCGGGTGGCAGGGCCTCGACCTGGGCGAGCAGTTCGGGCGTCGCGGGCATGCCTTCGACCGTGGTGTCCCGCTCCTCCTCCTTGCGGATCCACAGCTCGGGGGTGATGCCGCGCTCCGCGTCGAACTCGGCGTCCAGCTCCTCCTGGAGGGCGCGGTCGTCCGCCAGGTCCGCCCCGGTACGCGGCGGCCGGTGGCCGGGCGAGGTGCCGCCGAGCCCGTCGGGGTCGGTGAGCAGGCGGCGGTAGAGCGCGGAGGTGCGCTCCAGCTCCTGGTGGGTGCCGATGGCGACGAGCTTCCCGCCGTCCAGGACGGCGATCCGGTCGGCGAGCAGGAGGGTGGAGCGGCGGTGGGCGATGAGCAGGGTGGTGCGGCCCGCCATCACCTGTCTGAGGGCCTCGTGGATCTCGTGCTCGACGCGGGCGTCGACGGCGGAGGTCGCGTCGTCGAGGAGGAGGAGCCGGGGGTCGGTGAGGATGGCGCGGGCGAGGGCGACGCGCTGGCGCTGGCCCCCGGAGAGGGTGAGCCCGTGCTCGCCGACGGTGGTGTCGTAGCCCTTGGGCAGGTCGGAGATGAACCCGTGGGCCTGGGCGGCGCGGGCGGCCTGTTCGATCTGTTCCTGGGTGGCGTCGGGGAGGCCGTAGGCGATGTTGGCGCGGACCGTGTCGGAGAACAGGAAGCTGTCCTCGGGGACGAGCCCGATGGCGGAGCGCAGGGACGCCTGGGTGAGCTCGCGGACGTCGTGGCCACCGATCAGGACGGCCCCGTGGGTCACGTCGTAGAAACGGGGCAGCAGGAGCGAGACGGTGGACTTGCCACTGCCGGACGCGCCGACGACGGCGACGGTCTCGCCGGGTGCGACGGTGAGCGAGAACCCGTCGAGGACCGGGCGGGCGTCGTCATAGCCGAAGCGGACGTCGTCGAACTCGATGCCGGCCGGGGCGTCGGCGGGCAGCTCCTTGGTGCCGTCCCGCAGGGAGGGTTCGGTGTCGATGAGCTCCAGGACGCGTTCCACGCCGGCCCGTGCCTGCTGGCCGACGGTGAGGACCATGGCGAGCATCCGGACCGGGCCGACGAGCTGGGCGAGATAGGTGGAGAAGGCGACGAACGTGCCGAGGGTGATCTCGCCCCGGGTCGCCAGCCAGCCGCCGAGGGCGAGCATGGCGACCTGACCGAGGGCGGGCACGGACTGGAGGGCGGGGGTGTAGCGGGAGTTCAGCCGGATGGTGCGCAGCCGCCCGGCGAACAGCCGGCGCCCGACCTCGCGGAGCTTGCCGGTCTCCTGGTCCTCCTGGCCGAAGCCCTTGACGACCCGGACCCCGGAGACGGCCCCGTCGACGACTCCGGCGACGGCGGCGGCCTGGCTCTGGGCGTACCAGGTGGCGGGGAAGAGGCGGGTGCGGGAGCGGCGGGCGATGAACCAGAGGGCGGGGGCGACGGCGAGGGCGACGAGGGTCAGGGGCAGTGAGAGCCACGCCATGATCACCAGGGAGATGAGGAAGAGCAGCATGTTCCCGATGGTCATCGGGAGCATGAACAGCAGCCCCTGGATCAGCTGGAGGTCACTGGTGGCCCGGCCGACGACCTGCCCGGTGGACAGCTCGTCCTGACGTTTCCCGTCGAGCCGGGTGATCGTCGCGTACATGTCCGTACGCAGATCGTGCTGGACGTCCAGGGCGAGCCGGCCGCCGTAGTACCGGCGGATGTAGGTGGCTATGTAGACGAGGACGGCCGCGCCGATGAGCAGCCCGGTCCAGACGGTGAGGGAGCGGGTGTGGCCGATGACCACGTCGTCGATGATGACCTTGGTGATGAGCGGCACGAGGGCCATGACGGCCATGCCGGCGAGCGACGAGCCGAGCGCGAGCACGACGTTGCGCCGGTACCGCCACGCGTACCCGGTCAGCCGCCGGCTCCACCCCTGTTGCTCTGCGCCCGTCACGCGTTGCCTCCCTCTCACCCCGTATGTCCGTGTCCGGTCGCCCGGATCACGGACCTGCTCTACCGGAAGGCACCAACATCAGGGGGAGCGGATTTCATCCCTCCGCGAAAATTCCGCCGCGGCGGCGGGCGGATGAGGAAGCAGACGCGGGAACGGGGGCAGGGGCAACGACAACCGTTTGGAGTGAACCACTCTTCCGGGTGACGGCACCAAGAAGACAGGCGTCATACACTGGAGCATCTATACGTTCCGATATATGGATACGCCCTATGTGATCGAGATCGAACCCGAGGTTCGGCTGTGGCTGATGAACCTGCCGTACAACGACTTTCTCGTGGTCGAGCACGTCGCCGACCTGTTGCGGGAGCGCCCCACGACGCTCGGGGAGCCGTATTCCCGGCACCTCGGCGACGGCGTCCGCGAGCTGCGGTTCAGCCTGGGCCGGCGGGGGTTCGCGACCCGGATTCCCTATTGGCTCGCACCGGATCGCCGGATCGTTCTGCTTACCGTCTTCCGCAAGACCCGGCAGCGGGAGACAGCCGAGGTCGCCCGCGCCAAGCGCGCCAAGGTGCTCTGCGAGACCCAGCACCAACCGGCTCACGATGTGTACACGCGTACAGCCGACGAGGAGAAGGAGAAGCGGTAATGGTCAGCCACGCACGCTGGAAGTTCGCCCGCGACGAGAAGGTCGCCCAGGGGATCGCCGAGGACCCCGAGGTGGAGCGGCGGCGCGAGGAGATCTCTCTCGCGTTCGACCTCGGACAAGCCGTGTACGACCGGCGGGTCGGCCTCGGCATCTCACAGACCGAGCTGGCCCGGCGCGCCGGCATGACGCAGCCGCAGGTCTCGAAGCTGGAGCTCGGCGGCACGGTCCCCACCGTGCCGCTGCTGGCACGGCTGGCCCGTGCCATGGAAGCGATGTTCCGGATGGAGCTGTTCGGAAGCAGCATCCGTGTGACGTTCACCGACCTCGACGGTGACGCACCGGAAGCGGCGGGACGGGCCTCCCGACCTGAGGAGTCGCAAGCCGTCGACGGCCGAACCCCGCAGGCGGCCCAGGGGTAGCCCGCACGCGGTGCCGGCTACCCCTGCCCCGGACACGCCGCCTACAGATGCGTCGGCTCGAACATCCGCAGCAGCGCCGGAAGCACGACCACGGACGGCCCCGGGGCCGCCAGTGCCTTGCCCAGGTCGGCGGCGAGCGACTCCGGTGTCGTACGGACGGCCGGTACGCCGAAGGACTCGGCGAGCGCGACGAAGTCCGGGCGGGACAGCTCGGTGGCGGTGGCCTCGCCGAAGGCGCCCGTCATGTATTCGCGCAGGATGCCGTAGCCGCCGTCGTCGACGATCAGCCAGGTCAGCGGCAGGTCGTACTGGCGGGCGGTGGCCAGCTCCGCGATGGAGTACATCGCGCCACCGTCGCCGGAGACCGCGAGCACGGGCTTCGTCGGGTCGGCGGCGGCCGCGCCGATGGCCGCCGGGAAGCCGTAGCCGAGGCCGCCCGCGCCCTGGGCGGAGTGCATGGTGTTGGGCCGCCGGGCGTCGAACGCGGACCAGGCCCAGTACGCCAGGATCGTCATGTCCCAGAAGCTGGGCGCGGTGTCGGGCAGTGCCTCGCGAACGGCGGCGAGGACCTGCTGCTCCAGGGTGAGGTCCTGTGCCTCGATCCGGACCCGTACCTTCTCCAGCACCGTACGTACGCGCTCCGCGGCGCCCGCGTCCTCGCGGGGCTCGACGGCCTCCAGAAGGTCGGCCAGCGCCTCGCGGGCGTCGGAGTGGATGCCGAGGGCGGGGTGGTTGGACTCCAGCTTCCCGGCGTCGGCCTCGATCTGGATCACCCGGCCGCGCGGGCGGAAGGTGTGGTAGTTCGAGGAGAGTTCGCCGAGGCCCGAGCCGACGACGAGCAGGACGTCCGCGTCCTCCAGGAAGTCGGTGGTGTGCCGGTCCTCCAGCCAGGAGCGCAGCGACAGCGGGTGCTCCCAGGGGAATGCGCCCTTGCCGCCGAAGGTGGTGACGACCGGGGTGTCGGTCTTCTCGGCCAGCGCGAGGAGCTTGCCGGAGGCGTCGGAACGGACGACTCCGCCGCCCGCGATGATCACCGGGCGCTCGGCGTTCGACAGCAGGTGCGCCGCGGCGATCGTCAGCTCGGGGCGCGGGTGGAGCTCGCGCGGGGTGGCGTCCATGGCGCTGACGACCGGCAGCGTGGTCTCCGCCAGCAGCACGTCCTGCGGGATCTCCACCCAGACCGGCCCGTGCGGGGCGGTCAGCGCGGACTCCCAGGCGGCGGCGATCGCGGAGGGGATCTGCGAGGCGGAACGCACGGTGTGGACGGACTTCACGATGTCGCGGACGGAGGACTGCTGGTCACGCAGCTCGTGGAGGTAGCCGTGCCGCCCGCCGCCGAGTCCCGCCGTGGGGATCTGGCTGGAGACGGCGAGGACGGGCGCGGAGGCGGCGGCCGCCTCCTGGAGCGCGGCGAGCGAGGTGAGCGCGCCGGGCCCGGTGGAGAGCAGCAGCGGCGCCACCTCACCGGTGATCCGGCCGTACGCGTCGGCGGCGAAGCCCGCGTTGTTCTCGACGCGGAGTCCGACGTACGAGAGGGAGGAGCGGCGCAGCGCGTCGAACATGCCGAGAGCGTGCTGGCCGGGCAGCCCGAAGACGGTGGTCGCGCCGAGGCCCTGAAGGGACTCGACGACGAGGTCGCCGCCGTTGCGGCCGGGCGGCGGATTCAGTGCGGCGGCCGCCTGGGCGGCGGTGAGCCGCGGCCGGTCGTCATGGTCGTGGCTCACTTGGCCTCCGTGGTTTCCTTCGCCGCCGCGATCTGGCGGGACATGATCGTCGTCAGCTCGTACGCGGCGTGCGAGGCGGCCACGGAGGTGATCTCGGCGTGGTCGTACGCGGGGGCGACCTCGACCAGGTCGGCGGAGACCAGGTGGCAGGAGGCCAGCCCGCGCAGGATCTCCAGCAGCTCGCGGGAGGTGAGGCCGCCGGCCTCGGGGGTGCCGGTGCCGGGGGCGTGCGCCGGGTCCAGGACGTCGATGTCGATGGAGATGTAGAGGGGCCGGTCGCCGATGCGCTGGCGCAGCTGGTCGGCGATCTCGTCGACACCGCGCCGCATGACGTCGGCGGAGGTGACGATGCCGAAGCCCATCTTCTCGTCGTCGGTCAGGTCCTGCTTGCCGTACAGCGGGCCGCGGGTGCCGACGTGGGAGAGGGCGGAGGTGTCGAGGATGCCCTCCTCGACGGCCCGGCGGAACGGGGTGCCGTGGGTGTACTCGGCGCCGAAGTAGGTGTCCCAGGTGTCCAGGTGCGCGTCGAAGTGGAGCAGGGCGACGGGCCCGTGCTTCTTGGCGACGGAGCGCAGGAGCGGCAGGGCGATGGTGTGGTCGCCGCCGAGGGTCATCAGGCGTGCGCCGGTGCCCAGCAGGTCGTCGGCCGCGCCCTCGATGGTCTCGACGGCCTCGTTGATGTTGAACGGGTTCGCCGCGATGTCCCCGGCGTCGGCGACCTGCGCGAGGGCGAACGGGGAGGCGTCCTGCGCCGGGTTGTACGGGCGCAGCAGCCGGGACGCCTCACGGATCGCGTTGCCGCCGAAGCGGGCGCCGGGACGGTAGGAGACCCCGGTGTCGAAGGGCACGCCGACCACGGCGACGTCGGTGCGGCCGACCTCGTCGAGCCGGGGCAGCCGGGCGAACGTCGCGGGCCCGGCGTACCGGGGGACGCGGGAGGAGTCGATGGGGCCGCGCGGCGTATCGGTGCTGCTCATGGGAGGTGTGCCTTTCCTTCGTTTTCGTACGGGTTTCGGATTTCGTTCGGTGTCCAGTGTGCGGGGTGATCCGGCGTGCCCCGAATCCGGCCCGGGGAGCGTCCTCAGACGCCGGACGGGCTGGGTTCGGCGGGGGCCTCCGCCGCGGCTTCGTCCTCCGGTCCGCCCCGCCCCGCCAACCGCTCGCGCCAGGCGGCGAGCACGGCCGCGTCGGTCGGCGGCGTCGTCAGCGAGACGATGACGTACACGGCAAGCGACGCCAGCAGCCCGTAGTAGATCGGCTGGTCGGCTGGTCGGCTGGTCGGCTGGTCGGCTGGTCGGCTGGTCGGCGAGGATCCCGTAGTGCGCCATCAGTCCGGTCACCGCGACGCCCCCGACGCACACCGCCGACAGCGCCCCGGCAGCCGTGCCGCGCCGCCACAGGAGTCCGTGGTGTCGCTGCGCGGGGTGAAGGCGCGCTGCCAGATGTCCTGTCCGATGACCATGCCGAAGGTGTAGATCAGCACGCACGTGAAGATCGTCTCGCCGCCGATGCCGAGCAGGTCGAAGTGCGCGGTCGGCAGCTGGGCCTTCCTCTCGCCGTAGCCGCCCGCCTTGACGACGGCGATCGGCAGCAGGAGCAGCAGCACCCCTGGCGAGCATGCCGGCCAGGCAGACGACGATCACGGCGTAGTCGACAGCCACGGGCTTCCCTCCGTCTCGCGCGAACAGATGTACGTGTGTACGTGCGAGAAGACGGTAGGTCGCCGAATGCTGGCGCTGAAGTGTACGTTTCCTCCATTCCCGACGCGTTGAACGGAGGAACCGTCCATGCCGATCCCTCCCGCGGGCACCACGCAGGTGACTCCGCCGCCCGGTCCGCCGACCCCGCCCATCCCCCTGTCGGAACTTCTGGCCAGGGAGGAGCTGGGGCTGCGCCGGATCGCGGGCCCGGCCGACGCCGACCTTCTCTGGGTGCACACCTCGGAGATGGCCGACCCGTATCCGTATCTGCTCGGCGGCGAGCTGCTGCTGAGCGCCGGGGTGCTGCTGACGGACCCGGACCACTATGTCGGCCGGCTGGTGGAGGCGGGGGCGGCGGCGCTGGGGTTCGGGGTGCGGCCGGTGCACGAGACGGTGCCCCGGGCGCTGGTCGAGGCGTGCGACCGGTACGGCCTGCCCCTGCTGGAGGTGCCGCCCGAGACCCCGTTCACCACGATCGCGCGGGCGGTGTGGCGGCTGATGGCCGAGGCGCGCCACCGCGAGCTGCGCCGGGTGACCCGCGCCCAGCAGGCCCTGGCGACGGCGGCGGCCCGGCCCGACCCCGTACCGGCGGTCCTCCACCAGCTCGCGACGCAGCTCGGCGGCCGGGCCGTCGTACTGACGGCGCGGGGCGAGGAGGTCCACGCGGCGGGCCGCCGCCCGCCCCCGGAGGCGGCGGGCGCCCTGACCCGCCTCGCCCGGGTGGTGGCCCGGGAGCGTCCCGCCTCCCCGGCGTCGGCCACCGACACCCACGGCGACACGCACCTGGCCGCGTACGCGCTGGGCGGCGGTGAGGGCCTGGTCCTGGCGCTGGCGACCCGGCGGCGGGAGTCCGGCGACCACACGGTGGCGGGCATCGCGGCGGTCCTCCTCTCCCTCCTGGCCGCCCCCCACCAGGGCGCGGACGCGGCGGGCCGTTCGGCGGCCCTGGTCCGCATGCTCCTGGGCGCCTCCCCCGCCGAGGTGGCTCCGCTGCTCGGCTCCACCGGCCCCTGGACGGTCATCCACGCCCGCCGCACGAACGGCGCCCCGGCGGACGCGCTGACCGCCGGCGCCCTGGGCACGTCGCTGGGCACAGCCCTGGTCGACGCCGGCCGCGGGGGCGGGGAGGCCGTACGGGTGCTGCTGCCGGGCGTCCCGGGAGCGGAGCCGGAACGGGCACCGGCACCCGGCCCGTCAGGTTCACGGCCGGCGCCCGGCATGTCGGGGTCGCGCCCGGGAGAGCGCGGACCGGCGGACTCGGGGTCGCGCCCGGGAGAACTCGGACCGGAGCCGGCCCAGGTCACCCCACAGCCCGGCTGGACGCTCGGCGCGTCCGCCCCCACCCCCGTCACCGCTCTCGACGCCGCCGACCAGCTGGCCGCCCGCGCCCTGGCCCACGCGCAGGCGACCCGCGCCCCGCTGACGGTGGACGCCCCCGTGAGCGGCCTCGCCGCCCTGGTACCGCCCGAGCAGGCGGCCGCCCACGCCCGCGCCCTCCTCGCCCCGCTCACCGCGCCGCTGGCCGACACCCTGCGCTGCTGGCTCTCCCTCCACGGCAGTTGGGACCGTACGGCGGTGGCCCTGGGCGTCCACCGCAATACGGTGCGCCAACGCATCGGGCGGTGCGGGGAGTTGCTGGGCATGGACCTGGACGACATGGACGTACGGGCGGAGTTGTGGTTCGCGCTGCGGCAGGGGTGAACGCGGGCGGCCGATATCCCTTCGCGCCCCCGGTCGCGTACTGGCTACCGTCCCGCCCATGGCTTCCTCACTCGTACAGCACCGCCTGTCCCCCGCCGACACCGGCCCGGCGCTGCGCGAACTGTCCGCGTGGACACCGGCCGACGCCCCGGCCGGCGGCCTCCACCCCGGGGACGTGGGCTGGCTTCTGCGCCTGGACGACGCGGCCGTCCACCTCTGGACCGACCCCCGGAGCGACTCCGCATCGCCTGTCGCGGTGGGCTTCCTCGACGGCCCCGTACTGCGGGTGACCACCGCGCCCGGCGCCGACCTCGGGGCGCTCGCGGCGGACGCCGAGGATCTGCTCGTACCCGGCAACGACTGGTGCGACGGCCTGCCCGTGCCCGGCTGGGAACCGGACCGGGAGGAGCCCTGGCTCGTTCGGTCCTGGACCCCGGGGCCTGTGTCGGGCCGCGCCGAAGCGGTCGGCGAGGCCGAAGCGGCGGACCGGGTGCTGGTGCACCGGTCCGCCTTCGAGGGATCCACGTTCGGCATCGACCGCTGGCGCGCGATGAAGGGGTCCCCGGCGGGCCACCTGGCCGTGGAGCGGCTCGTCCGCACACCGGCCGGGGACCCCGCCGCCGCCGCGACCGGCTGGTTCGCGGGTGCGGGCCGGTGCGGACTGCTCGAACCGGTCGGCACCCACCCGGACCACCGGGGCCACGGCTACGGCCGCGACGCCGTACTGGGCACCTGCGCGGCGCTCGCCGACCTGGGCGCGAGCGCGGTGGCCGTCCTGACTCCGGCCAGGAACACAGCGGCGGCCGCGCTCTACAGATCGGCCGGATTCACCGTCGTACGCGAGAACCACGACTGGACGCGCGCCCGCCGGGGGTAGGTCGGCTTTGTGGTGCGTACGGGGGTGTGGGGCATGCCGGTGAGCTGGAGGAGGCGCTCAACGCGCTGATGCTGGTACCTGGCTGTCCGCGTTCTGGCTGGCCGTCATCTGCCGTGACCAGGAACGCATGACTCAGCTCAGCAAGATCCCCCTGGAACGGCTGCGCTCACCGAGGGCTCCTACGACGAGTGCATCCATCACTGGGGCGAAACCCTCCAGAGCTGGTGGCTCCGCCGGCCCGACCTCGCGGACAAGCTCATCGCCACCATCGAGGCATCCGACCCCGCAATCGTCCGCATCGCACCACAAGACCTGCTCCAGGCCGTGCTCTACCCGCCGATCAACCTCTTCTACCACTACGTCCGAAACGACCGCGACGGCTTCACCCCCGCCCTCGCAGACACCCTCAAACTCCACAAGACCTACTGGACCCTCAACGAGGACCGCGCCACAGACATCGGCAGCATCGCCCTCGGTCCCCTCGCCATCGCCTGCCTCGCATACGACGCCGAATTCCCACTCGACATCGAATCCGACTACCTCCCCAAACACCTCCTCCAGCGCACCTGGCTCGGCGAGTTCCCCGCCTGAGCCGACGGACCTGGTCTCCCAAGGGCCGCGATCGGTGCCGCCGGCCTTCTACCCTCTATCGTCATGGGCATATGCATTGACGTACTGATCGTCGACTGGGATCACCTCATGGCGGTACCGGAGGATCAGCACTACGCGATGCTGCACGAGGCCGGAACCTCGGTGGACGAGGAAGAGTGGGACGCCGGGCCGGACCGTCCGCTGTCCGCCGGGCCTCAGTGGTTCTGGCCCTCTCCCCCGGCCTTGGGCTGGTTCGGGAAGTTCGACTTCGGGGACGTCGGGTGCTCGTACAAGGATCACTTCTGGGCGGGTGAGCGGTGGGAGGAGATCCGGTCGTTCGCCGAGCCGGGGCTGCGCTCGGCCGTGGACCGGTTCGCCGATCCTCTCTTCTGGGGTGGGCTTGAGTACATGCCTGATCGGGAGGACGCCCAGGAGGCATCGGCGCTCATGTCGGTGGACGAGCCCTCTGCGCCCTCGGACCATCTGTTGTGGTGTCGACCTGCGGCTGTTTCCTCGCTGAAGCGTCTCTGGGATGCCATCGGCCCTGAACTGGGCTTGCTGCGAGGCCCGTTCGACCAGCACGCCCGAACCGACTTCGGACGGATCAACGACTTCGACACATTCGTCGGGCTGCTCCAGGGGTGGGGCGACGTCATCGGCCAAGCCGAGCTGCGCGGTTGGGGTGTCGTCGGGCTGCGATGCTGAAGCCGGGCGTGGAACGGTGCCCGACGTGAGCGGATGGACGAGTCGCAGACGTACGCCCCGGTCGGCGGTGGTGGTGGTCTGGGTGATCGCGGCCGTGCTGATCCTCGTGGGCGGCGTCGCGCGCGTCGTCGATCTCGTACGCCACGGCCTGTGGCCCTACGGGTGGGCCCCCGGCTGGCTCAACCTCTACTGGTCGTCGCTCGCCGTCCTCGATCCGCTCGCCGCCGTGCTGCTGCTCCGCGGCAAGCGGATCGGCCTCGATCTCGCGTGCGGCGTCATGGTGACCGATCTGGCTGCCAACCTGTACGCCGCATACGGCCTCCGTGACAGTGGCCTCCTCGCCGAGCCCGGGCTCCAACGGATCGCCGTCTTCGCCCTGTTCGTGGTGGCGTCGGCGCCGTTCGTCCGCCGGTGGCTCGTGGAGGAACCCGTCACCCCAGCCGGCTACCGAAGCGGACCTGCGACGGCTTCACGCCCAGGGTCGCCCCGCCGGAGGAGACGCCGCCTTTGGTGACCGGGCCCGAGCGGCTGCCGTTGGAGAGCCAACGCGGCCCCGGCCAGGGTTCTCCCCCGGGGGCGGCCACCGGGAGTACGACCGGCACGTCCTGAGCCCGTGCAACATCCGTACGACGCATGGCTGCCCACCCCGGTTCGCTCCGGGCCCCGATCGCCTTGCGTACGAGGTTGACTCCAGCACCATCTTCTTGCGTCATTGGCAACATCTCATGCATAGAACGCAAGGTCCCGTACGCTCGATCGCATGGCTCACGCACCCCAGCACCAGCACCAGCACCAGCACCAGCACCAGCACCAGCACCAGCACCAACACGGACACCCCGCCTCCGCCCACCCCCGCCACTCCGACCCGACGCCGAACGGTCTCCCCGAGATCCTCGACCTCGACGCCGCCCTCTTCGCGCCCCACCTGACCGCGCTCACCGGGCGTATCGCCTGTCTGGCCGGTGACGACGTCCGGCACATCGTCGACCTCGGCTCGGGCACCGGGACCGGCACGTTCGCCCTGCTGGAGCGGTTCCCCGCCGCTCGGGTGACCGCCGTCGACAGCTCCCCCGCGATGCTCGAACGGCTCACCTCGGCGGCGCGGAACCGGGGGCTGGGCGACCGCGTCCGCACGCTGGAGGCCGACGCCGGTGCGGGGCTGCCCGGGGTCGTCGACGCCGACCTCGTCTGGGCGTCGGCGTCCTTGCACCACCTGGACGATCCCGCTGCCGCCCTCGCCGGTGTCCGCGCCGCGCTGCGCCCCGGAGGGCTGCTGGCCGTCGCCGAGGTGGACGGGATGCCGAAGTTCCTGCCCGAGGGCGGGGGTCCGGGTGAGCTGGAGATCCGCTGCCGCGCGGCGCTCGACGGCCTGCATGCCGAGCGGTTGCCGCACCGGGGAGCCGACTGGGGCTCCCTGTTGGCGGCCGCCGGTCTCTCCGTCGAGCAGGAACGCGCCGAGCGGTGGGAGGTGCGCGCCCCACTGCCCGAAGGGACCGGCCGGTACGCCTTCCTGTTCTTCGAGCGGATCCGCGGCACCCTAGAAGGGCACGTCAGCTCCGAGGACCTGGCCGCGCTCGACCGGCTCATCGACGGCGGACCGCTGGATGTACGCCACCGGGACGACCTCGTCGTACGGTCGACCCGTGAGACCTGGTTGGCCCGCCGCCCCGCCTGAGCGAGCGGAAGCGTCGGCGGAGAGCCCGCGGCGGCACGCGCCCAGGACCGAGGCAGCTCCGTGGACTCCGCTGTCGTTCGCGTGCATCAGCGTGCGGCCGACCTGGCGGCCTTCTCGATCTTCGCGCGGTAGGCCGCGCGGGCTTCCTCGTCGATCTGCTTCTCGTGTTCGGGGCGCAGCCCGGTCCGGCCGTCGAGGCCTTCGCGCAGGATATCGGCGTGCCCGGCATGCCGGTTGGTCTCGCCGAGGACATGGGCCATGACGGCGAACAGGTTCGTGTTGGCGTGCGGCTCCGGCCACCACGGCACGTGGCCGGGGGCGTCGAGGGGAAGCCCGTTGATCGTCGCGTCCGAGTGTTCCCACGTGCGCCGGCAGAACCCGATGATCCGATCACGGGTCTCGTCCTCGGCCGCCCACTGATCGCTGCCGTCGTAGTCCTGCCACCGGCACAGCGGCTCCGGGGAAGGGCGGTCGAAGACCTCGCCGAAGTACCTGGCCTCGACCGTGGCCACGTGTTTGACCAGGCCGAGGAGATTGGTCCCGGTCGCCGTCAGAGGTCGCCGGGCGTCGTATTCGGACAAGCCGTCGAGCTTCCAGAGCAGCGCCGCGCGGTCCCGCCGCAGTCTCCCGTGCAGGTGGTCCTTCGCGAACTCATCGATCATGCGGCATGAGCCTTCCAGGAGAGACGTGGGCATGGGGTGCGTGACGGCTCGCGGCCTCAGCGACCTCAGCGACCTCAGCGACCTCAGCAACCTGCGACGGCTACCGCGCAGGATAGCTGCACGCATGCTGTTCGGTGCCGCTCTCCGATCCTGTTGAGCAGTTCGGGACAGGGGCCGGGGAGGTGAGCGGGTGCCAGGTGAGAACCCAGCCGGCGGTCAGCGCCACCGCGCCGCCCGCCAGGGCGATTGCGCCGCCTGTTCCCATGCCCGCGGCCACCGCGCCCAAGCAGACCGGCCCGAGGCCCTGTAGCGTCATGCTGCCGGAGCCGAGCAAGCCGAAGGCCTGACCTTGGCCATCCTGCGGCAGGGCGTCCAGGAACGGGCGTTGCAGGCCGAGACCGTAGGCGTATCCGAGGCCGCTGAGCAGCAGCAGACAGGACGAGACGCCCACCCCGGGCTCGGCGGCGAAGCCGATCAGAGGCAGCCCCGCCAGCGCGACCAACGGGACTACCAGTCGCTCCCGGGCGCGTGGCCGTAGGAGTCGGCCCACCAGCAGGTCACCGACCAGCATGCCAACCGGAAGACAGCCCATCAGCACCGCGTACCAGCCGGGCGCGAAGTGGCGTTCTCCCGCGTAGGCGACGATGAGGCCTTCCGCGCCCGCTACGAACGCGACGGGTAGCCACTGAGCCAGCATCAGCCGTCGCACCGTGCGTCCGCGCAGCAGCAGGCCCGCACCCTGCAGGCTTGCACGGACGGCCCCGCCGTCGACCCCAGCGCTGCCGGGTGTGCCGCCGAACTCCCCCGGATGCAGCCGGGGAAGCCGGAGGCGGACAGCAAGCGCGCAGCCGAGATAAAGAGCGGCACTGACCGCGAGCGCCCGGCGTGGGCCGAGTGCCGCGACGGCCGCACCGCCCAGCGCCAGACCGAACAGTTGCGCGCCGGCGCCGGCGATGTTGTTCAGCGAACGGCCCAGTACATAGGCGTCACCCTCCAGCGACTGAGCGACCAGCCGGCTCGACGCGCCGTGAAACACCGGTGTGACGAGAGATACCAGCGCCACGGCACCAAGGCTTGCCGCGACCGGCATCCGCACCAGGGCGAGCAGCAGGGCGGCGGCGCACGTCAGGGCGTAGCCGCCGGCGATGAGCGCGCGGGGCGGCAGTCGGTCGGCCAGTGAGCCCAGCAACAGCGAGCCGAACAGCTGCGGGATGAAGCCGATACCGAAGGCCACTGCGCTCAGCAGCGTGGAGCCGGTGGAGGAGAAGACCAGAACGGAGAACGTGGTGATCCGCAGCGCGTCCGCGGTGATCGCGACGGCGCGGGTTGAGAAGAGCAGCCGGAATCGCGGCTCGGCCAGCACCTCCCGGTAGGTGGCACCGTGGTTGACCTGCGCGGGTCCGGCGGGTGGAGTCATGACGCGCAGCCTCGCCGTGCGCCCACGCTACTCACCAATGATTCGTCGCTGGACGAATCGGAACGGACAGCCCTTAGCATGGCCGCGTGCTGCGCTTCGAAGTCTCCGTCGAGGACCTGCTGCGCAGCCGCTTCGCACTGTCGCCCGCGCTGGACCTCTGCTTGCTGCTGCGCTTGCTCGCCGGCCAGGACCGGCCGCTGCCGCGAGCCTGGGCCACCCGGCTCCTGCCGGCCTTCGAACGGCTCCGCCGTGAGACCGAACTGAACACCGCCCTCGCCCTGCACACCTCGCGAGGCGGACCGAACTTCGTCGCTCCGCCGCCGCGCGGCCTCAACCAGACCTGGGCGGACGACCTGGCCAGGATCCGCGCCACACCACTGGAAGCGGCCCGCCGCGAATTCGCCGCCAACGCGACCGGCCCGTCCGCCCGTGACCCCCGCGTACGCGCAGTGCTGGACTCACCGGACGCCGTCTCCAGGATCGCCGAGGCGATGGACCAGGCGTGGCACGAGCTGCTCGCCGCGGACTGGCCCCAACTGCGCGCGATCTGTGAGCGCGACGTCGTGCACCGGGTGGGAGTGATCGGCGAACACGGCTGGGCGACGACCATCGAGAGCCTGCACCCGAGCATCGCCTGGCACGCCGGCGGTATCGAGATCGGCCACTTCCCCCAAGTCGGAGCAGTCCGCCTCGCCGGGGACGGGCTCCTGCTGATCCCTTCGGTCTTCGTCTCGAATATCGCCGCCCACCTGGAAGATCCCTGGCCCCGGACCTTGATCTACCGCGCCCGCGGCACCGCCGCCCTGTGGGGCGAACAGGAGACCGTCCCCCAACCGGACGCGCTGACCGCTCTGGTCGGCCGGGCCCGTGCCCGGCTGCTGTTGACGCTGGACGCCCCGGCCAGTACCAGCCACCTCGCCCGAAGCCTCGCCATGGCACCCGGCGCGGTAGGAGACCACCTCGCCATCCTGCGCAGCGCGGGGCTGCTCGTCCGCGCCCGGTCCGGAAGGTCGGTCCTCTACCGGCGTACCCCACTCGGCGAGGCACTGGTCGCCGGATCGGGCTGAGGGCTCAGACCAGCACTGTCTTCTTGAGGCGCCGCCAGCACATGATCGCCGGGACAGCCCCTATGTCCGGAAGGGCGCGGAGGGCCCTCCGTCCTGCTCACCACTGTTCATGACAGACGTCATATCCGGCCCCGAGGCGAGGCCGCCCGGCCTCGCGGCAGCGCCGATAGCATCCGGGTGAGACCCGAATGGATGAGATGGACGAGGAGGAGCGACGCGTGCGATTCGCCCTGGAAACACTGTTCGCCGACGTGCCCGCCGAGCAGATCGCCGAAGCTCGTGCCTTCTACCGGTCGAGGGCGGCAGGCCGGGGCGCAAGCACCTTCGAGGAGCTCAAGGAGGCGCGGGCGAAGAAGCCCGCACCTCGTGCCGCCGTTCCACCTGCCGTCGAGGAGACGATCGAGGCCGCCGGTGTGCGCGTCCCGGTCCGGATCTTCCTGCCGGCCGGCGGTCCGCCCCAGGGTGTCTACCTGGGCATCCACGGCGGCGGCTTCTACATGGGCACCGCCGCCCAGGGCGACGAACGCCACCGCGAACTCGCGGACACCCTGCAGATCGCCGTCGTCAGCGTCGACTACCGGCTCGCGCCCGAGCACCCCTGGCCGGCCGCGCCCGACGACTGCGAAGCGGTGGCGCTCTGGCTCGTCGAGGCGGCCGAGGCCCGCTTCGGGACCCCTCGACTCGCGATCGGCGGAAGCTCGGCGGGAGCCACCCTCGCCCTGGCGACCCTGCTCCGGCTGCGGGACCGGGGCGTCGTCGACCGGTTCACCGGGGCCGCGCTCCGCTTCGGCACCTACGACCTGAGCGCACAGACCCCGGGCGGCCGTCGCATCGCGGACGAGTACTTCATCCAGGCGTACGTCGGCCACGTGGCGGACCGCACCCTTCCCGACATCTCACCCCTCTACGCCGACCTGAGCGGCCTTCCTCCGGCGTTGCTGGTCGTCGGCAGCGAGGACGTGCTGCTGGAGGACAACCTGACGCTGGCAGGCCGGTTGTCAGCGGCCGGCAACGACGTCGAGCTGCGCGTCTACCCCGAGTCGCCCCACGGCTTCACGGGCCACCCCACGGCCATGGCCGCCACCGCGATCAACGGCGTCAACTCCTGGCTGCACGACCGGATCAGCTGTCACCTCTGACCCCGGGCGTGGAGGAAGGCCGCCTCGTCGGCCCGTTCCCAGGGGCGTAGCAACAGGGCATCGTCGTCGGCCCCCGGGAGTACGGGTTGCGGGGAGCCGGCGAGGCAGCCGGAGGCCGTGGCCGGAGGCGCCGACAGCGTACGCGTCATGGCCTCATGGTCACCCGGCGGCGAGCCCGCGCGTCCGGGTCGTCCCCCGTTCTCCCTACGCTCGGGACATGAACACGTTCCGCGGCGGTGAGGGTCGCTACCTGGAGATGACCAACGGCGGCACGGCGGTGTTCGTGGACGTGCTGATGCTCTCCGTGTCCACCCTGGCCCGCGAGCCCTGGGACTTCCGCTTCGCCGCCCTGCTGACGCTCCAGGACCAGAGCGTGATGGGGCGCGGGGTGGTCGGCTTCGACCTGGCCTGCCGACTCCGCCGACTCCGCCGCCTTACGGTCGCAGCCGGACCATCCCCGGCCCCGACGGGTGACCGGGCTCGAAGGCGTCCGGAATGCCCAGCCTCAGCCCCCGGCTCCGGGCGACCCGGTGGACGTCCCGCAGCGAGTGCGCCAGAGCGGCGGCGACGTGACGGAGCTGGACGGCCGTGGACCCGTCGTCCGCGACCAGGTCATCGGCGTGGTCGAGGAGTTCGTACGCCATGCCGAGCTGCATCGCCTCGACCTTGTCGGCCTCACGCGAGACCTTGCCGTCGCCGTTGCCGACGACGTAACACGGCCTGCCTGCCGTTCCGGCCCAGGGGAGCAGGCGGACGGTGTCCAGCGGTTGTTCTTTCATGAGGGCGTCAACTCCGTGAGCAGTGGGGGTGAATTCTTCGCTGTGTAGCGATCCACTCACAGGGTGCGATCGGTGTGGCTAGGCTCGCCAGAGGGTTTGAGGTGACACCGCGTTCGTCGCACGGGAGTTGGCTGTGAGTAATACCTATGGCGCATGGTTGAAGGCGCAGCGTGAAGCGGCCGGTCTGACACAGCAGCAGCTTGCGGAGCTGGCGATCATGACGCGGTCGCATATCTCGCACATCGAGGCCGGACGCCGCGTGCCGGGCGAGGAGGACGCCCGACGGCTCGACATGGCCCTGGGGACGGGCGATGTCCTCACCAGCTTCCGGCCTGGCGCGGACAACGAAGTGCTTGCGAATTACTTCGCACCTGTACAACACCTTGAGCAGCAAGCGACGGTGATCCGTGAGTTCGCACCCTCGTTGGTTCCGGGAATCCTTCAGACCGAGGCGTATGCACGAGCGGTTCTCGGCAGGGCGTTTCCCTCAATGAGCCCCGCCGAACGTGACAGGGCGGTCGTCGCACGCCTGAAACGCGCCCAGATCCTCGAGAACCCGGCGACACCAGTGGTCTGGGCAGTGCTCGACGAAGCGGTGCTACAACGCCCGGTCGGCGGTGCCGCAGCCATGGCCGAGCAGATCGACCACATCGTCGCTTTGACTGAATCGGAACGTATCCGCACGCATGTGATTCCGCTGGGACTCGGATACCACCCGTTGCTGGACGGGATGCTGACGTTGATGTGGTTCGACGACCAGCCTCCGGTCGCCTACAGCGAAGGGCTGCGGATGGGGAAGCTGCACGATTCGCCGTCCGTGGTAGAGGCGTTCCAGGGCAACTACACTCTCGGCCTGAGCGACGCGCTGCCGCTGAAGGAGTCTCTGGCAGCGATGAAGGCGACATCGAAGGGCTTCAGAGATCATGGCTAGCGAAACCGTCCCGATGACGTCGCTCCTCGACGACTGGCGCAAGTCGTCCTACAGCAACGGCGACAGCGGCAGCTGCCTAGAAGTCCAGGACCACCACCCCACCGCCGTCCCCGTCCGCGACTCCAAGGTCCCCGGCGGGCCCGCCCTGCTCATCCCCGCCGCCGGCTGGACGTCCTTCGTGGACGCGGTCAAGAGCGGGGCCCTCTCCGCCTGACCCGGAGGTCGGGCGGAGAGGGCGCGGCAGCCGGGAAGGCCGGCCTCACTCCCCCACGTACTCCGCAAGGTGCGCGCCCGTCAGCGTGGAGCGATCCGCGACCAGGTCGGCCGGGGTGCCCTCGAAGACGATCCGGCCGCCGTCGTGGCCCGCGCCGGGGCCGAGGTCGATGATCCAGTCGGCGTGGGCCATGACCGCCTGGTGGTGTTCGATGACGATCACCGACTTGCCTGAGTCGACCAGCTGGTCCAGCAGGCCGAGGAGCTGCTCGACGTCCGCGAGGTGCAGGCCGGTGGTCGGTTCGTCGAGGACGTAGGTTCCGCCCTTGTCGCCCATGTGCGTGGCCAGCTTCAGGCGTTGGCGTTCGCCGCCGGACAGAGTGGTGAGCGGCTGGCCGAGGCTCAGGTAGCCGAGACCGACGTCCGCGAGGCGTGCCAGGATCCTGTGCGCGGCCGGGATGGCCGCCTCGCCGGAGGCGAAGAACTCCTCGGCCTCGGTGACCGACATCGCGAGGACCTCGCTGATGTCGCGGCCGCCGAGGTGGTAGTCCAGCACCGAGGACTGGAACCGCTTGCCCTCGCAGTCCTCGCAGGGGCTGGAGACGCTCGCCATCATGCCGAGGTCGGTGAAGATGACGCCCGCGCCGTTGCAAGTGGGGCAGGCGCCCTCGGAGTTGGCGCTGAACAGGGCGGGCTTCACGCCGTTGGCCTTGGCGAAGGCCTTGCGGATGGGTTCGAGGAGGCCCGTGTACGTCGCCGGGTTGCTGCGGCGCGAACCCTTGATGGGGCTCTGGTCGACCGAGATGACGTTCTCGCCCGCCGGAATAGAGCCGTGGACGAGCGAGCTCTTTCCTGAGCCTGCGACACCGGTGATGACGGTGAGGACGCCGAGCGGGATGTCGACGTCGACATCCTGGAGGTTGTGCGAGGTCGCGCCGCGGATCTCCAGCGCGCCGGTGGACTTGCGCACCTCGTCCTTGAGGACGGCCCGGTCGTCGAGATGGCGGCCGGTGACGGTGTCGGAGGCGCGGAGTCCTTCCAGGGTGCCTTCGAAGCAGACCGTGCCGCCCGCCGTACCCGCCCCGGGGCCGAGGTCGACCACGTGGTCGGCGATGGCGATGGTCTCGGGCTTGTGCTCCACGACGAGCACGGTGTTGCCCTTGTCCCGCAGCCGGAGCAGCAGGCAGTTCATGCGCTGGATGTCGTGCGGGTGCAGGCCGATGGTGGGCTCGTCGAAGACGTACGTGACGTCGGTGAGCGAGGAGCCGAGGTGGCGGATCATCTTGACGCGCTGGGCCTCGCCGCCGGACAGCGTGCCCGATGGCCGGTCCAGGGCGAGGTAGCCGAGGCCGATCTCGACGAAGGAGTCGAGGGTCTGCTGGAGGGCGGCGAGCAGCGGGGCGACCAGGGGTTCGTCCAGGCCGCGGACCCATTCCGCGAGGTCCCGGATCTCCATCGCGCAGGCGTCGGCGATGCTGATCTTCTTGATCTTCGAGGAGCGCGCGCCCTCGGTGAGCCGGGTTCCCTCGCACTCGGGGCAGGTGGTGAAGGTGACCGCCCGGTCGACGAACTCCCGGATATGGGGCTGCATCGACTCGCGGTCCTTGGAGAGGAACGACTTCTGGATCTTGGGGATCAGCCCTTCGAAGGTGAGGTTCGCGCCCTCGACCTTCACCTTGGTCGGCTCCCGGTAGAGGAAGTCCTGCATCTCCTTCTTGGTGAACTTGGCGATCGGCTTGTCCGGGTCGAGGAAGCCCGACTCCGCGTACGTCCGCACGGTCCACCAGCTGTCCGACTTCCAGCCGGGGATGGTGAACGCACCCTCGGAGATCGACTTGGAGTCGTCGTAGAGCTGGGTGAGGTCGATGTCGGAGACCGAGCCGCGGCCCTCGCAGCGGGTGCACATGCCGCCGGTGCGGCTGAAGGTCGCCCTGACCGCCTTCTTGTTGCCGCGCTCGACGGTGATCGCGCCGCTCGCCGTCACCGAGGGGACGTTGAAGGCGAACGCGCCGGGCGGGCCGATGTGCGGCTCGCCGAGCCGGCTGAAGAGGATGCGCAGCATGGCGTTGGCGTCGGTGGCGGTGCCGACCGTGGAGCGGGGGTCGGAGCCCATCCGCTGCTGGTCGACGATGATCGCGGTCGTCAGCCCGTCGAGCACGTCGACGTCGGGCCGCGCCTGCGTGGGCATGAAGCCCTGGACGAAGGCGCTGTACGTCTCGTTGATCAGGCGCTGGGACTCCGCGGCGATGGTGCTGAACACCAGCGAGCTCTTGCCCGAGCCGGAGACTCCGGTGAACACCGTCAGCCGGCGCTTCGGGAGCTCGATGCTGACGTCCTTGAGGTTGTTCTCCCGCGCACCGTGCACGCGGATCAGGTCGTGGCTGTCGGCAGCGTGCGGCGCGGGCGGCTGCTGGGTCTTCGTTCTCGGAGCCATGCTCGTCGTCTCTCCATAACTGGCCATTGCTGGTGTGCGGAGCCTGCTGGTGTGCGGAGCCTGCGGTGCGCGGAGCCTGCTGGTCGTGCCTCGGGGCCGGGGCCCGAATCGAGCCCCGGCCCCTGGGGGCGGTGCTACTTCTTGGCCTGGGTGATGCGCAGCATGTTGCCGGAGGGGTCACGGAAGGCGCAGTCGCGGACGCCGTACGGCTGGTCGATCGGCTCCTGGAGCACCTCGCCGCCCGCGGCGCGGACCTTCTCGAAGGCCGCGTCCACATCCTCGGCGGAGAGGATGACGCCGCGCAGCATGCCCTTGGCGAGCAGCTCGGCCATGGTCCGACGGTCGGCGGCCGGGGCGTTGGGGTCCGCGAGCGGAGGTTCGAGGACGATCTCCACATCCGGCTGCGCGGGAGACCCGACGGTCACCCAGCGCATGCCTTCGAATCCGACGTCGTTGCGCACCTCCATTCCCAGTGCGTCGCGGTAGAAGGCGAGCGCCTGGTCGTGGTCGTCGACGGCGATGAAGCACTGCGAGAGTTTGATGTCCATGCGTTTCACGCTACGGGCGGGGCTTGCGATCCGCTTCTCCATTCCTGACCGGTCGTGTGAACATCTTGGCGACGCACGCGGGGATGGTCTCGCCCGCGTCGTGGGAGCGGGCCCGGTAGGCGCTCGGGCTCTCCCCGACCAGCTCCGTGAAGCGGGAGCTGAACGAGCCCAGCGACGTACAGCCGACGGCGAAGCAGACGTCCGTGACCGACAGGTCGCCCCGGCGCAGCAGGGCCTTGGCCCGCTCGATGCGGCGGGTCATGAGATAGCTGTACGGGGTCTCGCCGAAGGCGGCGCGGAAGCTGCGGGAGAAGTGGCCGGGCGACATCAGCGCGGCGCGGGCCAGCGAGGGGACGTCGAGCGGTTCGGCGTACTCGCGGTCCATGCGGTCGCGGGCCCGGCGCAGCCGGGCCAGGTCCTCCAGCCTCACTCCTTCACCCTCCCACGGCCGCCGACGCCCCGGCCCGTCATCCGGAAACGGGTCACCACTCGCGCTCGGCGATCAGTTCCTCCGGATCCGCGTCCGTGAAGCCGTACGCCGTCGCGATGATCCAGAAGGCCTCCCCTATCTCCTCGCGGGCGACCGTCTCCATCTCGCTGCCCGCCGCTTCGAACTCCGCCTCCAGTCCGTTGAAGGCCTCGGTCGCCACCGCGGTCAACGCGTACAGGGCGGTGAGGTCCGTGGGCTTCTCGGCCTCGATCCGCTCGCACAGGGCGCGCAGGACCGCCGTGCCCTTGTCCAGGAGGTGGTCCGGGAAATAGTCGTCCTCGTACAGCAGGGCCAGGAACGCGTGTCCCGCCAGCTGCTCGTTCGTGATCGCCATGGTGGTCCCCCGATACGTCCGACGGCGTTGTTCCGATACTCCCCCACAGCACTGACAATCGGGCCCGGCCGCCGGACCCACCCGTGTCCGCGTGCCCAGCATCACCCTGGACAGCGACCACAACCGGCGGGTAACTTCGAAGGGAGTCTGAGCAAGCGCTTAGCCAAGCATCATGAGTTCCGCGAGTTCCGCGCATTCCGCGAATCGACTGCCGACCTAGGAGGCATCCCGTGCGCCGTACGGTATTCAACGAGGACCACGAGGCGTTCCGGGAGACCATCCGCGCCTTCATCGCGGCCGAGGTCGTGCCGGTCTACGACGAGTGGTTCGCCGCGGGCCAGGTGCCGCGCGACTTCTACCTCAAGCTCGGTGAGCTGGGCATCTTCGGCATCGAGGTCGACGAGGAGTACGGCGGCGCGGGCATCGACTCGCACAAGTACGAGGCCGTCATCTACGAGGAGACCGCTCGCGCGGGCGTCTCCTTCGGCGGCTCCGGTGTACACACGCTGCTCGGCCTGCCCTACGTGAAGATGCTCGCCACCGACGAGCAGAAGAAGCGCTGGCTGCCGAAATTCGCCACCGGCGAGGAGATGTGGGCCCTCGCGATGACCGAGCCGGGCACCGGTTCCGACGTCGCGGGCATGAAGACCACCGCCAAGCTCTCCGAGGACGGCACGCACTACGTCCTCAACGGCGCGAAGACCTTCATCACCGGCGGCGTGCACGCCGACCGCGTCATCGTCTGCGCCCGCACCGCCGCCCCGCGCGAGGACGACCGCCGCTTCGGCATCTCCCTCTTCGCCGTCGACACGAAGTCCGCGGGCTACTCCGTCGGCCGCAAGCTCGACAAGCTGGGCCTGAAGACCTCCGACACCGCCGAGCTGGCGTTCGTCGACGTCAAGGTCCCGGTCGAGGACCTCATGGGCGAGGAGAACAAGGGCTTCGGCTACCTCGGCACCAACCTGGCCTCCGAGCGCTGGGGCATCGCCTTCGGCGCGTACGCCCAGGCCGCGGCCGCCGTCCGCTTCGCCTCGGACTACGTGCGGGAGCGCACGGTCTTCGGCAAGACGGTCGCCTCGTTCCAGAACACCAAGTTCGAGCTGGCCGCCTGCCAGGCCGAGGTCGACGCGGCCCAGGCCGTCGCCGACCGCGCGCTGGAGGCCCTGGACGCCGGTGAGCTGACGGCGGCCGAGGCCGCCTCCGCGAAGCTGTTCTGCACCGAGGTCGCCCACCGCGTCATCGACCGCTGCCTCCAGCTGCACGGCGGCTACGGCTTCATGAACGAGTACCCGATCGCCCGCCTGTACGCGGACAACCGGGTCAACCGCATCTACGGTGGCACCAGCGAGGTCATGAAGTCGATCATCGCCAAGTCCATGGGCCTGTAAGGGGTTACGTTCCCTCCATGAACGAGAGTCCCGATCCCCTGCTCGATCTGCTCCACCTGCTCGACCTGGAGCAGATCGAGCGGGACATCTTCCGGGGCGTGAGCCGCAGTTCGCTCGTGCCCCGGGTGTTCGGCGGCCAGGTCGCGGCCCAGGCGCTCGTCGCCGCGGGCCGCACCGTCCCCGCCGACCGGGGCGCCCACTCCCTGCACGCGTACTTCCTGCGGGCGGGCGACCCGGGCGCGCCCATCGTCTACAGCGTCGACCGCATCCGCGACGGGCAGTCCTTCACCACCCGCCGTGTCGTCGCCGTCCAGCACGGGCAGCCGATCTTCCACCTTTCCGCGTCCTTCCAGACGTACGAGGAGGGCATGGAGCACCAGGCGCCCATGCCCGCCGCACCGGACCCGGAGACCCTGCCGAGTGCCGCCGAGATGCTGCCCCGGTACGCGGACCGCTTCAGCGACCCCGGGGTCGTGGACCGGCTGATCGAGGCGCGGGCGGCGGTGGACCTGCGGTACGTGGACGCGCCGCCGTTCGGCACGGTGGGCGAGGCGCGCGAACCCCGTTCGCAGGTGTGGTTCCGGACGAACGGCAAGCTCGCCGACGACCCGTTGCTGCACGTCTGCCTGGCCACGTACGTCTCCGACATGACCCTGCTCGACTCGGTGCTGCTCGCCCACGGGCGGGGCGGCTGGGCGGTCGGGGACGTGGTCGGCGCGAGCCTGGACCACGCGATGTGGTTCCACCGGCCGTTCCGGGCGGACGAGTGGCTGCTGTACGACCAGGAGTCGCCCTCCGCCTCCGGCGGGCGCGGACTGGGCCAGGCCCGTATCTACACCGCCGACGGGCGGCTGGCGATCACCGTCATCCAGGAAGGCGTCGTCCGCGTCCCCCGGGGATGAGCACCATCTGACGCGTTATTTCGGACATACTCCCCACCATGAGCGACGCGCGAGCCGGGAGCCAGGCCGGGGGCGAGACCGAGGGCGAAGCCGGCGGCACAGCTGATGGCACAGCTGATGGCGGGGCGTCCACGTACACGGTGATCGTCGCGGCCGTCGCCAACCTCGGCATCGCCGTGGCCAAGGCCGTCGCCGGGCTGATCAGCGGCTCCAGCGCGATGCTCTCCGAGGCCGCCCACTCGGTCGCCGACACCGTCACCGAGGTCATGCTCCTCACCGCGCTGAAGCGGAGCGGGAAACCGGCCGACGAGAGCCATCCCCTCGGCTACGGCCCCGAACGCTACATCTGGGCGCTGCTCGCCTCCATCGCCACCTTCGTCGGCGGGGCCGTGTTCTCGGTCCACAACGGGGTGCACACGCTGGTCGCGGGCGAGGAGCTGGGCGATCCGCTCATCTCCTACCTCGTGCTCGGCGTCGCCTTCCTCCTGGAGGGCTACTCGCTGCGCACCGGGGTGAAGCAGGTGCGGCGCGAGGCGTCACGGCTGCGGGTGCCGGACCGGTACTACCTGCGCCACACCCCGGACACGGCGGTGAAGGCCGTCGTCATGGAGGACTCGGCGGCCCTGATCGGCCTGCTGCTGGCCGCGGGCGGGCTGCTCGGCGGGCAGCTGACGGGGTCGGGGGTCTGGGACGGGATCGCGTCCTGCCTGATCGGCCTGCTGCTCGTGTACGTGGCCTGGGTGCTGGGCCGGTCCAACGCGCAACTGCTCATCGGGCGGCCGCTGCCCCCGGCGATGCGGTCCGGGGTCCGCGAGGAGCTGCTGTCGGTGCCGCACATCGTGGACGTCCTGGAGCTGACCACGCTCATCCAGGGGCCGGCCGAGATCCTGATCGCCGCGAAGATCGACTTCCGGGACATGGCCACCGCCGCGGAGGTCGAGTGGGCCTGCGAGGAGGCCGAAGCGCAGTTGCGCGAGCGGTTCCCGTCGGTCCGGCGGGTGTATCTGGATCCGACGCCGGGGCCGGCTCGGAGCGGTCGCGGCAGCGGCCCGTGATGCGCTACGGGTCGCGGCGGCACCCCGGCTCCTGAGCGCCCGCTGGGGGGCTCCGCCGCCGCCTTCGTCATCCGCCGCCCCCGACGCGGCCGGGAGGTGCCGCGCCGGAAGCTCACCCTCGGCCCTCATCCCTACGCGGCGGGCTCCTCGGCCAGCTCCTGCGCCGGCTCCTCCTCCAGCAGCCCCGCCGCGTGCAGCAGATAGTCCGTCATCGGGTCGTAGAAGCGCGGGTCGGTGACATGGTCGTCCAGCGGGACCGTGACCTGGAGGGTGCCCTCCGCCTCCCCGAGGAAGAGGGCCGGGTCGTTGCAGTCCGCGTAACCGATCGCGTCCAGCCCCCGCTGTCCCGCGCAGCCCGCCCAGCCGTGGTCGGCGACGACCAGGTCGGGCAGCGGGCGGCCCTGGTGGGCCATGGCGTCCAGGATGGCGGCCATCGGGGCCGGGGAGTGGGTGTGCCAGAGCGTCGCGCCGCGTTCCAGCATCGCGACGTCGGCGAACTGGAAGACCAGGCCCTCGTCCGCGGTCAGCCCGGACGGGATGCGGACGATCTCGCAGCCCGCGCGGCGCAGCGCGTCCGCCGTCTGCCGGTGCACGTCCAGCATCCCGCCGGGGTGCCCGGTGGCGAAGAGGACGCGCTCGCGGCCGTCCGCGGCCTTGCGCAGCCGGGCCGCCATCCGCTCCAGGGCGTCGACCGTCAGTTCGGGGTCGATGGTGTCCTGGCCCTGCCGGTGCGCGGGGTCGTCGTTGACGCCGCAGCGCTCGGCCATCACGGCGAGCACGTCCTGCTCGTCGGTCCAGCGGTCGCCGAGCTCCAGGCCCAGCCAGTAGTGGCGGTCACCGTTGGCGAGTTTGCGGTAGTGGGAGAGGTTGTTGTCGCGTGGCGTGGCGACGTCCCCCGCGATACGCGTACGGACGAGGTGGTCGACGAGGGCGGCGCGGCTGGGTATCGGCATGGACCCATTGTGCCGTCCGGTGTGCGGGGCGTGCCCGGTGTCTTGCACGGCGGACGGTGTTCCCGGTGCGCTGTCCGGCGGACGGGGTGCGCCCGGTGTGCTGCCCGGCGGACGGTCCGGGATCCGGGTGGGCTGCCGGGGTGGACTTCCAGGTGGACTTCCGGCCGGGTTTCCGGATCGCCGGGCGGCCCATGGTCGGCCCGCCGGACGGCCCGCGGTCGGCCAGGCACCCGGCCAGGCACCTGGTCGGACGTCCGACCGGGCAAGTCTTCCGAGGCTGTTCACCCTCGCGTGACCTGCTTCTTCCCCCGTCGGGCGGGTGCCGGGCTCGAATAGGACCACCCAGAGGTCTGGACCAATTGAGTCGCGCCAAACCGGTGTCCGATTCCAGCCGTTGCAGCCTTCTCGGGTCAGTGGTCTATACCTTTGACATTAGGGTGGGCCACCTGAAACGGGCACATACACAGCCGTGGGGGGCTTTATGACCGTGCATCACCTTCCGCAACCTCCGTCCGACGACGAGCTCTACTGGTACTTCGGGCCGCAACGCCGGTGGGTACTGGTGAGCAGTTCGCTGGCCTTCGTGTTCACGGCGGCGACGATGTTCACCTTCGCGCTGCGGACCCCGGCGCTGTGGGCGTTCCTCGCGATCCTCGGGCTCAACGTCGTGGCCCTGCTGCTGTCCTCCGTGAACAGCCTGCGTCAGCGCCGGCTGACCCGGGCCTCCCACGAGGTGCTCGTCCGTGCCTGGCGGCCCGCCGGGCTGCCGGGCGTGGACCTCTATCTGCCGACCTGCGGCGAGCCGCTGCCCGTCCTCGCCAACGCCTACCGCGCGGTCGCCGCCCTCGACTGGCCCGACGCGCTCACCGTCTGGGTGCTGGACGACGCCGACCGGGCCGAGGTGGCGGCGCTGGCGGCCGAGCACGGCTACCGGTACGTCGTACGCCCCGACCGGGGGCACCTGAAGAAGGCGGGGAACCTCAACCACGCCCTCACCCTGTCCGACGCCGAGTTCATCGCGATCCTGGACGCGGACTTCGCGCCCCGGCCGGACTTCCTGCGCCATCTCGTCCCGTATCTCGCGGACCCCGCCGTCGGCATCGTGCAGAGCCCGCAGTGCTTCGACACCGACGCGGGCATGGACTGGATCCAGCGCGCCGCCGGGGCCGCGCAGGAGTGGTTCTTCCGCTGGATCCAGCCCTCGCGGGACGCCAGCGACGCCGCGATCTGCTGCGGCAGCAACGCCGTCTACCGGCGGGCCGCGATCGACCTGGCGGGCGGCTTCGCCCGGCTCGACCACAGCGAGGACCTGTACACCGGACTCGCCCTGCACGAGCGGGGGTTCCGCACCCAGTACGTTCCCGTCCTCGTCGCCAAGGGCACCTCGCCGGACACCGTCACCTCGTTCGTCAACCAGCAGTACCGGTGGGCGATGGGCAATCTGCACCTCCTCGGCACGCCGGTGCTGCAACGGATGCGCGCGCCCTGGCGGATGCGGCTGTGCTTCTACGAAGGCGTCGTCGGCTACCTCACCACGGCCGTGAACACCTTCGCCGCACCGCTGCCGCCGCTGGTGATGATGTTCTGGTACCCGGACCACATACGCCCCTGGCATGTCCTGCCGCTCCTCGCCCCGCTGTGGCTGTGGCACGTGCTGCTGCCCCGGATCAGCCGGACCCGGTGGCGGGTGGAGGTGATCCGCGCCAACGTCCTCACCAGCGTGGCCGCCGCCACCGCGTTCTGGCACACCCTGCGGGGCCGCAGCGCCGCCTGGGTGCCCACAGGGGCACAGGGCAAGGAAGCGCGGAACGAGGATGCGCGGAGCGAGGCTGCGGGAAGCGAGGCGGCGGGGAGCAAGGCAGCCCGGAGCAAGAGGAGTTCGGGCTCGATGGCCCGCCGGGTCGTGGGCACCTCGTTGGTCTGGCTGGTCCTGTCCAACGGGGCCGCCGCGACCGGCCTCGCGCTGGCCGTGGCCCGTAACGGCTGGGAGCCCAACTGGGGTCTCGGCCTCTACCTCCTGGTCCAGTTGCAGATCAACGTGCCCCTGATCCGGGATCTGCTGTCCGAACTGCGCCCGGCCGGCAGGGCGACGCCCGCCGCGTCCGGCAAGCTGCTCGCCGGCCTCCGGTCCCGGACCCGTACGGGCGTGCTGCCCCGTCGCTGGCCCGAGACTCTCGCCGCCTCCGCCGTCCTCCTGCTCACCGGCCTGCTCGCCTCCGGGTGGGTCAACCCGATGCTCCCGTGGCTGTGACCCACCGGCAATTGGGGGGCGGCGTCGCGGGGCTGGGCACGCACTCCCCCAAGCTCTCGGCTTCGCTCGAGCAGGGAGGGGCCCCCTCCCGCGTTGTCGTCAATCACCATGGCTCCTTCCCCAAGCTCTCGGCTCCGCTCGACCAGGGGAGACCCCATCTGCCTCAATCCTCCGCCTTGCAGCTGCACGCACCCAGCCCCGCTCCTTCCTCCACCCCCCAATTGCCGGTGGGTCTGAGTTGAGCCGTCCCGAAAGGCGCCACCCGATGCCCTTCCTCCTTGCCCACGGCCCCCGCCGGAAGCGATCCGCTCCCCCGCCCCCGTCGGCCGCACCCCCGCGCTCGGGCGGCTCCGGCGGCTCGGGCGGCGAGTCCGGGCCCAGCCCGCACCGGTCCACGTTCCGGCCCGACATCGAGGGGCTGCGCGCGGTCGCCGTCCTCGCGGTCCTCGCCTTCCACGCCCAGATACCGGGGGCGGCGGGCGGCTTCGTCGGCGTGGACGTCTTCTTCGTCATCTCCGGCTATCTGATCACCGGGCTCCTGGTCCGGGAGGCGATCACCACCGGCCGGATCCGGCTCGGCGACTTCTTCTCCCGCCGGGCCCGACGGCTGCTGCCCTCCGCCGCGGTCGTCCTCGCGGCGGTCGCGGTCGCCGGGGCGTGGCTGACCGTACCGCTGCTCCGCGCCGGCCTGGAGCAGGACGTCCTCGCCGCGGCGCTGTCCGTCGCCAACTGGCGGTTCGTCTCCCAGCAGACCGACTACCTGGCCGCCGGGCACGACCAGAGTCCGCTGCTGCACTTCTGGTCGCTCGCCGTCGAGGAGCAGTTCTACCTGTTCTGGGCCCCGCTGCTGGCGGTGACCGTGCTGGTCGCCGCCCGTGCGGTCCGCCGGGGGCGGGCCGTGCGCGCGGTCGTGGCGCTCGTCACCGCCGCCGTGGCCGTCGCCTCGTTCGCGCTGTCCCTGTACTGGACGCGGGACTCCGTCTCGCTCGCGTACCTCGGAACGCCCTCGCGGGTCTGGCAGTTCGCCGTCGGCGCGCTGCTGGCGCTGCTGCCCTGGCATCTGCTGCGCGGGCCGCGTCCGCTGCGGCTGATGTGCGGGTGGGCGGGGGCCGCGGCGATCGTCTGGTGTGTCGTGTCGTACGACGCGTCGACCCCGTACCCCGGTTACGCGGCGCTCGTCCCGACCCTGGGCACGGCCGCCGTCATCCTCGCCGCGATCCCTGGCCGGGGCGAGCGCGACGCCCAAGGAGCCCACGGTGTCGGGCGGTTGCTGGCCGGGCGGGCCCCTCGGGCGGTCGGGCGGCTCTCGTACAACCTCTATCTGTGGCACTGGCCGGTGCTCGTGCTCGCCGAGGCGCGGCTCGGGGCGCTCGGCTGGCCCGCGAAGACGGCGCTGACGCTGGCGGCCGCGCTGCCCGCCCTCGCCACGATGCGCTGGGTCGAGCAGCCGCTGCGCCGCAGCCGTACGGTCTCCGAACTCCCGCGCCGGGGACTGGCGGTGGGGATCTCCGCCATCGTCCTGCCGGTCGTGCTCGCGCTGGTCGTCGGCACCACGACGCTGCACCTGATGGGCCCGGCAGGCCCGGTCGACGCCAAGGGTCTCCCGCCGGGTGCGGCCGCCGGTCCTTCGCTGCTCGCCCGGACCGACGGTTCGGCGCTCGCGGACGGCCCGCTGGTGCCGGGCCCGGCCCAGGCGCGCAAGGACTTCCCGCCGGACGGGGCCTGCCAGGTCGCCCCGGCGGTGACCCGCAGCCCGGAGTGCCTGTTCGGGGCGGTGGACAGCCCGGACCGTGTGGTGCTGCTCGGCGACTCGCACGCGGGCCAGTGGTTCTCGCCGCTGCTCGCGCTGGCCTCCCAGCGCGGCTGGGCGCTCCAGGAGCTGGTGAAGCAGGGCTGCCCGCTGCCGGAACTGACGGTGAAGAACCCCCAGTTGGGGCGTGTCTACCGGGAGTGCGACACCTGGCGGGCCGACGCCCTGGACCGCCTGCGTACGGGGCCCAGGCCCCGGCTCATCGTGATCGCCTCGCTCAACCGGTACACCACCGACGAGAAGCTCCTGACCGCCGCCTGGGAGAAGACGCTGAAGCCGCTGCGGGCGACCGGCGTCCCGATCGTGTACATCGAGGACACCCCCGTACCGGGGACGGACATCCCGGCGTGCGTCTCCGGCGCTCCGGACGACACCGCCGCCTGCGCGTTCAGCCGGGCGGACGCGGTTCCGGCCGACCCGCTGGCGCGGCGGATCGCGTCGGGGGCGCTACCGGGCGTGCGGTCCGTCAGCGTGAACCCGGTGCTGTGCCCGGGGAACGGCCCGACCTGCCCTGCGGTACGGGACCGGATCCTGCTCTACCGGGACGACGCCCACCTGACGAACGTGGCGGCCACCGTGCTGACCCCCCGGCTGGAGCGGCTGCTGACGGAGGCGGGCGCCCTGCCCCCGGCCGGCGACCCCGCTCGACCGATGCCTCCTCCCGCGCCCGGGAAGGACGGCTGGACCGAGCTGCTGCGCGACGACTTCGAGGGCCCGGCGGGAAGCCGCCCCTCTTCCGCCGACTGGCAGTACGACCTGGGCACCTGCTACCCCGGCTGCCCGGCTCCGCAGTGGGGTACCGGCGAGATCGAGACCATGACCGACTCGACCGACAACGTGCGCGTGGACGGCGAGGGCGCACTGGAGATCGTGCCCACCCGGGAGAACGGGCAGTGGAGTTCGGGGCGGATCACGACCGTACGGTCCGACTTCGCGCCGCCGCCCGGCGGGGTGCTGAGGATCGAGGCGTCGATCGCGCTGCCGGATGTGACGGGCCCGGAGGCGGCGGGCTACTGGCCCGCGTTCTGGACCCTGGGCGACTCGCTGCGCGACGGGTACACCGGCTGGCCCGGGGTCGGTGAGCTGGACATCATGGAGTCCGTCAACGGCCGGGACACCGTGTTCGGTTCGATGCACTGCGGGGTGCTGGAGGGCGGCCCGTGCGAGGAGCCCGTGGGGCTGACGTCGGGGCCGCAGACGTGCGCGGACTGCCGTACGGAGTTCCACACGTACGCCGTGGAGGTCGACCTCTCCCCCGGCGCGGAGGAGGTGCGCTGGTATCTGGACGGCCGGGTGTACCACCGGGTGCGCGCCGACCGGATGGACAGGCGGACCTGGCAACAGGCGGTGGATCACGGGGTGTTCCTGATCCTGAACGTGGCGATCGGCGGCAAGCTCCCGGAGGCGGACGGCGCGACGGCCGGACCGGACACGGAGCCGGGCCACCCGATGCGGGTCGACCACGTCACCGTACGGACCAGGGAGGGCTGAGCACGCGCACCGCCCCGGGCCGCGGACTGGCGTGCACGCTCCTGTGTCGGGCAGGCTACTGCCACGATCGCAAGATCGGTTTCGGCTGACGGTGTGCAGGTGTCGGATGGCAGGCGTCAGATGACGGGCGTCATGGGGGAGGACCGAATCATGTGGCCGCTGGACCAGGCGGATCCCGCCCGGATAGGGCCGTACCGGCTGCTGGCGCGGCTGGGCGAGGGCGGCATGGGGACGGTGTACCTGGCGGAGGGCGGCGGGGGCGAGCGGGTCGCCCTGAAGTCCATCCGGTACGGATACACCGAGGATCCCGACTTCCGCGTGCGCTTCGCGCGCGAGATCGAGGCCGCGAGTCTGGTACGTGCCGAAGGCATCGCCCAGGTCGTGGACGCGGAGCCGGGTGCGGGCGGGCAACGGCCCTGGGTGGCGACCGAGTTCGTCCCCGGTCTGCCGCTCCAGCGGCTGGTGGCGGCGCAGGGGCCGCTGCCCGCCCGCAGCGCCGGGGCCCTGGCGGCCGGGCTGGCCCGAGCCCTGGAGGCGGTGCACGCGGCGGGGCTGGTGCACCGCGATGTGAAGCCGTCGAACATCCTGCTCACTGTCGAGGGGCCCCGGCTCATCGACTTCGGGGTGGCCAAGCTCGTCGACGCCTCGACCGGCGGCGGGCTGACCCGCACCGGGGCGTCGGTGGGGTCCCCCGGCTACATGTCGCCCGAGCAGGTGCTGGGCCGCACCCTCTCGCCCGCCAGTGACGTCTTCGGCCTGGGCGGCGTGCTGGTGTTCGCGACCACCGGCCGGCTGCCCTTCCCCGTGCCGGACTCCACCAACCAGCACGCGCTGATGTACGCGGTCGTCCAGGACGCCCCCGAACTGGACCACGTCCCCGCCGAGCTGCGCCCACTGGTCGCGGAGTGCCTGGCCAAGGAGCACACCGACCGCCCCGGCGCCCCTGCCCTGGCCGCCCGGCTGGCCCCGTACGCCGCCCTGCTGGACGACAGCGCCGAAGCCGAACCGTGGCTGCCCGCCCGCGCCATCGCCGAGGTCGCCCGGATCTCCGGACGAGCGGCGTCCCAGGGAGAGTGGCGGCCGGAGGGGGACGGTGGCGGTGCGGTGGGCTCCGGCGGGGGTGCCGGGGGCGTGGCGGGTCCGCCCGAACCCGGTGACGCCGGCCGGCCGGCCACGGGCGGGCCCGCAGACAGCCCATCGGGCACGCCCGGACCGGGCGACCGCCCGCCGGCGTCCCCCGCCGCCCCGGGAGACCCCCGGCCGGGGCCGGACACGCCCGAACCGGGAGACGGTCCGCCGGGCTCTCACCCCGCGGGCGACCGTTCCTCGGCTTCCTCCGCCGCGCCGCCACCGCCGCCGTCCGCCCCGCTCGCGTACGTACCGACGATCGCCGCGTCCCCGGGCCCCGCCCCGCAAGCGGCCCCGCGCCCGACCGGGCCCATGCCGCCGCCTCCGGAGCGTCCGACGGCCGCAGGGCCCGCACCCGCGCCCTCCCGCCGAGCCCCCTCGCCGGAACCGGCACCCGCGCCCTCCCACCAGGGCCGGACGCCCGCCGCATCCGGCCCCGCCGCCGCACCGGCACCCGTCCCGCGACCCCATTACGTACGCCAGGAGCGCTCCCCCTCGTCCCGGCCGCCGCACTCACTCCCCTCACCCCCCGCCGCGCCCGCCGCGCCCGCCACGCACTGGTCCGCGCAGCGTTCGGCGTTCCGGTCGCCGGAGAGTCTGGCTATCGCGCTGTCCTGGATCTACGGGGTCTACATCGCCTTCAAGTGCGTGGCCGTCGTGATGCTCCTCGGTTTCGCGGGGGAGATCGGCGACTGGCAGGAGGCGGATTTCGCCCTGTGGACCGATGTCGAGACGCTGGTCGGGAAGGCGGACACGCTGATCCTGGTGGACAGCTTGCTGATACTCGCGGGGGGCGCCACCACGCTGGTGTGGTTCTGGCGCGTACGCACCAACGCCGAGGGGTTCGCGCCGGGTGAGCACCGCTACTCCCCCGGTATGGCGATCGGCAGCTGGTTCATCCCGGTCGCCAGCTGGATCATCCCGGCCAGGATCACCTTCGACATCTGGTACGCCTCGCTCCAGGACCGGCACCGCGGCAGGCCCGACGAGTGGGGCTGGCAGACCACCCGGCGGTGGCCGGGGCGGCGGCTGCTCAGCCTGTGGTGGGCGTGGAGCATCGCCTTCAGCGTCAGTGCCACCGTCGTCCTCTTCCTCCCCGATGTGATGAGGGGCGCGGTCGACTATCCGAACGCCATCTACTTCGACCGGATGCTCTCGGCCACCCACTGGGGCATCTTCCTGAACCTGCTGTGCGTCCCGGGCATCGCCCTGTCCATCGCCGTCGTGCGGCGGCTGACCGAACTGCAGGACATCCGGGCCGTCGGCCGCCGCTGACGGCCTTTTTCGAAACCGCTGCTCAGGAGGGTTCCGCGGCCGCGAACGCCCCGCGCGCCAGTCGGTGCAGCAGGGCCGCGGTCGCCGCGCGGCCGGGCAGGGCCTCGGGGCGGGCCAGGTGCGGGGTGGAGTTCAGCAGGCCGAAGACGGCGTGCACGGTGACGCGGGCCCGGTTCTCGGCCAGCGACGGATACAGGGCGCGGACGACGCCGACCCAGACCTCGACGTACTCGCGCTGGAGCCGGCGCACCCGCTTGCGGTCCGTGTCGCGCAGCCGGTCCAGCTCGCGGTCGTGGAGGGTGATCAGGGGGCGGTCGTCGAGGGCGAAGTCGATATGGCCCTCGATGAGCGCGTCCAGGAGGGCCTCCGGGGAGCCGTCGCCCCGGGCGGCGTCCTCCGTGACCCGCAGCCGCCCGCCCTCCAGCAGGCGTTCGCTGATGCCCACCAGGAGCTCGGCGAGCATCGCGTCCTTGCCGGGGAAGTGGCGGTAGAGGCCGGGACCGCTGATCCCGACGGCGGCGCCTATCTCGTCGACGCCGACACCGTGGAAGCCGCGCTCGGCGAAGAGCCGGGCGGCCTCCCGGAGGATCTGCTCGCGGCGGGTGGGAGCCGCGACGCGGGCGGTGGCATGGGTGCTCATGAGGATTCATTCTAGACAGGGTCGTTAGCGCTCGTTAACCTGATGGAAACGCGTTAACGCTCATTAACAGCAGCGGCCGACCACGGCGGCGGCTGACTATCGCGGTACGGGCAAGGGGGCTCGACACGATGCAGCAGGCACCGGTCCTGGCGAGCGCGGCCGATCCCGCCTCGGCGGCCTGGCAGGCCAACGAGGCGGCGCATCGCGCGCTCTCCGACGAGCTGGCGGGACGCCTCGCCACGGCACGGCTGGGCGGGGGTGAGAAGGCACGGGCCCGCCACGAGGCCCGCGGCAAGCTGCTCCCCCGGGACCGGGTGGACGCCCTTCTCGACCCGGGCTCGCCGTTCCTGGAGCTGGCGCCACTGGCGGCCGAGGGGCTGTACGGGGGTGCGGCCCCGGCGGCCGGGGTGATCGCCGGGATCGGGCGGGTCAGTGGCCGCGAGTGCGTGATCGTCGCCAATGACGCGACCGTCAAGGGCGGCACGTACTACCCGATGACCGTGAAGAAGCACCTGCGCGCGCAGGAGGTGGCGCTGGAGAATCGTCTCCCCTGCCTCTACCTGGTCGACTCGGGCGGCGCGTTCCTGCCGATGCAGGACGAGGTCTTCCCCGACCGGGACCACTTCGGGCGGATCTTCTACAACCAGGCCCGGATGTCGGGGGCCGGCATTCCGCAGATCGCGGCGGTGCTGGGGTCCTGCACGGCGGGCGGGGCGTACGTCCCGGCGATGAGCGACGAGGCCGTCATCGTCCGCAACCAGGGCACGATCTTCCTCGGCGGCCCGCCGCTGGTGAAGGCCGCCACCGGTGAGGTCGTCACGGCGGAGGAGCTGGGCGGCGGCGAGGTCCACTCCCGTACGTCGGGGGTCACCGACCATCTCGCGGAGGACGACGCGCACGCCCTGCGGATCGTCCGCAACATCGTCGCGACGCTCCCGGACCGCGCCCCGCTCCCCTGGTCGGTCGAGCCGGCCGAGGAGCCGAAGGCGGACCCGGCGGGGCTGTACGGCGCGGTCCCGGTGGATTCCCGTACCCCGTACGACGTACGCGAGGTGATCGCCCGGGTGGTGGACGGCTCGCGGTTCCAGGAGTTCAAGGCGGAGTACGGCACGACGCTGATCACCGGCTTCGCCCGGATCCACGGCCACCCGGTCGGGATCGTCGCGAACAACGGGATCCTGTTCTCCGAGTCGGCCCAGAAGGGCGCGCACTTCATCGAGCTGTGCGACCAGCGTGGCATCCCGCTCGTCTTCCTCCAGAACATCTCCGGCTTCATGGTCGGCCGGGACTACGAGGCGGGCGGCATCGCCAAGCACGGCGCGAAGATGGTCACGGCCGTGGCCTGCACCCGCGTGCCGAAGCTGACGGTCGTCGTCGGCGGTTCGTACGGCGCGGGCAACTACTCCATGTGCGGCCGGGCGTATTCGCCGCGCTTCCTGTGGATGTGGCCGAACGCCAAGATCTCGGTGATGGGCGGCGAGCAGGCCGCCTCGGTCCTCGCCACCGTCAAGCGCGACCAGCTCGGCGACGACTGGAGCGCCGAGGACGAGGAGACGTTCAAGGCCCCGATCCGCGCCCAGTACGAGACCCAGGGCAACGCGTACTACGCGACCGCCCGGCTCTGGGACGACGGCGTGATCGACCCCGTGGACACCCGGCAGGTGCTGGGCCTCGCCCTGACCGCCTGCGCCAATGCCCCGCTGCCCCAGAAGGACCCGGCCGGGCCCGGCTTCGGCGTCTTCCGGATGTGAGGAACAGATGACGATGTTCGACACCGTTCTGGTCGCCAACCGCGGCGAGATCGCGGTCCGGGTGATCCGGACCCTGCGGGAACAGGGAGTGCGCTCGGTCGCGGTCTTCAGCGACGCGGACGCGGACGCCCGGCATGTACGGGAGGCGGACACGGCGGTACGGATCGGCCCGCCGGCCGCGTCGGAGAGCTATCTCTCGGTGCCCGCCCTGCTGGAGGCGGCCCGCCGCACCGGCGCGCAGGCCGTGCACCCCGGCTACGGCTTCCTCGCGGAGAACGCCGCCTTCGCCGCTGCCTGCGCGGACGCGGGGCTGGTCTTCATCGGCCCGCCCGCCGCCGCGATCTCGCTCATGGGCGACAAGATCCGGGCCAAGGAGACGGTCGCGGCGGCCGGGGTCCCGGTGGTCCCCGGATCCTCGGGCAGCGGTCTGACCGACGCCCAACTGGAGGAAGCGGCGCGGGAGATCGGCACCCCGGTCCTCCTCAAGCCCTCGGCGGGCGGCGGCGGCAAGGGCATGCGCCTGGTCCGCGACGCGGCGGTGCTGGCGGAGGAGATCACGGCGGCGCGGCGCGAGGCCCGCGCCTCCTTCGGCGACGACACCCTGCTGGTGGAGCGGTGGATCGACCGGCCGCGCCACATCGAGATCCAGGTGCTGGCCGACACCCACGGCAACGTGATCCACCTCGGTGAGCGCGAGTGCTCGCTCCAGCGCCGCCACCAGAAGATCATCGAGGAGGCCCCGAGCGTTCTGCTCACTCCGGACACCCGGGCGGCGATGGGCGAGGCGGCCGTACAGGCGGCGCGCTCCTGCGGGTATGCCGGTGCGGGCACGGTGGAGTTCATCGTCCCGGGCGACGACCCCGCCTCGTACTACTTCATGGAGATGAACACCCGCCTCCAGGTCGAGCACCCGGTGACCGAGCTGATCACGGGGATTGACCTGGTGGAGTGGCAGCTGCGGGTGGCGTCCGGCGAGCAACTCCCGTACGCACAGCGAGACATCAGCCTGACGGGCCACGCCATCGAGGCCCGGATCTGCGCCGAGGACCCCTCCCGCGGCTTCCTGCCCTCCGGCGGTACGGTGCTGGCGCTGCGCGAACCGCAGGGCGGCGGGGTGCGGACGGACTCGGGGCTCAGCGAGGGCGTGCCGGTGGGCAGCCTGTACGACCCGATGCTGTCGAAGGTCATCGCGTACGGCCCCGATCGCGCGAGCGCCCTGCGCAAGCTGCGGGCGGCCCTCGCGGACACGGTGATCCTGGGCGTCCCGACCAACGCGGGCTTCCTGCGCCGCCTGCTGGCCCACCCGGACGTGGTCGCCGGCGACCTGGACACCGGTCTGGTGGAGCGCGAGGCGGCGGGCCTGGTGCCGGACGGGGTGCCGGACGAGGTGTACGCGGCGGCCGCCGCGGTCCGCCGGGACGCGCTGGAGCCCCGGCCGGACGCGGGCGGCTGGACCGACCCGTTCTCGGTGCCGAGCGGGTGGCGGACGGGGGGTGTGCCGACGCCACCGCGCTTCCCGCTGCGGGTGTCGGGCGCGGACCCGGTGACGTACGGGGCTCCGGCGGGAGCGATGGTCACGCCGGACCGCGTCACGGTCGAACTCGACGGCACGGTGGGCCACTTCCACCGCTCCGGCGACTGGCTCGGCCGGGACGGCGACACCTGGCACGTCCAGGACCACGACCCGGTGGAGGCGTCCCTGAGCGGGGCGGGCCGGGGCGGGGCGGACACGCTGGCGGCCCCGATGCCGGGCACGGTCACGGTGGTGAAGGTGGCCGTCGGGGACGAGGTCGTGGCCGGTCAGAGCCTGCTCGTGGTGGAGGCGATGAAGATGGAGCACGTGATCTCCGCCCCGCACGCGGGGACCGTGACCGAGCTGGACGTCACGGCGGGCGCGACAGTGGCGATGGACCAGGTCCTGGCGGTAGTAGCTCCGGTGGCGGCCGCTTCGGATCAGGAGGACGCATGAGCACACGCACGCTCCCCATGAAGGTCCCGGCCCCCGGGCTGCCCGCCCGGGTCCGGATCCACGAGGTGGGGGCCCGGGACGGCCTCCAGAACGAGAAGGGCGTCGTCCCGACGGAGGTGAAGGCGGAGTTCATCCGCCGCCTGGCGGTGGCCGGCCTGACCACCATCGAGGCGACGAGCTTCGTGCACCCGAAGTGGGTGCCCCAACTGGCTGACGCGGAAGCCCTGTTCCCCCTTCTCGGGGACATCGCGGACGTGGGTGACGTCTCCCTCCCGGTCCTCGTGCCGAACGAACGCGGACTGGACCGGGCGCTGGCGCTCGGGGCCCGGTCGATCGCGGTGTTCGGCTCGGCGACGGAGACGTTCGCCGCGCGCAACCTGAACCGGACCGTGGACGAGTCCCTCGCCATGTTCGAGCCGGTGGTGGCCCGCGCCAAGGCGGAGAAGGCACACGTGCGCGGGTATCTGTCGATGTGCTTCGGCGACCCGTGGGAAGGCGCGGTGCCGGTGGCGCGGGTGGTCGGCGTCGCGAAGGCGCTGATGGACCTGGGCTGCGACGAGCTGTCGCTGGGCGACACGATCGGGGTGGCGACGCCTGGCCACGTGACGGCGCTGCTGACAGCCCTGAACGAGGCGGGCGTGGCGACACCCTCCATCGGCGTCCACTTCCACGACACGTACGGCCAGGCACTGTCCAACACGCTGGCGGCGCTCCAGCACGGGGTGAGCACGGTCGACGCGTCGGCGGGCGGCCTGGGCGGCTGCCCGTACGCGAAGAGCGCCACGGGCAATCTCGCCACCGAGGACCTCGTGTGGATGCTCGAAGGCCTCGGCATCGAGACGGGCGTCGACCTCGACGCGTTGACCGCCGCCAGCGTCTGGCTGGCCGAACACCTGGGCCGGCCGAGCCCATCGCGCACGGTCCGCGCCCTGGGGGGTGTCCGGCCGTGATCCGCCGGACGCCTCCCAGCCCCTCCCTCTCCTCTTCTCCCGCCTCCCACAAGGAGTGAGTTACCCCATGTCTCTGGACCACCGGCTGACCGCCGAGCACGAGGAACTGCGCCGCACGGTCGAGGCGTTCGCGCACGACGTGGTCGCGCCGAAGATCGGCGACTTCTACGAACGCCATGAGTTCCCGTACGAGATCGTGCGCGAGATGGGCCGGATGGGCCTGTTCGGGCTGCCGTTCCCGGAGGAGTACGGGGGCATGGGCGGCGACTATCTGGCGCTCGGGATCGCCCTGGAGGAGCTGGCCCGGGTCGACTCCTCGGTGGCGATCACCCTGGAGGCCGGGGTCTCGCTGGGCGCGATGCCGCTGCACCTGTTCGGCACGGAGGAGCAGAAGCGTCGGTGGCTGCCGAAGCTCTGCTCGGGCGAGGCGCTCGGCGCGTTCGGCCTGACGGAACCGGACGGCGGCTCGGACGCGGGCGGCACGCGCACGACCGCGGTGCTGGACGAGGCAACGAACGAGTGGGTGATCAACGGCTCGAAGTGCTTCATCACCAACTCCGGTACGGACATCACCGAGTTGGTCACGGTCACCGCGGTGACCGGCCACAAGGAGGACGGCCGCCCGCTGATCTCCGCGATCATCGTCCCCTCCGGCACCCCCGGCTTCACGGTCGCCGCCCCGTACTCCAAGGTCGGCTGGAACGCCTCGGACACCCGGGAGCTGTCCTTCTCCGACGTCCGCGTCCCGGCGTCGAACCTGCTGGGCGAACCGGGCCGGGGCTACGCGCAGTTCCTGCGGATCCTGGACGAGGGCCGGGTCGCGATCTCGGCGCTGGCCACGGGCCTGGCGCAGGGCTGTGTGGACGAGTCGGTGAAGTACGCGGCCGAGCGCCACGCGTTCGGCAAGCCGATCGGCGCGAACCAGGCGATCCAGTTCAAGATCGCCGACATGGAGATGCGGGCCCACATGGCCCGCGTGGGCTGGCGCGACGCGGCGTCGCGGCTGGTGGCGGGCGAGCCGTTCAAGAAGGAGGCGGCGATCGCGAAGCTGTACTCCTCCACGGTCGCGGTGGACAACGCCCGCGAGGCGACGCAGATCCACGGCGGCTACGGCTTCATGAACGAGTACCCGGTGGCGCGGATGTGGCGCGACTCGAAGATCCTGGAGATCGGCGAGGGGACGAGCGAGGTGCAGCGGATGCTGATCGCGCGGGAGTTGGGGCTGCCGGGCTGAGCCGCACCACCTGACGCACTGACCGCCCCGGACGCCGAGAGCTGCTTTCACGGCGTCCGGGGCGGACGTGTCAGCTCGTGGTCACTGGTCGCCCTCCGGCGGCACCAGGTCGGGGCACAGTGAATACCCACACTCGCAGGGCGGCCATCGGAGCGCGGCGCCGGGGACGAGGTCGGCGTCGATGCCACCCTGGCCGGGGTCGGCGTTCGGGACGATGAGGACTCCGTCGCTGCCCAGCTCCCGCATGAGTCGAGAGAGGTATTGCCGCCCACCACTGTTCTCCGCCATCTCAAGTCCAGCTCATCGCGACGCGCAGTCCCGGGACTGTCAGACCGCTCCCTGCTGTGCTCGACTGCTCCTGTTGAGAGGAGCGACGCATGGCGCCCAAGTGGCGGAACCTGGCCGACAAACTGGCCGAACGCATCAGGAGCGGCGAGTACGCGCCGGGCCAGCAGCTGCCGCACATCAGGGATCTCGTGGCAGCAGGCGAAGGCTCCAAGTCCACGGTTCATGCGGCGTACAAGGCGTTGGAGGCGGAAGGTCTGGTCACTTCCTCGCGCGGTCACGGCACGGTCGTGCGGCCGCCGACGGCACTCAAGCGGCTAGGCATCGACCGCTACGACAAGGCGAAGTGGCGCGACGGCGACGAAGTCGCCTTCATCGCGGACCGAGTCGCCTCAGGACGGCCGCACAACCGTGGCGACCAGACGCAGACGGTCAGCCGCGTCGGGGCGACGGCGGCCGTTGCCGTCGCCCTTGGTCTGCGACCAGGGTCCGATGTGTACGCGCGTGCTCGCCTGGTCAAGGAGAGCGGCCACCCCACTCACACCCTGACCAGCTACTACCGCCCCGAACATGTCGAGGGGACACGCCTCGTCGACCCGGCGCCCGGCCCTGCGGGGCGCGGTGGAGGGTTCCGCGTCCTGTACGACGCCGGGTACGAGATCAACCACATGCGTGAGGAGCTGTTCGCCCGCCCCGCGATGCCGGAGGAGGTGAAACTGCTCCAGCTTCCGAGCGGTGAAGCCGTGGTGGAGCTCCATCGAACCGCCTTCACCGCAGACGGAACGGTGGTCGAGTTCGCCATCGGCGTGCACGCCGCGTCCAGGTTCCGGTGGACGTACGACTTCGCGGTACCCGACTCGGCTCGGAGGAAGGGTAATACGTCATGATCTCCCCCCAGTCCTGGTCGGACGCCCGGCAGGTGTGGAACCACCACCTCATGCACCACACGCCCCGCCCCTGTTCGGTCATCGTCGGGCTCGGCAGCCATGACCTGGGAGTGGCCGACGTATCGGCAGGGTTCTACCTGCGCGGGCTGGCCCCCCTCATCGTGTTCACCGGCGCGACCAGCCCCACCACCCGCCACCGCATGCCTCGCGGAGAGGCCGTGCACTACCGGGAGCGGGCCCTCGCACTCGGTGTGCCGGACTCCGCCGTTCTCGTCGAGCCGAAGGCGCGCAACACCGGGGAGAACATCCGGTTCTCGCGGGCCGTCCTCGACGAGGCCGGGGTGGACGTGGAATCCGTGCTGCTGGTCAGCAAGCCGTACGAGGAGCGGCGGTCGTACGCCACGGCCCGCAGGCTGTGGCCGGGCGTGGACGTCGTCAGCGCGTCTAGCCCGATGACGTTCGAGGAGTACGTGACCTCGATCGGGGACGACCGGATGGTCATCGACATGCTCGTCGGCACCCTGCACAGGCTGCTCGTCTACCCGGCTCAGGGCTTCATGACCGAGCAGCCCGTCCCGGACGAGGTCGCGGCGGCGTACGAGCGCCTGGTCGACGCCGGGTTCACGAGTCGGCTGGTCCGGTAGGACACGGCCTGACGTCCCCGCCCCGGCCTCTCGAACGGTACTCGCACGCAGCGTGACACGTGGGCAACGACCTGCACTTCTGCCGCGGAAGGCACCGCCGACTTCCTCGTAGGGGTCTACATCGTCGTCCTGGCCATCGTCGCCGCGATCATGGCTTTCGTCGAGCTGCGTGCCGAAGGAAAGGAGACCGCAGCCGTTCCCGGCCGGGCCTGTCTCTGATCGGACAGCCCGCACCCGCGCCCAGGGGACGTCAGGGTGCCGGATGAACCGGCGGGGTGGCGCAGTTCGCCACCGGACGGCGCACCCGCCCGAGGGCGGACTCGACCTTGAGGACCCTGGGCACCCGCCATGCGCCGCACGGCACGCTCGCAGTCGCCCTCGTCCACGCGCGACACGGCGTTTCGCTGAGGTGTGGTCTCCGGTTCACCGCGGTGCGGCGCCGACCGGGCCGCGTGGACCTGGCGAGACGCCCATCAGGGGGCGGGCGCCCCGACGCCCTGACGGCTGTCGTAGTCGGCGCGCGCCTTCGCGATCTCCTGCTGGTGACTCTCGGTCCAGTCGACCAGGGACCGGATCGTCGTGTGCAGCGTCGCGCCCAGCTCCGTGAGCTCGTACTCCACGCGCGGCGGGACGACGGGGTAGACCGTGCGCCGCACCAGTCCGTCGCGTTCGAGCTGACGCAGGGTCACCGTCAGCATGCGCTGACTGATGCCTTCGATCAGCCGGCGCAGCTCGGAGAAGCGCAGCGTGCGGCGTTCCAGGTGGGCGATGGCGAGGAGCGACCACTTGTCCGCGACGCGGTCGAGGATCTGCCGCACCTCGCATCCCTCGCGGACGTCCCACTGACTGATGTCGTAGTCCTGCCCGACGCCGGTATCCGCGCAGTGACTCGGTGACTTCGAAGTGCCTTCTTCCATACCTCCCCACGGTGCCGCAAGCTTCAAGTGGTTACAAGAGGGAACCGACCTGCAGTTCGGTAACTCGCCTCTGCTTCGCGCTGCTTGAGGCCTCCGCACGCGAACCCCGTACCACCTGACCGCTGTTGCGGCACTGCACCGCGCCCGTTTCGTCCGCGCACAAGGAGAAGTCCCGTGTCCTCATCACCATCCCTTTCGGGTCCGAGCAGTGACCGCATGACCGGACGCGCCTGGGGCGTGCTGCTCGTCCTGTGCGGCGCGATCTTCCTTGAGGGCATCGATGTGGCCATGCTCAACGTGGCCATGCCCGCGATCCGTGAGGATCTGGACCTGCCGACCGGCACGCTCCAGTGGGTGATGAGCGCGTACGTCCTGGGCTACGGCGGTTTCATGCTGCTGGGCGGACGGGCGGCCGACCTGTTCGGCCGTCGCCGGATGTTCATCCTCTGGCTCGTGGTGTTCCTGCTCTTCTCCGGGCTGGGCGGCCTGGCCACCGAGGGCTGGATGCTGATCCTCGCCCGCTTCGTGACGGGGATCGCCGCGGCCTTCATGACCCCGGCCGGCCTGTCGATCATCACCACCGGCTTCCCGGAGGGGCCGCAGCGCAACAAGGCCCTGCTCGTGTACTCGGGCACCGCCGCGGGCGGCTTCTCCATCGGCCTGGTCGTCGGCGGGCTGCTCTCCGCCATCGACTGGCGCTGGGTGTTCTTCGCGCCGGTCATCCTCTCCCTCGCCATCCTGGTCGCCGCGCTCGCACTCGTGCCCGTCTCGCCCCGCCCGGACCGCACCGGCAAGGGCGTCGACCTGGCCGGAGCGGTCACCGTCACCGCCGGGATCCTGCTGCTCGTCTTCGGCGTCGAGCGGGCCGCGCACGCGGCGGCCTCGACGACCGTCGTCACGATCGGCGCGGCCCTGCTCCTCTTCCTCGCGTTCGTCCTCATCGAACGCGCCTCCTCCTCACCGCTGGTGCGCCTGGGCATCTTCCGCTGCGGGTCGCTGGTCCGCGCCAACGTGTCGGGGCTGCTGTTCGCCGCGGGATTCTTCGGCTTCCAGTTCATCGCCGTGCTCTATCTCCAGGAACTGCGCGGCTGGTCGTCCCTGCAGACCAGCTTCGCGCTGATCGTCATCGGTGTGGACGCGGCCCTCTCGCCGCTCCTCACCCCGAGGCTGGTGGCGCGGTACGGCAACGCCCGGCTCATCTTCGGCGGGCTGCTCCTCGCGTCGCTGTCGTACGCGCTGTTCCTGCCGATCGCCGCGGACTGGACGTACGCGGCCATGTTCCCGGGCCTGCTCCTCCTGGGCGTTGCCTTCTCCCTGGTCTACGGGCCGCTCACCATCGTGGCCACCGACGGCATCGCCGAGGAGGAGCAAGGCGTGGCGGGCGGACTGCTCTACACCTCCTTCCAGTTCGGCGCCGCGCTGGGGCTGTCCGCCGTGGCCGCCGTCAACGTCGCTGCCACGGACGGGACTTCACCGGCTGCCCTCCTCGACGGATACCGGGCGGCCCTGGTCGTCCCGCTGGCCGCCGCCCTGATCGCCGCCGCCGTCAGCGCGTTCGGGCTCCGCGCCCGGCGCGCGGCGACGACGGACGGCAACTCCCCCGGAGGCGGGACCCCTCCGGGTGACGGGACCGCGCAGGGCGGGACCGGCGCCCCGGGCGGGACCGAGCAGCCGGTCGGGCTCGGGGCCTGAACAGACGGGCGCGCGGGCCGGAACCTGCAACAGGCGGGCGGGCGGCCGGGACCTGCAACAGGTGAGCGCGGGCCCAGGACCCGCAACCGGCGGGCGCGCGGCCGGGGTCGCCCGGCCCACACGCCCACCCCATTAGGCAAGGGTAGGCTAACCTTCCTTCGGATCGCCCCCGCCGGAAGCCGGGCCCGTCCGCCCGCCGCTCCGGCCCGTCCCGGAGGAGCTCCCGTTGACGTCGACGACCGCCACCGCCCCCGAAGCCGCCCCGTTCCGGCTCTTCGACCTGGCCGTTCTGCGGACCAGGCGGCTGGGCCCGTCCATCCTCCGGATCACGCTCGGCGGGCCGGGAGCCGAGGGCTTCAGCAGCGGGGGCCGCGACCAGAGCCTGTCGGTCCTCCTGCCGCGCCCGGGGCAGCGCGAGCCCGTGGCCCCGGCGGGCGGGAGCGGGACCTGGACCGGGAAGTGGCGGGCGCTGCCCGAGGACGTACGGACGGTGGCGCGTTCGTACACCGTACGGGCCCAGCGGCTGCGGGCCGACGGCTCCACCGAGGTCGATCTCGACTTCGTCCTGCACGGCGACGGCGGCCCCGCCTCCCGCTGGGCGATGACGGCCGCACCCGGCGACCGGCTGAAGGTGCTGGGCCCCACCGTGGCGGACAACGCCGCCGTACGCTTCCGGCCGCCGGCCCACACCGACTGGGTGCTGATCCGGGCCGACGAGACCGCCCTGCCCGCCGCGGCCGCCGCCCTGGAGCGGCTGCCCACGGGGCTGCCGGCCCGGGTCTGGCTGGAGGTCCCGCACACCGAGGACCGGCAGGCGCTGAACACCGCGGCGAAGGCCCGGATCAGCTGGCTCGTCCGGAACGAGGGGGCCGTCTGCGACGTGGAGGCCGTGCGCGCCGCCGAGCTGCCCGGGGGCACGCCGTACGCGTGGATCGCGGGCGAGGCGTCCGGGGTGCGGGCACTGCACCACCACCTGGTCCGGGAGCGGGGCTTCGAACCCGCGCGGGTGACGTCCGCCGCGTACTGGCGTCGCGGACTCAGCGCGGAACAGGCGCGGGAAGTCGAAGCAAAGACGCAGACGCAGACGTAGGCGCACGAGCACAAGCACAAGCACGCGTAGCCCAGACTGCGACGGCCCCCGGAGCAGCGGCGCAGATCACCCAAAAGCGAAGCAGAACGAGCAACCAAGCGGATAGCAGAAGCAAAGCGGACAACCTACGCACCCCCGGGGGGCGGGGAACGATCGATTTCGAGTTAGGTTAGGCTCCCCTTACTTCGACATCGCGCCCTCGCACCCTCTTCCTGCCCGGAGGCCGCGATGAAGTTCCCCTCACCCGGGAGGACCCCTTCATGCGTTCGCACCTGCTCAACAACACGACTGCGGAGCACTACCGGAGCACCGTCTCCGCAGGAGTGGAACGGGTCGCGGCCACCCTCGCCGCCACCGAGCGCCCCTTCAGCGGGGTCGGTGTCGACGAGCTCTCCTCCGTCGTCGACGCGATCGACCTCGACCGGCCGCTGGGCGATGCCGCCGCAGCCCTCGACGAGCTCGGCGAGGTCTACCTCCGCGACGCCGTCTACTTCCACCACCCCCGCTACCTGGGCCACCTCAACTGCCCGGTCGTCATACCCGCCGTGCTCGGCGAGGCCGTGCTCTCCGCGATCAACTCCTCCCTCGACACCTGGGACCAGAGCGCGGGCGGCACCCTCATCGAGCGCCGGCTGATCGACTGGACCACCGAGCGCATCGGGCTCGGCCCGGCCGCCGACGGCATCTTCACCAGCGGCGGTACGCAGTCCAACCTCCAGGCCCTGCTGCTGGCCCGCGAGGAGGCGAAGGTCCGGCCCGAGCACTACACCCGGCTGCGGATCTTCACCTCCGAGTGCAGCCACTTCAGCGTGCAGAAGTCCGCCAAACTCCTCGGCCTCGGCCCGGACGCGGTCGTCTCCGTCCCCGTGGACCGCGACAAGCGCATGCAGACCGTGGCCCTCGCCCGCGCCCTGGAGAGCTGCGTCGCCGAAGGGTCCGTCCCGATGGCCGTCGTCGCCACCGCCGGCACCACGGACTTCGGGTCCATCGACCCGCTGCCCGAGATCGCCGCGCTCTGCGAGCAGTTCGCCACCTGGATGCACGTGGACGCCGCGTACGGCTGCGGGCTGCTCGCCTCCCGTCAGCGGGGCGGGCTGCTCGAAGGCATCGCGCACGCCGACTCGGTCACCGTGGACTACCACAAGTCCTTCTTCCAGCCGGTGAGTTCCTCGGCGGTGCTGGTCCGCGACCGGGCGACCCTGCGCCACGCCACGTACCACGCGGAGTATCTGAACCCGCGCCGGATGGCCGAGGAGCGGATACCCAACCAGGTCGACAAGTCGCTCCAGACGACCCGCCGCTTCGACGCGCTCAAGCTGTGGATGACGCTGCGCGTCATGGGCGCGGACGGTATCGGCGAGCTGTTCGACGAGGTCTGCGACCTGGCCGCCGAGGGCTGGCAGCTGCTCGCCGCCGATCCGCGCTTCGACGTGGTCGTCGAGCCGCAGCTCTCCACTCTCGTCTTCCGCTACATCCCGTCCGGTGTCACCGCCCCGGACGAGATCGACCGCGCCAACCTCCACGCCCGCAAGGCGCTGTTCGCCTCCGGCGAGGCGATCGTCGCGGGCACCAAGGTCGGCGACCGCCAGTACCTGAAGTTCACCCTGCTCAACCCCGAAACGACCGTGCGGGACATCGCCGCGGTCCTCGATCTGATCTCCGGCCACGCCGAGAAGTACCTGGGAGAATCCCTTGTCCGCGCTTCCTGAACCCCACGACTTCATCGGGATCGGGCTCGGCCCGTTCAACCTCGGCCTCGCCTGCCTGACCGAGCCGATCGGCGAGCTGAACGGCGTCTTCCTGGAGTCCAAGCCGGACTTCGAGTGGCACGCCGGAATGTTCCTCGAAGGGGCCCATCTCCAGACGCCGTTCATGTCGGACCTGGTCACCATGGCCGACCCGACCTCGCCGTACTCGTTCCTGAACTACCTCAAGGAGCGCGGCCGGCTCTACTCCTTCTACATCCGGGAGAACTTCTACCCGCTGCGGACCGAGTACAACGACTACTGCCGGTGGGCAGCCGCGAAACTGAGCAGCATCCGGTTCAACGAGACCGTCGAGACGGTGACGTACGACGAGGGCACGGCCCTCTACACCGTACGGACCGCCTCCGGCGAGGAGTTCCGCGCCCGGCACCTCGTGCTCGGGACGGGCACCCCGCCGTACATACCCGACGCCTGCCAGGGGCTCGGCGGTGACTTCCTGCACAACTCCCGTTATCTGGAGGGGAAGGCCGAGCTCCAGAAGAAGCAGTCGATCACCCTGGTCGGCAGCGGGCAGAGCGCGGCGGAGATCTACTACGACCTGCTCTCCGAGATCGACACGTACGGCTACCGGCTCAACTGGGTCACCCGCTCCCCGCGGTTCTTCCCGCTGGAGTACACCAAGCTGACGCTGGAGATGACCTCCCCGGAGTACATCGACTACTTCCACGCGCTGCCCGAGGAGACCCGCTACCGGCTGGAGACCGGGCAGAAGGGGCTGTTCAAGGGCATCGACGGGGAGCTGATCGACGCGATCTTCGACCTGCTCTACCAGAAGAACCTGTCCGGCCCGGCCCCGACCCGTCTGCTGACCAACTCCGCGCTCGTCAGTGCGCGTTACGACGAGGAGGGCGGCGCGTACAGCCTGGGGCTGCGCCAGGAGGAGCAGGGCAAGGACTACTCCCTGACCACCGAGGGCCTGATCCTCGCCACCGGCTACCGGTACGAGGCGCCCGCCTTCCTCGCGCCGGTCACCGGGCGGCTGCGCCACGACAGCCGGGGCCGTTTCGACGTGGCCCGCAACTACAGCATCGACACCACCGGGCGCGGGGTCTTCCTCCAGAACGCCTCGGTGCACACCCACTCGATCACCTCGCCCGACCTCGGCATGGGCGCCTACCGCAACGCGTACATCATCGGCGAGCTGCTCGGCCGCGAGTACTACCCGGTCGAGAAGTCCATCGCCTTCCAGGAGTTCGCTGTATGAGCCGCCCCGACAAACTCGGCGTGTTCTCCGTCCGCCCGCTGGACCCCGCCGCCGACGCCGAGCTGGTGCACGGCTGGGTGACCCACCCCAAGGCCGCGTTCTGGCTGATGGGCGGCGCCGCACTCGCGGACGTGGAACGGGAGTACCGGGACATCGCCGCCCACCCGCACCACGACGCGTTCATCGGGCTGCACGACGGCGCACCCGCCTTCCTGATCGAACGCTACGACCCCACCGAGGTCGAGCTGAAGGGGCTGTACGAGGCGGAGCCCGGCGACGTCGGGATGCACTTCCTGGTCGCCCCGACCGACACCCCGGTGCACGGCTTCACCCGGGCCGTGATCACCGCCGTGATGGATTTCCTGTTCGCCGACCCCTCGGTGCGCCGGGTCGTCGTCGAGCCCGACGTGACCAACAGCGCCGTGCAGGCCCTCAACAAGGCCGTCGGCTTCGAGGTGCTCCGGGAGATCGCCAAACCGGAGAAGGACGCCCTTCTCAGCGCCTGCACCCGTGAGCAGTTCGAAGCAGCAACCGGAGGTAACGACCGATGACGACCGCCCTCACCGACAGCGTCGCCCACCTCTCCCCCGGACGCTGGGCCACCGCAAACCGACTGCTGGTACGTAAAGCACTGGCGGAATTCAGCCACGAACGGCTGCTGCCCCCCACGCCGCTCGGCGAGGACCGGTACACCGTCCGTAGCGACGACGCGTCCACCGAGTACGGCTTCACCGCGCACCTCTTCGCCCTGGACCACTGGCAGGTCGAGGCCGAGACCATCACCCGGCACCGGCACGGCTCCGAACTCCCTCTGGACGCAGTGGAGTTCTTTATCGAGCTGCGGAACACCCTCGGGATCTCCGAGGAGGTCCTGCCGGTCTACCTGGAGGAGATCTCCTCCACCCTGGCCGGAACCGCCTACAAACTCACCAAGGAACCGGCCACCTCCGCGGCGCTCGTCGCCGCCGGCTTCCAGGCCATCGAGACCGGGATGACCGAGGGCCACCCGTGCTTCGTCGCCAACAACGGGCGGCTCGGCTTCGGCGTGGACGAGTACCGGGCGTACGCCCCCGAGACGGCCTCGGAGATCCGGCTGGTCTGGCTGGCCGCCCACCGGGAGCGGGCCACCTTCACCGCGGGCGCCGGTCTCGACTACGACGCGCTGGTGAAGAGCGAGCTGAGCGAGGCGACCCGGGAGCGGTTCGACGGCGCGCTGCGCGGGCTCGGCCTCGACCCGGACGACTACTTCCTGCTGCCCGTCCACCCCTGGCAGTGGTGGAACAAGCTCGCCGTCACCTTCGCCGGAGAGCTGGCCCAGCGGCATCTGGTGGTGCTCGGCGAGGGCGAGGACGGCTATCTCGCCCAGCAGTCGATCCGCACGTTCTTCAACGCCGACCACCCCGAGAAGCACTACGTCAAGACGGCGCTGTCCGTCCTCAACATGGGCTTCATGCGCGGGCTTTCGGCCGCGTACATGGAGGCCACGCCCGCGATCAACGACTGGCTGTCCGGTCTGATCGAGCGCGACGACCTGCTGCGCGGGGCCCGGTTCTCGATCATCCGGGAGCGGGCCGCGATCGGCTACCACCACCGGTCCTACGAGGCGGCCACCGTCAAGGGCTCCCCGTACCGGAAGATGCTCGCCGCGCTGTGGCGCGAGAGCCCCGTGCCGGGTCTCCAGCCGGGCGAGCGGGTCGCGACGATGGCCTCCCTGCTGCACACCGACCACGAGGGCGGCTCGGTGGCCGGGGCGCTGATCGCCGAGTCGGGCCTGGACCCGCGGGTGTGGCTGCGGCACTACCTGGACGCCTATCTGGTGCCGGTGCTGCACAGCTTCTACGCCTACGACCTGGTCTACATGCCGCACGGCGAGAACGTGATCCTGGTCGTGGAGGACGGTGTCGTCACCCGCACGATCTTCAAGGACATCGCCGAGGAGATCGCGGTGATGGACCCGGACGCGGTGCTGCCGCAGCAGGTCGAGCGGATCCGGGCCGAGGTCCCCGAGCACATGAAGCTGCTGTCGGTCTTCACCGACGTCTTCGACTGCTTCTTCCGCTTCCTGGGCGCGGGCCTGGCCACCGAGGGCATCCTGGACGAGGACGCCTTCTGGCGGACGGTCGCCGCGTGTGTGCGCGACTACCAGGAGTCGGTCCCCTACCTCGCGGACAAGTTCGAGCAGTACGACCTGTTCGAGGCGGAGTTCGCGCTCTCCTGCCTCAACCGCCTCCAGCTGCGCGACAACCAGCAGATGGTCGACCTCAACGACCCTGCGGGTGCGCTCCAGTTGGTGGGTCGCCTGCGGAACCCGATCGCCGGGTTCTGAGACCCCGGCCGCCGGATCGCGGCGGCCCCACGGCCGGTGAGCGCCCGAGGACGGTCCCTCGGGCGCTCACCTTCTTTCCCGGGAGGACGGATTCCTCGCGGGCGGGCGGCGGGCTGGCAGAATCGGGGCCATGGCAGAAATCATCCAGCGGGACGGAACGTGGACGTTCGACGGGGACACCGTGCGCATCGTGCCGGGGGGAAAGGCGCACCCCGTCCGGCAGGAGCTGGGTGAGACCGCCGTACCCGTGCAGGCCGTGGCGGGCATCTCGTTCGAACCGGACCGCAAGGGCGGGCGGCTGCGGCTGCGGCTGCGCGGCGGCGCGTGCCCGGTGCTGCGGGCCGCCGACGGCCGTCTGAAGGACGGCGCCGACCCCTATGTGCTGAGCGTGGAGAAGGACCGCACGGGGGTCGCGGAGTACTTCGTCGACGAGGTCCGCAACGCGCTGCTGATCGAGCAGGTCCCGGACGGCCCCGTGGACCGTTTCCTGCTGCCCGGCCCCGCACTGCCGGTCTCCGGCGGGGGCGGCGACGGCACGGCGTCCTTCGACGGCGAGACCGTCCGGCTGACCTGGAACTGGAAGGCCGAGGAGTCCAAGACCGCCGGGGGTCCGTCCACCTTGCCGCTGGCACGGATCGCGGGCGTGCGGTGGCTGCCCTCGATCGGGCTGGAGAACGGCTATCTGCGCTTCGACCCGGTCGAGGGGGCCGTCTCCGCTCCGCCGAAGTTCGACACGTACGCCCTGGACCTGTGGGGGCTGTCCAAGAAGGAGTACACCGCGGTCCTGGTCGCGGCGGCGGTGCTGGTGCGGCTGCCCGGGGCGCGTACGGCACCGGACGCACCGGAGGCGCCCCCGGCCCTGACCAAGGCGGCCGGGCCCGCCGCCCCGCCCGCGGGCGACCACGACGCGCTGCTGCGGCGGCTGCGGGAGCTGGGCGAGCTGCACCGGGCGGGAGTGCTCACCGACGAGGAGTTCAGCACCGCGAAACAGGCCGTTCTGCGCAGCATGTGACGCGATCGGGCAGCCTTCCGGGGGATCTCTGCCCGATTCCGGGCAGATTTCTTGCATAAGCACGCCCTGACACGCAATATCGACGAGTGCTTGAACGCCGCTCGTCGCACGACGACCTCATCGATCACCTCGTACGCTCCACCGCGCTCCAGCGCGGCGAGGCGGCCCGGGTGATCCTCGACGTGCTGGCGTACTTCGACGAGAGCACCGACGACTTCGTCCGGCGCCGCCACCGCGAACTGCGGTCCGGCGGCCTGGTCAACACGGAGATCTTCGAGCGGATCGCGGCCGAGCTGCCGCACCGCGCCGTGGCGCCGCCGGAGCTCTCGCTCCGCCAGCTGCGCCGCATCGTCTACGGCTGAGCGAGCCGGGCGCCCGTGCGCGGGGCGCCGAACGCGTGTGTACGGGTACGTCGATGGAGGGGCAGAGAACTCATGTGCGGGATCGTCGGATACATCGGAAGGCGTGACGTCGCTCCGCTGCTGCTGGAAGGCCTGCAGCGGCTGGAGTACCGGGGGTACGACTCCGCGGGCATCGTCATCACCGGCAAGGCGGCGGCGGGCAAGCCCGGCGCGCTGAAGATGGTCAAGGCCAAGGGCCGGGTCCGCGAGCTGGAGGCCAAGGTTCCCAAGCGGTTCGCCGGCACCACCGGCATAGCGCACACCCGCTGGGCCACCCACGGCGCGCCGAGCGACGAGAACGCCCACCCGCACATGGACGCGGAGACCAAGGTCGCCGTCGTCCACAACGGGATCATCGACAACGCCTCCGAGCTGCGCGCCAGGCTCACCGCCGAGGGCATCGTCTTCCTCTCCGAGACCGACACCGAGGTGCTGGTCCATCTGATCGCCCGCGCCCGTGCGGACACCCTGGAGGAGAAGGTCCGCGAGGCGCTGCGCTCGGTCGAGGGCACCTACGGCATCGCCGTGCTGCACGCCGACTTCAACGACCGCATCGTGGTCGCCCGCAACGGCTCCCCGGTCGTCCTCGGCATCGGCGAGAAGGAGATGTTCGTCGCCTCCGACGTCGCCGCCCTGGTCGCCCACACCCGCCAGGTCGTCACCCTGGACGACGGCGAGATGGCCACCCTGAAGGCCGACGACTTCCGTACGTACACCACGGAGGGCTCCACCACGACGGCCACGCCGACCACCGTGGAGTGGGAGGCCGAGTCGTACGACATGGGCGGCCACGACACGTACATGCACAAGGAGATCTCCGAGCAGGCCGACGCCGTGGACCGCGTCCTGCGCGGCCGGATCGACGACCGGTTCTCCACCGTGCACCTGGGCGGGCTCAACCTGGACGCCCGGGAGGCGCGCGGGGTGCGCCGGATCAAGATCCTCGGCTGCGGCACCTCGTACCACGCGGGCCAGATCGGCGCCCAGCTGATCGAGGAGCTGGCCCGCATCCCCGCCGACGCCGAGCCGGCCTCCGAGTTCCGCTACCGCAACCCGGTCGTGGACCCCGACACCCTGTACATCGCGGTCTCCCAGTCGGGTGAGACCTACGACGTGCTGGCCGCCGTCCAGGAGCTGAAGCGCAAGGGCGCCCGGGTCCTCGGCGTGGTCAACGTGGTCGGCTCCGCGATCGCCCGGGAGGCCGACGGCGGTATGTACGTCCACGCGGGCCCGGAGGTCTGCGTGGTCTCCACCAAGTGCTTCACCAACACCGTGGTCGCCTTCGCGCTGCTCGCGCTGCACCTGGGCCGGATCCGTGACCTGTCGGTCGCGGACGGCAAGCGGATCATCGACGGGCTGCGCAGGCTGCCCGAGCAGATCAGCGAGATCCTCGCGAACGAGGACGAGATCAAGCGGCTCGCGGCGGAGTACGCGGACGCCAGGTCGATGATGTTCATCGGCCGGGTGCGCGGCTATCCGGTGGCCCGTGAGGCATCGCTGAAGCTGAAGGAGATCTCGTACATCCACGCGGAGGCCTACCCGGCCTCCGAGCTGAAGCACGGCCCGCTCGCACTGATCGAGCCCGCGATGCCGACCGTGGCGATCGTGCCGGACGACAACCTGCTGGAGAAGAACCGCGCCGCGATGGAGGAGATCAAGGCCCGCAGCGGCCGCATCCTCGCCGTCGCCCACCAGGTGCAGGAGAAGGCCGACCACACCATCGTCGTGCCGAAGAACGAGAACGAGCTGGACCCGATCCTCATGGGCATCCCGCTCCAGCTCTTCGCGTACCACACGGCCCTCGCGATGGGCCGCGACATCGACAAGCCGCGCAACCTGGCGAAGTCCGTGACGGTCGAGTAGGCGCCGGAGCGGCACGAGACCGGCCCCGTACCGTCGCGCGACGGTACGGGGCCGGTCTCGTGCTGCTCCGGCGCCTTCTGACGAACCCTCAGACCCCCTCCCGGCCGCCGCCCGGCTCCCTCAAGGCTGCGCCGCTCCGATCGCTCAGGTCCCTCGGGCCGCTCAGGTCGCTCAGGTGCCTCGGGCCGCTCAGGGAATGACGATGACCGGGCGTTGCGCGCGGCGGGCGAGGCGGCCGGCCACGGACCCGAAGATCCGGCCGACGATGCCGTGCGTGGAGCCCACGACGATGGCGTCGGCGGCGTACTCCCGGCCGACCTCCTCCAGCTCGTGGCAGATGTCGCCGCCGCGCTCGACGAGCACCCAGGGCACCTCGGAGAGGTAGTCCGCGCAGGCCAGTTCCAGGCCGAGGACCTCGGTGCGGTGATCGGGGACGTCGACGAAGACGGGGGGCTCGCAGCCCGCCCAGACCGTGGTCGGCAGCCGGTTGGCGACATGGACGATGATCAGGCCGGAGCCCGAGCGTCCGGCCATGCCGATGGCGTAGGCGAGAGCCCGCTCACTGGACGTGGAGCCGTCGAAACCGACCACGACTCCGTGCCGGAAGGCGGGATCGCACGCATGGCGCGCTTCTTCGACCGTCCGCGGTTCCGACCCGGGGTCGGCTACCGGCTTGCGGTCTTTGGGTTCAGGGATTTCGTGACCGGCCATCGGTGTCTCGGCGAAGAGAGTCCTCGTGAGGAGGGAACGGTTTCGAGAGGTGCATCAGCTGGTGGTGAAGCTCTGTCCGGGAATCATCTTCCCAACCCCATACCCCCAAGGGTACGGGGTCATTCCTCCACCGCCCAGACCCTCGCAAAAGCGTGCGTGACGCTGGAGGGAGCATGCCCGAGCGTGTCCGGGATGGCAATGCCGGTTGCGTGGTACACGGGCCTCGGAGGGGTCGAACACTGTCGCCCGTCCTGTTTTTCGTGACGGCCGCGCGACGGCCGGCGACCGTCGCGCAGACCGCCGGTGAGGCCCGCACCCGGCCTCCGTTGGCCACCCTGCCACCGGGCCCGCACCCCGCGGAGTGACGCCGCGCCGAACCCGGCGCGCCCCCCGCCCGAAGTGAGCCCGGCGACGGCGCCCGGACCGGCGGACGACACGGTCCGGCGGGCCGCCGCCGGTCGGCCGCCCGAACCTGCGGTTCTCGTGTCCCACGGCACATCGGTCGGTCCTGCGGCCCCGTGGAACCCCGGCACCGGCCGTGCCACGACGGCCCGCCGCAAGCCCCCGCGGCGAGCCCGACGGGCCATGGAGCACGGTTTCGAGGGAGCGCACCGGCGCGGCTGTCACACGGTGGTTGTGCGCCCGGCGTGACCGGATACAGCACACACAACCGATGATTTTCAGCCAACTTCGCCCGGGTGCCGAATCCTTCGCCGGATGGCCGGACACCCCACCGCCCACCAGGCAGGAACGGACCGCGCGGTACGCTTTCACCCGACGCGGACGGGCCACGTTGTCGAAGGGCACTTCCCTGTGCGCTTCGCGAGTGGAACGCTTCGTGATCGAACGCTTCACGCCACGTTTCCTTATCGACATTGAGCTGGTGGGGGAAGGTGTCACGGCGGGACCACGCAACGCAGTAGATTCGATCTTGGAAATCGGAGACTGGGGACACGTGCGACACCGAGGGGAAACGTGCAGGAGCGACAGGCCCGTAAGGACCAGGGAGACGCGAACACCAAGGGGGGCTTAGCGTCATGAGCCAGGACTCCGCCGCCGCGACGGAGGCCGCACGCAAGCTGACCGGGCGGCGACGCCGGGAAGTCGTTGCCGTGCTGCTGTTCAGCGGCGGCCCTATCTTCGAGAGCTCCATCCCGCTCTCCGTTTTCGGAATCGACCGGCAGGACGCGGGAGTTCCCCGCTACCGCCTGCTGGTCTGCGGCGGCGAGGAAGGGCCGTTGCGCACCACCGGTGGGCTCGAACTCACCGCGCCGTACGGCCTGGAGGCGATCAGCAGAGCCGGCACCGTGGTGGTGCCCGCCTGGCGGTCGATCACCTCGCCGCCGCCCGCCGAGGCACTGGACGCGCTGCGCCGCGCCCACGAGGAGGGCGCCCGCATCGTCGGTCTGTGCACGGGAGCCTTCGTACTCGCGGCCGCCGGCCTGCTGGACGGCCGGCCGGCCACCACACACTGGATGTACGCACCGACGCTGGCCAAGCGCTATCCGTCGGTGCACGTCGATCCGCGCGAGCTGTTCGTGGACGACGGTGATGTGCTCACCTCCGCCGGCACGGCCGCCGGCATCGATCTCTGCCTCCATATAGTGCGCACCGACCACGGCACGGAGGCCGCCGGGGCACTCGCCCGCCGGCTCGTCGTGCCGCCGCGGCGCAGTGGCGGGCAGGAGCGCTACCTGGACAGGTCCCTGCCGGAGGAGATCGGGTCCGACCCGCTCGCCGAGGTCGTGTCCTGGGCCCTGGAGCATCTGCACGAGCAGTTCGACGTGGAGACGCTCGCCGCGCGCGCCTATATGAGCAGACGGACCTTCGACCGCAGGTTCCGTTCGCTCACCGGCAGCGCACCGCTGCAGTGGCTGATCACCCAGCGGGTGCTGCAGGCGCAGCGGCTGCTGGAGACCTCCGACTATTCGGTCGACGAGGTCGCCGGCCGCTGCGGCTTCCGCTCCCCGGTCGCGCTGCGCGGGCACTTCCGCCGCCAGCTCGGCTCGTCCCCCGCCGCGTACCGGGCCGCCTATCGGTCCCGCCGTCCGCACGGGGTGGCGGAGAGCGCCGCGACGGTGGTCGAGACGATGGTGCCCAGCCAGGGGCCGTCGTCCGGGCGCCGGGGCTCGCCCGTGTCCGCCGCGGCCGTCGCCGTGGCGGCGTCGGTGGGGTCCGGGGAGCACTCCCTGCCAGGTCCTGACGCGTACGTTCCCGGACGCCCGGCCCTGCCGGGACAGCGGAGTGCCCCGTAGGGTGGGGCGCATGAACGACCGCATGGTGTGGATCGACTGCGAGATGACCGGGCTCTCGTTGACGGACGACGCACTCATCGAGGTGGCCGCCCTGGTCACCGACTCGGAGCTGAACGTGCTCGGTGAAGGGGTGGACATCGTGATCCGCCCGCCGGACGCGGCCCTGGAGACCATGCCCGAGGTGGTGCGGCAGATGCACACCGCCTCGGGTCTCCTCGACGAGCTGGCCGGGGGCACCACCCTGGCGGACGCCGAGGAGCGGGTCCTGACCTATGTCCGTGAGCATGTGAAGGAGCCCGGCAAGGCCCCGCTCTGCGGAAACTCGGTCGGTACCGACCGCGGGTTCCTGGCTCGGGACATGCGGGAGCTGGAGGGCTACCTCCACTACCGGATCGTGGACGTGTCCTCGGTCAAGGAGCTGGCCCGGCGCTGGTATCCCCGGGCGTACTTCAACAGCCCGGACAAGAACGGCAACCACCGGGCGCTGGCGGACATCCGTGACTCCATCACGGAGCTCCGCTACTACCGGGAGGCGGTCTTCGTGCCGCAGCCCGGCCCGGACTCGGAGCGCGCCAAGGAGATCGCGGCGCGCTCGGCGGCTCCGGCCGCACCGTAGGAACCCGCTGGTCACGGGCGCGGAAGCGCCCGTGGACCGGCCCCGGGGAACGGGGGCGCGAGCACCCTCCCGGACCCTGTACACTTTTTCTCGGCCGGTCGGAAACGACCGGGCGACATGGTGGGTATAGCTCAGCTGGCAGAGCACCTGGTTGTGGTCCAGGATGTCGCGGGTTCAAGTCCCGTTACTCACCCTTGAAGGAGAAGCCCCTGACCTGCGGAAACGCAGGGCAGGGGCTTCTTCGTGTTCCGGGCTGGCCAAACCGCGGCCAAACGCGGCCGGATTTTCGACCTAACGTGCGCCCCATGGCAACGATCAGGAAGCGGGTCCGCAAGGACGGAACGGCGAGTTACCAGGTCCGCTGGCTCCAGGGAGGGCGGGGCGGCACCTGGGAAGCCGAAAGGTTCGAGGACGTGGAGCAGGCCGACGCGTTCAAGAAGCTCGTCGACGCCCACAAGCAGCAGTGGCCCTACGGGTGGGTCCCCGGCCAGGGCTTCGTCGAGCCCGAGCAAAACCCTGACGACGTGCTCCTGACCGACTGGGCCCGGCGCTACGTCGACCGGCTCACCGGTATCGATCCGCGGACCCGGGACGACTACCGGCGCGAGGTGGACCGGCACATCTCCCTCATGGTGCACACCAACCGATCGGGATTGGTGATGCCGGCCACGATCGGGAACATCACCGCTGACGACGTCCAGGACTGGGTTCGGCTTCAGGAAGCAGGCCAGCCGGACACGAAGGCAGGGCGGTGGGTCCGTCGACCGGCCTCGCCGAAGTCCACAGCCAATCGCCACGGCCTGCTGTGGTGCATCGTGCAAGCGGCGATCGATGCCGATCCCCCGCTGCGCACCAAGAACTGCTGTGCGAACACCCGCCTTCCGCGCGTGGACGACGGGACGTCCGAGGAGATGGTTTTTCTGGAGCAGGAGGAGTACCAACTCCTCCGCAAGCACCTCCCCGACCCAGCGGCGCGAGACCTCGCCGACTGGTTGATCGGTACAGGCATGCGTTGGGGCGAGGCTACGGCCCTCCAGGTACAAGATCTTCGACTTGGCGGCCCCGTACCGACAGCCAACGTCCAGAGGGCCTGGAAGAGGTCCCCCAGGGGCGCGCAGAGCTCCTTCTTCCTCGGGCCCCCCAAGACCAAGAAGGCGCGCCGTTTGGTCGCTCTTGCCCCGACGCAGGTGGACCTCGCGCAGAAGCTGACGCATGGAATGCCATCGGAGGCCTTCGTCTTCCGCACGCCGACGGGCAAAGCGTGGAGGCATGCCAACTTCTACAACCGGAAATGGATACCCGCCGTCGCTGCCGCGATGGAGACCGGCCTCCCCCGCCAACCTCGGATTCACGACCTACGGCACACCCATGTTGCCTGGCTGGTGGCTGCGAACATCCCTCTGCCGGCCATCCAGGCCCGGCTGGGCCACGAGTCGATCCAGACGACGATCGACCGCTACGGGCACCTGGTCAGGGCACTCGACTCGGACATCAGTGCCGCCGTACAGGCGGCCATGGGAGGCCAGCCGCCGTCTGATCGCGGCCTGCGGTTGGTCGGCGCTTGAGCGACACCCGGGAGCCCTTCAAGGACCTACGCATTACGAGACCGTGAGCGATCATGTTGCGTGGTGCCTGACCGTGCTACTGAGTGACGTCCTGCCTGATCAGAGCAGGTGCGGCTGATTGGTCTGTGCTCGCTCGTATCACGTCGTCCAAAGGCGTCCGGCCACCGACTGGCCACCGAGAGGCGCGCCGATGACGGCAACAAGGAGCGCCACGCGAGTTGTAGAGCTTCCACAATGCCTCGTACGGCCAGGGATCCGTCCTCCAGTCCGCCCGGGACGGTTCACGGTGACGCGGGGGACCGCCAGGTCAGTGGCTGTGGCCGTCTTCGTTCCCGGATTCCGCAGCGTCGCCCCCTGTTGCCGTCGAGGTGTTCGCCTTCGGGGATTCTGCGGGGAAGGACGCGCCGCCCGGCCGGTCTTCCTCTTGTGGCGCGTGCTCTTCGGGCTCCGGTTCAGAGCCGCCGCCGTGGCTGTGGCCGCCTGCGCCAGGTTGTTCGGACAGGGCAGACGCCAGTTGGCGCAGCCCCACGAAGCTGACAAGCACGACCACGAGGACGGAGAGGCCAGCCAGGCCGGGGACTGTCAAACGAGCGGCTCTGTCTCACATCCGGTGGTGACGGACGGTAGTGATGGCGATGGATGGACCCTGTATCACGGAGTCGCAGGTCCGGACGTTGCAGCGATCGTTGACGGAATCGGCCGGCCTGCGCGGCAGCAGCCGATGCGAGCCCGACGTACCGGGGCTGGCATCCCGCTGCAGCACCGTCCGATCCAAAGACATCAAGGCCAGAACGCCAACCGCACTCTCTGCAACGAAACTCACCGTCCGTTACCACCGGATGTGAGACAGAGCCGAACGTTTTATAGGTGGGCGAGATTGGCTGCGCTGATCACCTCGGGTACGGGAAAATGGGGTCGGACGTCCCGGTCAGCCGATGGGCCTGCGATGCTGGCAAGCTCGTTTTACAGGATGGCGATGGGGGCCGGCCAGGGGACCACGGATTGTTGCCAGGGCGGTATTTGTCTGCCGCCTGGAGCACGCGTGTCAGATTCCGCCACTTCCTTGGCCCCTCCGGGACGCCCGCCGCACACGGATGTATCGGGCGGGAGGGAGAACAGGATGGCCCGGCTCCAGGATTCCAAGGACGAGGTATTCCATCTACGGTCCGCCGGCGTGGACCTCGGCAAACGGTTCCTGCTTGCATGCGTACGGACGCCGAGTACGAAACGGGCCGGCAGCTGGTCCCTGGAGACCGAACGGTTCGGTACCACGACGGCTGAAGTCCGGCGCTTGCTGGCCTGGCTGCTGGAGCGGCGGGTCGAGGTGGTGGTGATGGAGGCGACCTCGGACTACTGGCGTCCGGTCTACTACCTGCTGCAGCCGCATCTGAATCTGATGCTGGTCAACCCGGCCCACCTCAAAGGGATTCGGGGCCGCAAGACCGATCCCAGCGACGCGGCCCGATCCGCCCGGAGAGCCCCAGGCCCATACCGGGATCGTTGTGGGCCGTCGCGGACACGCGTCTTCGCCCTCAGCCCCGGGAACGACATGGCGGTGCGCCCACAAGCCTTCGCTGACGTGCGAAGTGCCGGTCCGCACCCGCTCATGCACTCCACGAACCGTGCGCAGCACGGCAAGCCCAGGCCGACCGCGTCCGGCGACCGTCTCCACCACCCGGTCCTCGAGTGTGCGGGGGATGGCGGGGCATGGACCCGGCATCGCCGCGACGATCAGAAGCCCGGAGCGGTCATCTGATCGCTGATGGCAATCACCCCTTCGGGCGCCCGAGCGGGGCACTGCCGCGACGAACGACAGGCATGACCGATCTCACAGCACCGCAACAATGCGCACACCCTTGGCTCTCTCGAAGTTTCAGGGCGCAACATCACGCAATCACGTAGCGATGGGCTCTGCGCGACGGATCACGCTCAGACCGTCAGCAGTCACCTGACCACTTGGAGGACCAATGGCGCTTCATTTGCTGTGCAAGGACCCGGAGAGCCCGAACAATGGCAGTCCGACCTTGTACTATGACGACGTCTCCGACAGCTACCTGCTCCAGTCCTGGAAGGTGGTCGACGCAGCCAGGCTGGCGTCCATCACAGTCCCCGACCACGAGACCGTCGTCGAGTTCCCCAAGAGGCTCCTGCCACTCTTCCCCAAGCCGGGGACGGAGTCGCACGTCCACGCAATCCCAAGAGCCGACATACAGTCATAAACTGTTGCATATGGTGCGTTTGGTGCTGTGCGGGCTGTTCCACGGCTTCGTGCTCAGGACTGCACACTGGGCCGCATGCCTACCTCATCCAGCATCACCGAAGCCCGTCTAGCGCTTGGTCAGCGTCTACGCCGACTGCGCGAGGACAACGGGCTCACGGCAGCGGAGTTAGCACGCAGGTGTGGGTGGGACCGGGCGAAGTGCAGCCGGATTGAGAACGGCCGGGCTCCAGCGTCGCCCGAGACGATCCGGGCCTGGGCGCAGGCATGCAGAGCCGAGTCCGAGGCAGAGGACCTCATTGAAGCGGCCCGCAGCATCGAGGTCATGTACGTCGAGTGGCGGTCGATGGAAGGCAGAGGGCTGCGGCCGGCACAAGATCTGGTACGGCCGTTGTGGGCAAGGACGAAAGACTTCAAGTCCTACTCGCAGAACTTGATTCCCGGTCCGCTGCAGACCGAGGAATACACCCGGACCGTCCTCACAGCCATCCGTGAACGCCGTCGACTCACCGACGACGTCGAGGAGGCCGTGGCCTCTCGGGTGGAAAAGCAGAAGGTGCTGAACGACCCGGCCAAGAAGTTCGCCTTCGTCCTGGAGGAGACCGTCCTCTACAGACGGGTCGGGCAGCCGGGCGTGATGGCCGAGCAACTCGGCCATCTCGTCAAGGCCGCAGTCCTGCCCAACGTGCTCATCGGCATCATCCCGCGCACCACCGACCGCACTCTCATGCCGCCCGTCGAAGACTTCTGGATCTTCGATGAGCGGCAGGTCAACGTGGAACTCGTCTCCGCTTACCTGACGGTAAAGCAGAAGCATGAGGTCAATCTCTACCTCGATGACTTCAGACGCCTGACCGAACTGGCCGTGCACGGCGGCCCCGTCTTCAACCTCATCGCCGACGCTCTGCGCTTCTGAACGCCGAATCGGTGGGGCCCGACCGTGCCGGGCCCTGCCGGCTCCCGGCAGAAGGCAGAAGCCCCATGGAATCACAGCACCACCGCCCGAGGCCCACCATGCCAAGAGCCGAGGACGACACCCTTCATCCCTACGCCCGACGACGCACCGCCAACGTGCTCGCCGTCGTGGTAGCGGGCTTGGCCTCCATCGTCCTGGTGGCGTCTGGATCCCTCACCACAACCACACCACGGGTTCCCCGAGAAGACCCGGCGGCAGGCGCCTACCGACAGTTTCTGGACGACGTTCCCAACTCCCGCCCCAGCGGCGAAGTCGTGGTGGACTCCGGAACCTCGAAAGCAGGTCTCCCCGTTTCCTTACAGGTGCCACCTGGAACGGCCCCCCGGACCCGCCGCATCATCTACCGCTGCCACGCTCAGGGCTCGGCCGCCCCCACCGGATACACCGCCGAGGGAACCCGGCACCGCTTTCCTCATACCCCGTGCGGCCCCACAATGGCCTCCCTCGACCCCGCCGGGTACACGACCGTCATTCTCAGCATCAGCGACGACCAGGCCATCGTGCTATGGGCGATCGCAACGACCCAGGACAAGTCGTGAGCCTCCCTCAAGGTTGTCCGGCCTCAGCTTGACTCTGACGGAGACTGCCCGGAGAACGGTGGATCTGGCGGACAGAGACAGCCATACGCTGCCGCTGACCAGCGGAGATCACTGTTCGTAGAGATTACTTCCACCGTTTTCCGGGCACTCTCGGCACTGACCGCCGCAGGAGCGCCGATGGCTGCGCTCGGCGAACTCCTGGACGAGGTCGCCTCCCACGGCCACCAGGACCTGGATGCCGCAGTCGGGCGAGCTTGCCAGCCTGCCGGTGTCCGCCGAGGGCTTGGCCGCCCAGCTCCTTCATCCCGCTCCAGGACCGCGATCGTACGCCGTGTACCGGCCAGCGCGGCCAGGGGCACCGCCACGGAGTCGGGGGTGGCGTCGAACGCGTCGTTCACGACCCTCAGGCCGTCGGGCCGGGCCGGCACCCGCATGCGGCTCTTCGAGCCAGAAGGACAACACGTACAGAACTCCCTCTGGTGCAGCGTCCCCGGCAGCACGACTCAGCGCCACCGGCCAGGTCTCCTCAAAGCGGGGGATCCCCAGCGTGTCCCGCGCTGACCATGCCGAGGTCCTGCCTCCAGGGCTTCATCCGGCCGCACATTCGGCACGCCGCCCTCGTTGCCGGGACCAGCGCCAGACGCCGACGACCACATCGGCGGCGAACAGGACGATCGCGATGATCAGCAGGTAGCCCAGCTTGGCGACCGTGGCATCGATGATCCCCAGGACGAACGCGGCGATGATCAGAAGCAGGAAGGCAACCATGCCGCGAACCTCCCATCGGGCCGAACCCTGGACTGCCGACGACGCGCGGCGCCGCTCCTCACCGGGCCTGCCAACCAGACCGGCGCTGTTGCGCACACCCTTGATTCTGCCTCGCACGGCGCGGCTACGCCCCTGGGAGCCGCCAGGGCTCTCCCGACAGTTCGCGGCCTGCCCTCCTACGACGGCGCCCGCAGCCCTCGGACGAGGAGCAGCCCGGTCCGTTCGGCAGGATTCGGTAGCTGCCCGGCTACGGTGAGCGCCGCTCCATACCTGGGGCCGCTTTCACCCGTAGCGTGGTGGGCATGGTGCTGCGACTGGTGCTGGGAACCCTCTACGCGGCGATGGCAGCCGGGCAGCTCGCCTCCTTCGACGCCATGCCCGGCATTCTCGGCTCGTACGGGCTGGTGGACGGCCCTGCTGCGACCGCGCTCACCGTGCTGCTGATCGCGGGAGAGCTGACGTGTGCAGCGTGGTTCCTGGCCCGGCCGCGCTCGACGGCCATCGCCCCGGTGTGGGTGTTCACCGGCGTGTCCGTGATCTGGAGCGCGCTGGCGGTACAGGCGTTCGCCCGGGGCCTGGTGGTCGAGAACTGCGGCTGCTTCGGCGTCTACCTGTCCCAGCGGCTCTCCTGGTTCGTGCTGGCGCAGGACGCACTCCTCCTGCTGTACGCGGCCCTGCTCCTGCGCGGTGCCCGCCGCGCCAGACCGGCACCAGCGATCACCGCTCACCACAGTGGCGACGCAGCACACTACGCAGGGAAGGGACCCACCCGATGACGGCGGACGAGGGCACGCAGCCCGTACAGCAAGAAGCGGTCCCGCAGGCCGGGCCCCGGGCCAAACGGGACCGGGACGAGGTGTTCGTGGAGTTCACCAAGTCGATCTGCCCCCTGTGCAAGACACCCGTCGACGCCCAGGTCAACATCCGCGACAACAAGGTGTACCTGCGCAAACGATGCCGCGAGCACGGCGAGTTCGAGGCCCTCGTCTACGGGGACGCGGAGGAGTACCTGTCCTCCGCCCGGTTCAACAAACCCGGCACGATCCCGCTGGTCTTCCAGACAGAGGTGAAGGACGGCTGCCCGCTCGACTGCGGGCTGTGCCCGGAGCACAAGCAGCACGCCTGCCTGGGAATCATCGAAGTCAACACCGGCTGCAACCTGGACTGCCCCATCTGCTTCGCCGACTCCGGCCACCAGAGCGACGGCTACTCCATCACGCACGAGCAGTGCGAGCGGATGCTCGATGCCTTCGTCGCCTCCGAGGGCGAGGCGGAGGTGGTGATGTTCTCCGGCGGCGAGCCCACCATCCACAAGCACATCCTCGACTTCATCGACCTCGCCCAGGCCCGCCCCATCAAGAACGTCAACCTCAACACCAACGGCATCCGCCTCGCCACCGACAAGACGTTCGTCGCCGAACTCGGCAAACGCAACCAGACCCCGGGCAAGTCGGTGAACATCTACCTCCAGTTCGACGGCTTCGACGAGCGCACACACCTGGAGATCCGGGGCCGGGACCTGCGCACGTTCAAACAGAAGGCGCTGGACAACTGCGCCGAGGCCGGGCTGACCGTCACCCTGGTCGCCGCCGTCGAGCGCGGCCTGAACGAGCACGAGCTCGGCGACATCGTCGAGTACGGCATCGATCACCCGGCCGTCCGGTCGGTGGCCTTCCAGCCCGTCACCCACTCCGGCCGGCACGTGGCCTTCGACCCGCTGAACCGGCTCACCAACCCCGACGTCATCAAGCTCATCAACGCCCAACGCCCGCAGTGGTTCGCCAAGGGCGACTTCTTCCCCGTCCCCTGCTGCTTCCCCACCTGCCGCTCCATCACCTACCTCCTCGTGGACGGCGAACCGGGCAACCGCACGATCGTGCCGATCCCGAGGCTGCTGAACGTCGAGGACTACCTCGACTACGTCACCAACCGCGTCATGCCCGACGCCGGTATCCGCGAGGCCCTGGAGAAGCTGTGGTCCGCCTCCGCGTTCATGGGAACCGCCACCACCGAGGAGAAGCTGCGGGCCACCGCCGAGGCCCTGAACTGCGCGGAAACGTGCGGCATCGACCTTCCCGAGACCGTGAAGCAGCTGAACGACAAGGCATTCATGATCGTCGTGCAGGACTTCCAGGACCCCTACACCCTCAACGTCAAACAGCTGATGAAGTGCTGCGTCGAGGAGATCACCCCCGACGGCCGCCTCATCCCCTTCTGCGCCTACAACTCCGTCGGCTACCGCGAACAGGTCCGCGCCCAGATGTCCGGCGTCCCCGTCGCCCAGGTAGCCCCCAATGCCCTGCCCCTCGCCGACCGGCTCACCACCACCCCCTACGGCTCAAAGACGACCCGCACCGAGGACTGAGGAGGCCCGGCCGTGAACCGTGAGGAGATCAAAGCGTGCTGCGCGGACGCCTACGCGATGGACATCGTCGCGATGCTGCTCGGCGACTCCTACCATCCCGGCGGCACCGCACTGACCCGCCGCCTCGCCGACCGCCTCGCCCTCGCCCCCGGCATGCGGGTCCTGGACGTGGCCTCAGGCCGCGGCACCACTGCGCTCCTGCTCGCCGACGCCTACCAGGTGCGAGCCGACGGTGTCGACTACTCGCCCGCCAACACCGCCCTCGCCCAGGGCGCCGCCGAGGCGGCCGGCCTGGCCGAGAGGGCCGTCTTCACCACCGGCGACGCCGAGCACCTGCCCTACGACGACGGCATCTTCGACGCGGTGGTGAGCGAGTGCGCCCTGTGCACCTTCCCGGACAAAGCGCGGGCCGCAGCCGAGTTCGCCCGCGTCCTGCGGCCCGGAGGCCGGGTCGGCATCACCGACGTCACCGCCACACCCGGCCGCCTGCCGCCTGAGCTGTCCACGCTCGGCGCGCGCATCGCCTGCATCGCCGACGCCCGCCCTATTCAGGCGTACGCCGAGATCCTGGCCGCCGCCGGTCTGCGCATCCTGGTCACCGAGCGGCATGACGAGGCGATGCTCCGCATGATCGACCAGATCCAGGCCCGCCTCAGCCTGCTGCGCATCACCGCCCCCGACCGCCTGGCCGACGCCGGCGTGGACCTGGACGCCGCCCCGGCCGTGCTGGACGCGGCCCGCACAGCCGTCACCGACGGCGTCCTCGGCTACGCCCTGCTGACCGCCGTGAAACCATCCGGCGGTCTACCCACGGGTACGTAACCGCGCTCACATACCCGCGCTGTCCACGGCTTCTAGCGTCAGCGACAAGTAGGACGTGTTGCCGATCGAGGAGGACGATCATCATGGCCACCACCGTGCAGGCATCGTCGAGGATGGCCGCGATCCCCGTACACGCGATGTGGGGTGCCGCGGCCGGGCTGGTAGGCGGCGTCGGGATGGGCATCTGGATGTCGGTGTCCCGGCCGACGATGGACACCGCGATGATCACCATGGTCGCGGGTCTCCTCGGCTCCACGAACGCCTTCGCCGGCTGGCTGATCCACCTCTCGATCGCCACCTTCGCGGGCATCACCTTCGGCGTGGTGCTGGGCCAGTTCGCCCAGCGCCTGGCCCCCGCCGTCGTCCTGGGCCTGCTCTACGGCGCCGCGTGGTGGGTGCTGGGCGCGCTGTGGATCATGCCCGCCAACATGGGCATGCCGGTATTCCAGTGGAACGACGTCACCGCCTCCAGCCTCGGCGCCCACCTCGTCTTCGGCCTGCTCGCCGGAGCGACGTTCGCGGGCATCGCCCAGGCCATGGGCAAGCGCACCGGCCCGGCCCGATGAACCCCAAGGCTCCCACGCCGGCCTCCCCCGCCGCCGCCCCTGCGCCGGGCGCGGCGCCGCGCCGCATGCCCGGCGACAGTCGTGCGGTGCCCTACTGTCTGCTCAGCAGCGCCGAGGCGCTGGCCAGCCCGGTGTGGGGTGCCGCGCCTCCGCCGTGGGCGCCGGGACGACGCGAGGAGACACACCACATGGACCACACCGCGACCGGCGACGAGGAAGCGGAGCGGACCTGGTGCCTGGCCGAGGTCGACATCTTCTGCGACCTGTCCGAGTCGGAGATGGAAGCCATCGCCGCCGCGGCACCGATGAAGACCTACCAGGCGGGCGAGATCCTGTACTCGCCCAGCCAGCCCTCCGAGGTGCTGTTCATCCTCAAGAAGGGCCAGGTCCGCGTCTTCAGGGTCTCCGCCGACGGCCGCGCTCTGACGACCGCGATCATCTCCCCGGGCACCATCTTCGGCGAGATGGTCCTGCTCGGACAGCACATGTACGACAACTACGCCGAAGCCCTCGACGACACCATCGTGTGCGTGATGAGCCACGCGGACGTGCACCGGCTGCTGCTGACCGACGCCCGCATCGCCGCCCGCATCACCGCGATTCTCGGCCGGCGCCTCGCCGAACTGGAGCAACGGCTGTCCGACAGCGTGTTCAAGACCGTCGCCCAGCGCATCGCCACCACCCTGACCACCCTCACCAGTGCCCAGCCGGCCGCCGGACCGCTGCGGCCGGTCGGACGCCACCCGCAGATCGCCCTCACCCACGAACAGCTCGCCGCCCTCGCCGGCACGTCCCGCGAAACCTGCACCAAGGTCCTGCACGACTACGCCGACCGCGGCCTGCTGCGCCTCGCCCGCGGTCGCATCACCGTCCTCGACCTCAACCAGCTCAAGGACGCCGCGGGCTGACGTCACCGAACCGTAAGACCACCACCCCCCACAAGGCAGGCACGCTGGATCTACAGTCACACTCATCCCGAGCACACAGGAGCCCTCCATGCGCGCCCGCACCGTCCTGCCCGCAGCCCTCGCCGCCGCCCTCATCACCCTGACGGGATGCGGATCCGGCAGCGGCTCCGACGACGCGGCAGCAGGCACCTCCCCCCTCGAACGCTTCGTCCCCGGCACAGCCGCCCGCCTCACCCGATGCGGGCGACAGCACAACCACCAAGCCCGCGGTGCCGCAGGCGCTGCAGTTCACCGCGACCACGGTGGATGGCAAGCCCTTCGACGCCGCAACGCTGGCGGGCAAGCCGACCGTGCTGTGGTTCTGGGCGCCCTGGTGCCCCAAGTGCAAGGCGCAGGCCGCCGAGACCGCGAAGGTGGCCGCCGACTACGAGGGCCGGGTCAACGTCGTCGGCGTCGCGGGGCTGGACAAGAACGCCGCCATGAAGGACTTCGTCGCCGACACCACGACCGGCGGATTCCCGCAGCTGTCGGACGAGAAGGGCGAGGTCTGGAAGCGGTTCGAGGTCACCGAGCAGAGCCGCTACGTCATCCTCGACAAGGACGGCAAGACCGTCTACGAGGGAGTCTTGCCCGGGGGCAAGGGACTGGCCGAGAAGGTCGCCGGACTGACCGGCTGAACCACGATGTCCGACCTCCCCCTCGCGCTCGCGCTCACCGCGGGCATCCTCGCCGCCGTCAACCCGTGCGGCTTCGCCCTGCTTCCCGCTTATCTCTCCCTGCTCGTCCTCGGCGACGACAGCCCCACCCGCGCCGTCGCCGTCGGCCGGGCCCTGACCGCGACCGCCTCGATCACCGTCGGCTTCGCCACCCTGTTCGGGATATTCGGCCTGGCGATCCAGCCCATCGCCGGACAGGTCCAGGAACACCTGCCCTGGTTCACCATCACCTTCGGCATCTTCATCGCCCTGGCCGGAGCCTGGCTGCTGGCCGGACGCCAGCTGCCCGCCCTGATGCCGAAAGTCCGACGGGCACCCAAGGTGACCCGCACCGTCCCCTCGATGGCCCTGTTCGGCATGGCCTACGCCACCGCCTCACTCGGCTGCACCATCGCCCCGTTCCTCGCCATCGTCGTCTCCGCCTTCCGCAGCGGCTCCACGGGCGAGGGAATCATCCTGTTCGCCGCGTACGCGGCCGGCATGGGACTGATCGTCGGCGTCGCGTCCCTGACCGTCGCCCTCACCCGCAGCACCGCCGTCGGCCACCTGCGCCGCGCCGGCGCACTCGCGCCCAGGATCGGCGGCGGACTCCTCCTCCTCGTCGGCGCGTACGTCGCCTACTACGGCTGGTACGAAATCCGCGTCCAGCGTGACCCCGCCACCACCGACCCCGTCATCGACGGAGCCGGCGCCGTCCAGCGCGTCCTCGCCGACACCCTCGATTCCGCCGGACCCGCCGTCATCGCCGGACTCCTTGCCGCCCTGCTCCTGACGGCCTGGGCGATCCGCCGCAGGCGGACACGCCGGCCCTCCCGTCCCGAGCAGGGCTGATTCATTGCGCGGTCCTGGCCGGCGCCGCACCTACCGGGGCAGCCGCCCGCCCCGCACACCGCACGCCGCAGGCGGCTGCCGTCAGGGATGCCGGTACCACGGGAGATGTCCGTGTAGGACAGTTCACGGCCCGCGTTGGGCCCGAGCCACAGCAGGACGTCGATGGCGTCCTGCTCCAGCTGGGAGGGAGTGTCTCTGTCGCGTTTGGGGCTCACCGGAGCTTCTTCTCGCTCTCGTCCAGGAACGCTTGCAGAGCGTCGTCGTTCAGCGCCGTGTAGGGGCCGGCGGCCAGGTCGCGGATGAAGGCGAGGGCAGCCTCCGACGCGGTGCACAGGTCAGTGATGGCCCGACTGCGGTCGCCGGTGAACTCCACCTGGTGACGCTGCAACAGCGACAAAGCCCGCAGCGTCGCGAGGCGGACCTCGGTCATCTCGGTGAAGACCTGGAGAGCCACGTCGGGTTCGGACTGTTCCCTCGACGTGATGCGGACCGCCCGCTCGGCTTCCTCGGCTTCCGCCTCCCGCACCTGATGACCTGGGGCTGCTTCTTCCACATCCTCCGCGCGGTCGCCTGCCTCGGCCGCCTGTCGGGCTGCTGCACGGTCTTCGAAGTCCGCCCGTGCTTCGCGCCGTTCGAACTCCGCCAACGCTTCCTGGGCGACGGCACGGGTATCCGCGTCGGCCAGGATCGCCGTCTTCAGAGCCTTCGGCCGCTGAGCCACATAGACAGGGGAGCCCGGCTTGATCCCGGCCCGCTCGGCTTCCTGCTCGATCGCCTGCCGTCGCTCGCCGTTGTTCATGCGGGTCTCGTAGCTGCGGTAGTAGCCGTGCTCGCCGAAGAACGGGGCCTCCTCCTCGTCCGGCAGGTCGACATGGACGCCGGGCGTGAGGTCGCTCACCGGCGGGACGATGCCGTCTGCGGCCGCCCGCTTCCAGGCTTCGTGAAAGGCAGTCTGCTGCGGACGGCTCCATCACACACCCACCAGATCGCGGGTCTCGGTCCGGTTGTCAGCGGCAGCCGACTGGTCGTCGAGGACCCTGACCCTGATCCACGTGGCGAGGACATCCAGGGTCCCCAGCGCTTCCTTGCAGGCGGCCCTCTGCTCGTTGGTGAAGGCCAGCGAGGCGGAAGGCGGGTAGCGGCTCATGAACGCGGCCCCCTGGTCACTGAGCCGCACCAGGTCCCGGGCCACGACCGCGGCCCTGTCGGGCTTCCCGCCACCGCACTCGGGACCGCGGGTCTCGCGGTCCCGGCGACGCTTTTGGTCCATGACCCGCTTCAGAGCGTTGTGCACCTCCGTCTTCTTCTCCACCAGGTCCCGGAGAGCCTGATCACGCTCCTGGGGTGCGAGGGAGGCGAGATAGTCCGCCAAGGATGTGTTGCTGGAGGGGTCCAACAAGTCCTGCAAGGCAGGACCGATGCCCAGCGCTCGGCGGTACCGGGGAGCGCTGATGCGGCCGGTCCCGGCCTCGCTCGTTTCGCGCAGCAGCCTGCGCAGGGTGCTGTAGTCCTCGTCGTACGGCTTGCCGGAGGGCGCCAGACGGGCCCCTTCGCGAAGCGCGCTGTAGCTGACATGGACGCCGCTGTCGGCCACGAGCCGCCGCACGGGCGGGGTGCACATGCGGGCGGTGTGCCGGTACTGCCGGGCCGTCTTGGGGCTCAGGCCGATCTCGTCGCAGTACCGGTCGAAAGCGCTGTCCTGGCCGCCCGGGGCCGTGACGGCCAGCAGCTTGTCGCCGATGACGAGGCGGTTCTCGCAGCCCTCGTTCATCAGCCGGCGGCCCTCGCGCACGTCCTGGTCTGTGTAGCTCATACGGATCTCATTGAACCGACATGATGAGCGCACAGAGTAATCGGGTGAATGCGTACCGTTTGATCTTCCAAGATGCCTTGCGCTGTGCCGTGTTGACGCTCACCGGCTCTGATCAGCGCGATTGGAACGTCAAGTCGGGCCGGGCTGCACCCGCGTCAGCGACGATGAGGAGGCCGCGGGGATCAATGTCGAGGTCGGCACCAAGCCCGCAAGACCCGACCCCGGGTACCGGCTGCTGAGGGCGCGGTGTGCGCAGCGCACGTAAGCCGGTCTGCGGGCTCGGGCAGTGGACCACTTCCTCACTGGCCACTCCTGCTGGCCCGGCAAGGCAGGCGGCGCCGGGCCGTGAGCAGACGAGCGCAGGCGAAATGCCCTTCCCGGCCTGCCAGTTGAGTCCGAAATGGTATTTGCCTTTTGTGGAGTTTGGGGCTGATGATGTCGTTATGTCACGAACTTTCGAGGAACTTGCAGACGAGGCAGGCGCTGTCTCGGTGGATGGCTGGGATTTCTCCTGGCTGGTGGGGCGGGCTACCGAGGAGCGCCCGTCGTGGGGCTATCAGCGGCTGATGAGTGGGCGGCTGGCGTCCGCATCATCAGCTCTCGACATCCAGACCGGTGGTGGGGAGGTGCTGGCAGGGGCGGCGAAGTTCCCGCCGGCCATGGCCGCCACGGAGTCCTGGCCACCGAACGTGGCCAAGGCCACAGAGCTGCTGCACCCGCGCGGCGTGGTGGTCGTCGCGGACCCGGACGAGCCGCCGCTGCCCTTCGCGGATGCGGCGTTCGACCTGGTCACCAGCCGCCACCCGGCGACGGTGTGGTGGGCGGAGATCGCCCGGGTGCTCAAGCCCGGTGGCACGTATTTCGCGCAGCATGTCGGACCGGAGACCGTCTTCGAGCTGACCGAGGTCTTCCTCGGCCCGCTCGGTGAGGAGGTGCGCCGCAAGCGCCACCCAGATGAGGAGACGGCGCAGGCGCGGGCGGCAGGGCTGGAGATCGCGGACCTTCGTACGGAGCGGCTGCGGATGGCGTTCTTCGACATCGGGGCGGTCATCTACTTTCTGCGCAAGGTGATCTGGACGGTCCCCGGGTTCACCGTCGAGGGGTACCGCGACCGGCTGCGTGAACTCCACGAAAAGATCGAGGCCGAGGGTCCGTTCGTCGCCCACTCCTGCCGCACGCTCATCGAGGCACGCAAGCCCCGGCACACCTGACGCGCGCACCGGCCCGCGGATCAGCTGCCTTGGCTGATCCGCGGACCGATGCGTTGCGCTGCCGGCCGGTCCGCTCTCAGGCGAGGGCGACCAGGTCCCGGTATTCCTCGCTCCACAGGTCCTCTTCCGCGTCCGGGAGGAGCAGGACGCGGTCGGGGTGCAGGGCGTCGAGGGCGCCTTCGTCGTGGGTGACCATGACGATGGCGCCCGGGTAGGTGTCCACCGCGGCCAGGACCTCGTGGCGGGAGGCGGGGTCGAGGTTGTTGGTGGGCTCGTCCAGCAGGAGCACGTTCGCACCGCTGTGGACCAGACCCGCCAGGGCGAGGCGGGTCTTCTCCCCGCCGGAGAGCACTCCGGCGCGCTTGTCGGCGTCGTCCCCGGTGAACAGGAATGCCCCGAGCACCCGGCGTACCTCGCCGTCGGTGAGGTGGGGTGCGGCGGCGGCAAGGTTCTCCCGGACCGTGCGAGTGGCATCGAGGGTCTCGTGCTCCTGGGCGAAGTAGCCCAGGCGCAGGCCGTGCCCGTGCACCACCCGCCCGCTGCCGGGCCTTTCCTGACCGGCCAGCAGGCGCAGCAGGGTGGTCTTGCCGGCGCCGTTCAGGCCGAGGATCACCAGCCGGCTGCCCCGGTCGACGGCCAGGTCCACGCTGGTCAGCACCCGGTGGTCGCCGTAGGCCTTGGTCAGGCTGACGGCTGCGAGAGGTGTCCGTCCGCACGGGGCGGGTTCCGGGAGCCGGATCCTGGCGACCTTGTCCGTACGCCGCGCGGGCTCCAGTTCCGAGAGCATGCGCTCGGCACGGCGGGCCATGTTCTTCGCGACGACGGCCGTGGCCACCCGGGCCCGCATCTTGTCCGCCTGGGCGTGCAGGCTCGCCGCCTTGCGCTCGGCGTTGGCCCGCTCGCGGGTGCGGCGCCGCTCGTCGGTCTCCCGCTGGGTGAGGTAGGCGTGCCAGCCGGTGTTGTGCACGTCGATCGTCGTGCGTTGCGCGTCGAGGTGCAGGACCCGGTTGACGGTGTCGGCCAGCAGCGTGGTGTCGTGGCTGATGACCACCAGGCCGCCCTGGTGGCCGGACAGGAAGGTGCGCAGCCACGCTACGGAGTCGGCGTCGAGGTGGTTGGTCGGCTCGTCCAGCAGCAGTGTGCCGTGGTGGCCGGCGAAGAGGATACGGGCCAGCTCGACGCGACGCCGCTGACCGCCGGACAGGTCGCCGACCGGCTGGTCCATGACCCGTGCCGGCAGGCCGAGCCCCGCGGCCACCCGGGCCGCCTCGGCCTCGGCCGCGTAACCGCCGCGGGTCTGGAACTCCGTCTCGGCGCGGACGTAGGAGCCCATGGCCCGTTCCTGCGCGGCCGCGTCCGTCGTGCAGGCCATCGCCGCCTCGGCCCTGCGCAGGGCACGGACGGCCAGATCAAGGTCCCGGGCGGACAGGATCCGGTCGGTGACGGTGGCACCGGGGTCGGCCGCGCGGGAGTCCTGCGACAGGTACCCGACCGGCGAGGAGTGCGTGACGGTTCCCGCGGCAGGCTTCGCCCGGCCGGCCAGGACGTTCATCAGGGTGGTCTTGCCCGCACCGTTACGCCCGACCAGGCCGATGCGGTCGCCGGGGGCGACGGTGAAGGAGATGTCGGACAGCAGCAGACGGGCGCCTGCGCGCACATCGACACCACGAATGGTGATCATAAGGTAACGCTCCGAGACAGCAGAAGGACACACGAGTGGCGTGGAAGCGGGTCCTTGAGCTAAGAAACTCGGGGCGTAGACATGTCCTCAGAATACCCAAACCCCTCACCAGGCGCATTTCCGTTACGCACCTGCCGCCACGGCAGGGCTTCGTCTGCGGACACCACTCCGGAGCGCGCTGACCCTCAGCTTGCCTTACTCGCCTTGTCCACTCAGCTGCCAACGACCAGCGGGTTTGCTTGACAGCCCTGGATAGCCATCGTGACGACGGTCTCGACGCCACTGTCGCGCACACGCCCGTAGCGGGTGACATCGGGGGCCTCACCAGCCCAGCACCTCGGCCACGCATGCCGGCACCACGGAACCGCTCCTCAAGATGCCGGTCGAGGTCAGGGCGACGGCAGCCGTTGAGAGACCTGGGCGCTCTGGGCGTTGAGGACCCAGGCTCGCTCGCCCATACCTCCACCGCGGACCGCGCTGCTTGACTCATCCGCCGGCCGGCTCGCGCCCGCCACAGCAGGGCTTGCAGCCGCTCGCCGTCCCCGACCGTGCCAAGTGCTCCGCCCGGTGACGGCCGGAGGTCACCGATCAAGGCTCCTTCACAAGGCCGAGAACCGGCTGGTCCTACTCTCCTGCCCATACTGCCTTTTGTTGGCCGCTCCCATTCTCCGGGTGCTCATCGGGCCGGATCGTGTCGGGCTGAGGCCGCAGCCGGTCACCACGTCACCATGTGGACATCGCGTCACCAGGGGCGTTCCGAGGCCGCAGCCGGTCACCACGTCACCATGTGGACATCGCGTCACCAGGGGCGTTCCCTGGAAGCAGAAGCCCGTGTCGGCACATGAGAGAGGGCACCGTGCTCGAGTCGTTCCGCGTGGAAGTCCGGCCCCGGACTCCCGGTTGCTGTGACGTGTCCGTGGCCGGGGACCTGGACGTGGTCGCGGTCGCGGTCGAGGAACTGCGCCACGTCCTCCAGCAGGCCGTGCTGACCTACCCGTGCACGGTCATCGACCTGGGCGGTGTCCGGTTCTGCGACTGCACCGGCCTCAGTGCCCTGCTGGCCGCCCGTCACCGCGCGAAGGAACACGGCACCGAGTTGCGGCTGCGGGCGGTGCCACCCGCCGTGGCCCGACTGCTGCGGCTGACCCACACCAGCGACGCGTTCACCATCGAGCCCGCCGGCCGTCCCGGCAGCCCGCCACCGCAGCGGACAGCGACCGGGTACACCGCAGCGGCCGCAGGGCCGGGGCAGATCAGATCACGGTCACGGCGCTCGCCTGGGGGCCCTTCGGGCCCTGCGTGACCTCGTACTCGACGCGCTGATTGTCGTCCAGGCTGCGGAAGCCGCTGCCCTGGATCTCGGAGAAGTGAACGAAGAGGTCCGGCCCGGAGTCCTGCTGGATGAAGCCGAACCCTTTCTCCCCGTTGAACCACTTCACGGTGCCCTGCGCCACGTCTCGCTCCTGTCCCGAACCGGTGTCAGCGACGCCATTGTCACCGCACGGATGGCCGCGTACGGCGGGCGACACGCACGGCATCATCGGTACAACAGCCTGGACCACCGAGAGCGGGACGATGCCCGGCCAGCCCAGCAACCGCGTGCCACCACTGCCGGAGATCCGGACCTGCAGCCCGCGAACGCTGGTCTCCCGCCACTCCTGCCCCTCGTACACCATCGCCTCAGGATGTGCCGCACGGCCATGACAGCCGAGGGACACACCGAGACACCGGCGTCTGGCCAAGTCGCCCTCGCGTCAGCATTGCGCGATCGAGGACCTGCCGTCGAGGCTGGCTGCCTGGCCCGATCTACGCATCCCTGTGATTGGCTCAGCCAGTCCGGCAGCCCGCCACCCGCTCGCGGTTCACCCGGCACGCCGCTGCGTCCTCGCCCTCAATGGGCAGGGCGTCGCAGCAATCCCTATTGATCAGCTATACGCGCTGTACGTTGACCACCGAGGACGTCAGCGGGTGAGGGTACTCGGTCATCGGCAGGGCTGGTGAGGTGTGCTTCCTCGCAGAGTCGAGCAGGTACGGCAGCACGGTGTGCCACCGCAACGCGAAGCAGCCGATGGCATCGACCACCCGCAAGGCGACATGCCCCTGTGGGGCACGCGGTCTCTGCGGAAGCAAAACCTTGTCCCCACACTCGTGCTGTTCCTCGCCCCGGGCGGCTTCACGCGTATGGCGGCACGGCAGACGCTGAAGGCAGCGAACGAGAAGGCCGAATCATCTGGTTGACCTTCGGCACCGCCTTGCCGGCCGTCGCTCTCGTACCCGTGTTCGACGGCGGACTCCTTCTTCTCGGGGCGTCCGTCGCCTACGACGGGTGGTACGAATTCCGTCTCCGGCACGACCCGATCGCCATCGTTCTCGTCATCGCGGGAGCCGGTGGTGTCCAGTCATGTTCTCGTCGGCGTCCTGGACAGCGCCGGACCTGCCGTCCTTCGCCGGGTTCCTGGACGCTCTGGTTGTGATAGTCCGGGATATCCACCGTTGGCGAGCACGGATCCAGAACCGACAGGCGCCCGCACTCGGCTTCCACGACCGTGGTGCTTCGACCGTGACCACCGAGGCGCACATGGAGGTCCGGGTGCAGGCAGCGCCCTCGCCGGGCCTGTGCGGCCCCATGCCGATGGTGGCCTGCTGCCCCGCTGCCGTTGTCGGCGCAGGGCCGCGGTGGAGACAGCGGCAGTGGCGGTCAGCCGGTCCGGATCATGAGGGCGTAGGAGCCCACCGCGATCAGCCGGTCACCGGGGATGTCGTCCGCGGTCAGGTGGATCCTGGTGATCAGGCCGGTCTCCGGGTCGAAGGCGATGTCCTTGACCGTGCCCGCCGGTTCGCCTCGGTCGGTGAGCACGCGCCTGCCGGGCAGGTCGTGCGAGAGGGCTGCCAGCCGGGTCATCCTCTCGTCGCCGGGGCGCGGAGTCTTCGCTCCGTGGGCGATCACGGCGTCGTGGCCGACCGCCTGGACAGCGTCCCAGTCGAGGTACGGGCCCAGTGAGCTGTTCTTGGTCAGGCAGATGGCCGCGACGCGGGCGGCGGGCGCCGAGTCGATGACGATTCCCGTCACGGTGGCGAGGCTGACGGCGTCGGTGGCACTGACCACCTTCATACCGCGGATCTGTGACAGCAGCATCACGCCTCCTGGAGCCGAGCGCGGAACCCCTGCAGGGCCGTGGCGAATCCGAGGAGTTCCTCGGTGATGAACTCCGAGGCCGCGGCCGGAACGAGGAGCAGTTCGTCCGATACGGCCATGGTTGCTGGCAGAGGAACGAAGACGGGGCGCTGGTGGTGGCCCAGCGCTTCGGTGGAGGTGATGCGGCAGCCGACGACCCGCGCGGAAGGCTGGGTGGACATGGTCACCCCGATCACGACGTCGATGACTCTGCCCAGGTCCGTGCCCACGTCGGTCAGCAGCCGGGCTCCCAGGACGTCTCCGCCGCCGGCCCGGTCGCGGTCCGTCACGACAGACGCCTGCTCGAACACCGTCTCGTCACGGATCACCACGGCATGGCTGCCCAGCGCGGTGACGCCCGACCAGGGCAGCGCGTGCCCGAGCGGCCCGGAGAACAGCCCGCACCCGTTGAGCGTGAACCCCGTCAGACACCCTTCTGCGCCGTCGAACACGATGTCCTTGACCTGTGCCACGACTTCCCCTGCCAGCGTCACGACGGGCCGCTTGACTATCTCGCTCGCCAGCATCAGGGAGGTCACTTCACACTCCCGCTCCCGGGCTTCCCGCGGCGCAGGGCGATCACCGCGCCGCGCCGTCGCCGCGCCTGCACCCCCAGAACCGAGCCTGTGCACGCCACCGCCGCCAGTCCTGCCCCTGCCAGCCACACCCACCACTGCACTGTGCACCCCTCTCCATCGAACAACGCGCACAGCCGGCAAGCGCCGCCACACCCACCCTCTACCCGCCCAACCAGCCTTCCAAGCAGGAGACTTCAGCATGTTGCCGAAGGTGAAGACGTGGCCCCTGCGGGCCGCCCGTCCACCGATTCTTCCGGCGTCGCCGGACCCGGGACCGCCTATCCTGGGTGCCGTGTCACGAGCCCGGCTCGTGGGCTGTTCTGAGGCCGCCCCCTGAACCCGATCGCTCCTGCCGCTCCATCAGTCATCCGTCCAGCGGCGCAGGGCGTCGCGGAAAGTGCGTGCCGTGTTCCGTACGTATCTCCTGCCTGTCGAGGCGGCGGTGACGTGGTTCCCTCTGCTGGCGGCGGTCATCATGGTGCCGGTCGCGGTCCATGGATACCGCCGACGCGGCCGTGCCGGCGGCTGGCCCGTTCTCGTCCTCTACAGCTTCGTCTTCTACCTGCTCGCCGCGCTGCTGCAGACCGTGATGCCCCTGCCAGCCGACACCGACGCGCACTGCGCCACCATCCGCTACGCCGAGACTCCGCAGCTCGAACCCTTCACCTTCCAGACCAGGATCTCCACCGCGGCGGCCGGCGACTGGTCCCCGGCCGCCCTGGCCACCGTGCGGCCGGCCTGGACCACGCTCCTCAACTTCATGCTCCTCCTTCCCCTCGGCGTCTACCTGCGCTACTACCTGCGCCGCGGCATCGTCTCCACCACCGCACTCGCCTTCGCGACCTCCCTGTTCTTCGAGACCACCCAGTACACCGGACTCTGGTTCGTCTACGCCTGCCCCTACCGCCAGTTCAACGTGGACGACCTCACCCTCAACACCACCGGAGCCCTGTGCGGCTGGCTGATCGCCGGGCCCCTCACCCACCTGCTCCCCGTCAACGACCCCGACCGCGAACGCACCCGCTACGGCACCCGCGTCACCCTCACCCGCCGCGCCCTGGCCTTCCTCACCGACCTCACCGGCTGGCTCATCACCTGGACCCTGACCACCGGCCTGCTCGCACTCACCACCGACTGGCCCACCGGCCGCCACTACGCCCTGCCCGCCGGCGCCGCACTCGGCCTCCTCTGGTTCTGGCTGCTACCCGCACTCCTCGCGACCACCCCCGGCAAACACCTCCTGCTGCTCCGCCTCACCCGCCCGGACGGGGGCGCCCCCGGCCCGCTGCGCCTGACGGTGCGCTCCTTCCTCCTGTACTCGCCCCTCGCACTGGCCTGGCTCGCCCTGACCCACCACACCGCCACCCTGACCCTTCCGCCGCCGATCGGCCCCGTACTCCCGTTCCTGGCCGCCTTTGCCGCCCTCGTCCTGTGGGGCTCTCCTCCGCTCGCGCGCCTGCTACGGCGCGACAGGCACGCACCCCACGAACGCTGGTCCGGAGCCGTCAACCTCGCCCAACCCGGAAGAGGAGACGACGTCCCCGGACCGGCCCCCCATCTCAGCGAGAAGCAGCCCGCTCCTCGGGTAGGCACGGGCAGCGCTCCGGGTGACTGATCCCCGGCCTCCCCGGGGTGAGTTCTGCTCCTGTCTGACCAGGCATGCGGATGCGCTGTTAGAACTCTCGGACGCGGTGTTGTGCGCTGGCGGTCCGGTCGCTGGTGGAACTGTCGCTGCTGGCTGAACACCGTCGCGGGCACGGCGGCCTCTATGACGCCCTGGCCGCCGGCCGGGTCGATGTGGCCCGGCTGCGGCGGGCCCCTGGCGGCGGTGCCGTGTCCGGACAGCGGCGCGAGGTGTGGCTTCGGTGGGTATCCGGCGTGCCGTACCCAGGCCCGCCCGCATTCAGGCCCCGCTGTTGTCCTGCATGATCCCTCCTCGGCACGGTGGGTGGCTGTCGGTTCGTTCCGTTCGGGGCCGGGGTCAGGGCTCGTCCCCGGGCGGGTTGCCGGTCGTGGTTGTCTCCTTGCCCGTGCAGGGCATGATCTGTACGGGGCAGTGGGCGTGGTGCAGCAGGGCGTGGACGACGTGTCCGAGGCCGAGCCGCGGAACGGTCAGCCTTTTGTGGTTCCCGACGATCAGCAGGTCCGTGCCCCGGCTGGCCTCGACGAGCCCGGCTGCTACCGACCGGGCAGTGATCACCTCGGTGCTCACGGTCAGACCGGCTCCCTCCTCCCGGAGCCTGGCGGCAAGCCCGGCCAGCAGTTGTTGGCCCGGTCCTTCGAATCGTCCGGCCTCCTCCGGCGGAGCGTGACGGATAGCGGATCGCGTCAGCGTGCTCCGCACATGCAGCAACTGCAGGGCGCCTGCGCGTGCCCGCGCTTCCCGCGCGGCCTGGGCAACCCATTGCGCGTCTCGTTCATCAGCGACCGCGGCCACGACCGGCATTCCGTCCTCACGCGTGGTTCTGCCCCGCACCACGACTACGGGCAGGTTGCTGCCGGCGGCAGCACCGAGACCCACCGATCCAAGGAGGAGAGGACCGAATCCGCCGCTGCCCCTGCTGCCGACCACGACGGTGTCGCCCGGCCGGGCAACCGTGTGGAGCGCGTGAACCGGCCTTTCACGTCTCAGTGCGAGCGCGACGTCCAGTCCGGGAAAGCGGTGCTCTATCTGCCCTGCGAGCTCCTGCAGCAGCTCGCGACCGTGCTGCAGGATGTGCTGCGACGTCTCGAACGAGGCAAATCGATCCAAGCGGTCCAGGTCAGCGGCGTGGACGAGGCAGAGCCCCTGCTGATGGCGGAGGGCGTCGGCGGCCCCCCAGAACGCGGCGGTCCTGGCGTGCTCCGAACCATCCACGCCCACGACCGTCCTCGGCGCTTCACCGCCACCCGGCGTGTCGTTACGCATCGCGGCTCCTCGTGCAGTGCCCCCGTGTACATTCTCGGCCCGTCCCCCGTCGGAAGCGACGGGGAACAGGCCCGCCGAAACGCCGGCATCCGGGACTGGGCGAGGCCAGGGCCGTTCACCGCGGTTCCGGCGTGCGGATCGAACGGCGCCGCGCAAACGGCGTCACGGCCACCGGACAGCCGTGGTCGTGCTTCCACCCGGCGGTGGCGCGGGGCCACGGCACGCGGCGTTCACCCGGAGATCGCCCTGCGCTCCACCCCACCGCCCGCTCCGGCGCTCGCCCAGCAGCACCGGCCTGCGGCTCAGCGGGTGTGGCGTGTGCGACCCCAGCCGAGGAAGAACGGAACAAGGAACAGGCCGAAAACCAAGGGATGGGCAAGGAGCTCCAGGACCTGGTTGGGGCCCTTGGAGTCGGTGAAGAAGGGGAAGGCCGTGCGGCCCAGGACCTGGAAGTTCACCAGGTACAGCACCACTCCGTAGACCAGCGCCGTCATGGTCAGCAGGAGCGGGCCGCGCAGCATCGGCACGAGCCACAACAGGAGAGCGAATCCGATACCGAAGCTCATCGACAGGGCCAGATGGGTGACCAGCCCGATCACCAGATTCTCCGGCGACGGCACGGGCAGGTCGGAGCCGTGGAAGATGGTGGAGATCGCCCAGAACGGTCCGACCGCCGGATTTCCCTGACTGACGGCATACCACATGTTCGCCAGGATGAAGGCCGCCCCGGCGAACAACCCGCCCGCCACTCCCCGAGTCAAAGCCCCGGACAGGTCACCAGAAGCAAGTGGTGCGACAGACCTCGCCGACGACGAGCTGCTGCTCTGATTGCGCTGCATGACAGGTTGCCCCATTCCGGCCGGAGACACGGTCACCCCTCACGATGAACCCCCACCGGTCAGCCCGCACCTGAAGTACAGGGCCCGCCGGCGGGCGAGGCGTATGTGAAGCTGCTCTCGCCCCCCTCGGACCTGACGGGCTCGAAAGGTGGCCCGCAACCGGGACCGCGGTCTGTCGTTGAACCCGGCGTCAGTGAAGTGCACAGAAGTCCCGGGACCCTGTCATGGCTCCGGGGCTTCTGTGCGCTCTTTGACGTCAGGCCCGATGTGCGTAGGCGCGCTCCTCGCGCTTGCCCCGCCACGTAGAGCGTTCCCAGCACCATGCCCGACACGCTACGGGCGAGGGCGGCCCCAGTTGTGTAACGGCACTCACCGCGAGGAGCCGTGCCGGTCCGGGCGGCGTACTCGCGCCGTGCGAGGCAGAATCAAACATGTGCGCAACAGTGTCGGACTGCCCGGAAGCGGCGGATGATGGGTGCCACGCGTGATCGAGGGTCCGGCTCAGCCCGATGGGAGGTTCGCGGCATGGTCGCTTTCCTGCTTCTGATCATCATCGCGTTCGTCCTGGGGATCATCGGCGCCACGGTCGCCGGGCTGGGCTACCTGCTGATCATCGCGATCGTGCTGTTCGCCGCCGATCTGGCCTTCGCCGCCTGGCGCTGGTCCCGGCAACGAGGGCGGCGCTCCCTGCACTGACCGTGTTCCGAAGCGGGCCGGCCCTCAGGGCCGGGGCCCTGAGGTAAGGAGGTGGCTCCTGGTGACGGAGTCGACCGGCAGCACATCCAAGACCACGCCCGACGCCTCCCGCCCGTCCAAGGCATCCCGGCTCCCGGAGCCGGAATTGGGGCCGGACACGGCACCGGCTGCCCGCGGCAGGACCACGATCGCCGACGGTGTCGTGGCGAAGATCGCCGGCATGGCAGCCCGCGAAGTCCCCGGCATCCACGCCCTGGGCGGCGGAATAGCCCGCACCATGGGCGCGGTACGAGACATGGTCCCCGGCGGCGGTACCAGCGTCACCCGCGGGGTGAAGGTCGAGGTCGGTGAGCGGCAGAGCGCCATCGACCTCTCCCTCGTCGTGGAATACGGGTACGCCATCACCGATGTTGCCGCCGAGGTCCGCGAGAACGTCATCGCCGCCGTGGAGCGGATGACCGGACTCGAAGTCGTGGAGGTCAACATCGCTGTCAATGACGTCCACCTGCCGGACGAAGGCGAGGACGAGGACACCGAAGGACGGGTGCAGTAGAGCAGCCGCCCAGTATTCCCGGCGCCTCCCGGCGGGTGGGCGCCATGCCTGCCCGAGGGCGTGGGCTACCGGTGGGCGGCCCTGCGTTCGGCTTCCGTTTTGACCGCGGCGAGTGATGCGGCGACCGTCGTCTCCCAGCGGGCGGCCACCTTCGCGCCCCACCAGGTTCCGGCCCGCCACAGGTCCGTGCCGAGTTCTCCCTCGTACACCAGCCGGGTGCCGCCCGCCCGCCCGGTCAGGACGAAGGCTTCGACCACGTGCGGGACCGGGCCGCGCACTAGGGCGTGTATCGAATGTGCTGGTCACAGCCACTCGTTGATGGCCGCTACGAGGACAGTCGCCTCGTAGCGGACCGCGAGCTTGTCGTAGCGC
>NZ_JBIDBC010000012.1:0-211792 GCF_043202835.1 Streptomyces sp. NPDC048142
CCGCAGCCACCTCATAGACGGCTGCCTCACCGAGACCGGCCTGACCATCCGACCTGCCTGATCAGCAGCACGACATCCCGAGTTCAACCTCAGTAGTGGTCTGGGACGAGTGCTTTAAAGGGGAAGCGCCTCGTGGTGTGCCGCAGGGGTACGGCACCTCACTCACGACCCAGGTGTGCGAACCCGAGCCGGCGGCGGCCATCCGCAGCAGACGCGCCGTTGCCGAGCCCAGCGCGAGAGCCTGCTTTCAGGCGTTCGACCAAGCTTTGAGGAAGGCTTTCCGCCCAACGCGATCGTCCGACCTGCGGTCGGCGTGCAGGACGTGCCAGGCGGTGAGTTCGAGATCGCGGATCCATAGTTCGCCGATGACTTGTGTCTTGAGGTTGTGGAGGTGGTCGGACTCGATGAGGGCTTGGCCGATCACCTCTCCGGCTGCGAGGCGTTGGGGCGGGGTCATCTCGTCCACGGCAGAGAGAATCTGTCCGGCCAGGGTGGTTCCCTCGCCGGTCAGTGATTCGAGTACGCCGGCCTTGATAGTGGCGGGCAGCAGGTAGGCCGTGCCCGAAGACCTCCACAGGTCCGACCAGAAGCGTTCTCCCGCCTCGGTGGGGGCAGGGAGCGCGGCAAGCAGTCCGAGAAGATGGCCGATTGCCGCGTAGCCACCGGAGTGGGCAGCTGCGACGACTGCGATGCCTGCGACGCGCTCCACTTCGACCTGGCCGGCTTCCGAAGCGGGGCCCAGCTGATGTTCCAACTGATCGGCCAGAAGGGCGGACAGGTGGGGGTGTACTTCAGGAAGCACGGGCGCTCCTTGCGGGTGGGCGAGCGGAGATGCCGCCTCGGAAGCTCTGATCGTTCCCCCACGGCCGGTCCGTCTACTCGGCTCCGGCAGGCCGAACCGAGGCCGGGGTCGCGGGGTTTGCACGACGGCGTCGGGCCCTCATGGGCGACAAGCCCTTTCGCCCGGACCTCTCGAAGGCTTTCGCGTGGGCTTTTCTGGCGTGAGCGCAGGACTGCCAGGGGCGCTCATGAGTCCGGTGAAGGTCCGGAAGCCGTGTCCCGCGATGCAGCTGGCGCTGGAGGTGTCCACGTCGGCTCAGGGCGTGGAGAGCGCGGCGAAGTCGCTCAGCCCTGCGAAGCACAGGGTGACGATGGAGCGAAGAGTGGTCATCCGGTCGCTGCTCTGGTGGAGCAGGCGGTCGACCTGGTGGAGCCGGTCAAGCCGAGGCTGCGCGGCTGGCTGCATGCGGGGACGGTACCCGCATCATTGATCGCGGGTATCGCGGGTATCGCGCTCATTCGGCTCGCACGCCGCAGGCGGCCTGGGCCTGCACCGTCTACGCGGTCACTGCCCGGTTGCTGTTCGGGACAAGCGCCATCCACCACCGCAGTACCTGGGGGCCACCGGGGGAGGCTCTCCCTGCGACGCCTCGACCACGCCGGCATCTTCCTGACCATCGCCGGTACCTGCACCCCCCAGGCCGCGCTGCTTCTGCCGCCCAACGGCAGGTCCGTGCTGCTGTGGACCGTGTGGGCGGGCGCGTTGGCCGGCATCGCGTTCCCTACTCTGATCGTCGTCGGCGGTCTCCTCCACAGCGCGGGCGCGGTCGTCTGCGCACTCCAGCGCCCCGACCTCTCACCTCGGTGGTTCGGGTTCCACGAGGTGTTCCACGCGCTCACTGTGGCAGCGTTCACCGTGCACTGCATCGCCGTCCTCCTGGCCGCTTACTGGCCAGGCGCCGCTCTCGAAGGGCGATCCGCCGTGCTGCCGACCACGATGCTCCTACCGGCGTGTTCCAGGGCCGTGGTGTCACCGGGCGAGGTCGGCGCTGACGTCTGCCACCGGATGCCCGGTGAGCCACCGCGGTGGCGCGGGCGAGGCGGCTGACCACGGGCGGTCGAAGCCTCCGGTGTCGCCGTTCAGGTCGGGGGTGCGCATGCGCAGTGCCCGCAGGCTGCCGGCGTGGACGGCCACCGTGATGCTGTCCGCGCAGGTGGACAGGTGAGCAGGTCCAAGGGCAGGTGCCGTCGCCGAGCGGGCAGGTGAGACATCGATGCTCACCGTGTCCACCAGGCCGCCCTGGTCTCCGCCGTCCGTGCTGGAGTCCTCTCCGACCGGGACCTGTGTCTTGTCCGGCCGCGCTTCGACCGGATGTGCCCGGCTGCGGGTAACGGCCCTGGTCGAGGGCAAGGGCCTTGGCCGGCCTGAACCATCTGCGCTCCGCCGGTGACTCAGGCAGAGAGCCTTTCTCGCCAGCGCCTGAAAATCTGTGCTGGCTGAGGTAGACATTGAGGTGCCGGGTGGTTATGGTTTCTCTCGTAAGCAAGAAGGACGGCAGGGCCTGGCAGAGATGAACTGCCGGGCAGCAGTACTCAGCAGTTGCAGTGCGCAGGTCGGTGCGGTGGTGGAGTTCCGAAGCCAGGGTTCTTGCAGGATGGCGACGGGGCTGGCGACCGGACCGGGTGGCCCGCAGTTTTCAGGGGCTGCCGTGAGCAGAACCGCAGGAAGCAAGTGCAGTCCGCAGTACCAGTGGTCCCTCGGTAAATGGCGTCAGGCTGCGGCGCGCGTACCGGGAAGTTCGGCAGTGGGGTTCTAAGCCAGAGCAGATGCAGGATGGGCGACGGGGCTGGCTGCCGGAGTGGCGCTGTGAGAGGCCACCAGGAGTACAGAAGTGGTTTGTCCAGAGGGAAAGAACGGAGGGGTTGAGCGCCATCAGGATCGCCCGGGCGGAAGTGTTGGGCCCGGGTACCGCAGGACATCGTGAGTGAGGTGGTCTCCGGTCAAGCAACCGCGATCCCCGCAACCCCGGACCTCTGTCCGGCAGGTGTGCGGAAACACAGAGCCGGCGTAGCCGATCAAGGCCGGCTGATGGTGTAGCAGTTCCTTCGGGGCCCGGGTGCCAAATGGCACCCGGGCCCCTCCAACGCGTGTTCCACAGGAAGGTACAGATGACAGCAGACGACTCGTTCGGCCGTCTCGACGACGACGACTACCCCGCCTACACCATGGGCCGGGCAGCCGAGATGCTCAACACCACACAAGGGTTCCTCCGCGCCATCGGCGAAGCCCGCCTCATCACGCCCCTGCGCTCCGCGGGTGGCCATCGCCGGTACTCCCGTTACCAGCTCCGCATCGCCGCCCGCGCCCGCGAACTCGTCGACGGCGGTACCCCGATCGAGGCCGCCTGCCGCATCGTCATCCTTGAGGACCAACTCGAGGAAGCCCAGCGGATCAACGCCGAGCACCACCGAGGCACCAATCCGCCCGGCATGCCGACCTCGGCCTGAAGCGCCGCGCGTCCGGTGGAAGACCGGCAGGTGCCGGACGCACCTGCCGGAAGGGCGCTCGAGGGCCTTCTCCCCTGCGGTTGTCATGCTCGAAAGGATGCTCTCGTCCTCGGCGCGGGTGCTCTGCAGTGCCGCTGCTTCTTCGCGCAAGATGCCCATCGGCTGGTCGGGGCGGCGCCTGCAGGCGGCTTCAACACGGTGACGGGGCTTCGGCTGCGGCGTCAGAGGCAGCTCCCCGGACGTGTACCGCCCCGTTCGTGAGGTGTCCTTCGGGCTACCGTGAACGCCAGTCAGTCGCCGCCGGCAAACGGTCGGCATCCCCGTGCTGTGCAGGGTGAGGACCCTTCCGGCAACGCTGTGCCCGGGGCAGGCCGATATCTATGGCCACGGCGTGAGGGTTCAATACGCCGCGCCGGGAGTGTTTTTACCGCAGCGAAGAGACTGGAATTTTTCACCGTACGCGGACCATTACGGCGTGCTACTGTCGATCTCGGTTGCAGTTGTGGTTCCCAAAACTTCAAGCTTCCGCGTGGGTATTTCCGACCAGTGGAAGCTTCATTGTATTTCCGGTTTTCTCCGGGCGGGGCATCATCGCGGCGACGCGGAATCCGTGCATGGCGGATCCCGACGTACCTGCCCCGAAGGAGATATGACATGGCGTCAGGCACTGTGAAATGGTTCAACGCAGCCAAAGGTTTCGGCTTCATCGAGCAGGACGGTGGCGGCGCTGACGTGTTCGCCCACTTCTCGAACATAGCCTCCCAGGGCTTCCGCGAGCTGCTCGAAGGCCAGAAGGTCACCTTCGACATCGCACCGGGCCAGAAGGGTCCGACGGCCGAGAACATCGTTCCCGCCTGACGCTGACGCGCACTTCGGAGCTGGGGCCCGCATCCTTCGGGGTGCGGGCCCCAGCTCCGGGCATTCTCCGGGAGTGGTGCCACCTGCGGTGAAACCTTCGCCCGCAGAGTCTTCTCGCTGCCCACTCCTTCCGAGCTACCTGCCGGTGGAACTGGATTCCTCGCCCCCATGGCGTCGCCCGTTCCATGCCCTGCCTCCCAATCCGGGATCAACCGCAGGTCTTATTTGATTCCCATTCTGCTCGGCCCGTTCTTGTGATTCCCCGCGCTGTTCTTCCGCTGCGGGAATTCCTTGATACGCGCCGTATCAAGGAAGGTTCTGAATGAACCCCACACGTACGAACAATCGCTCTTCCCGCGCCCGCAGCCGTACCGCCGACTCCGGCCGGAGCGGTAGCCGCTTCAACTCGACCGTCCCGACCCGTTCCGCTGCCCCGGCCCGTTCCGGCGGTTCGGGCCGCTCGGGTGGCCAGGGGCGGCGGCCCGCCGCGGTCCAGGGCGAGTTCGCCCTGCCGGTCACGGTCACTCCCGCGCTGCCCGCCGTCGAGGCGTTCGCCGACCTCGACATGCCGGGGGCGCTACTGGCGGCGCTCACCGCGCAGGGAGTGAGCGTTCCGTTCCCGATCCAGGGGGCGACCCTGCCCAACACCCTCGCGGGCCGCGACGCCCTGGGACGCGGGCGTACCGGCTCCGGCAAAACCCTCGCCTTCGGCCTTGCCCTGCTGGCTCGTACCGCCGGTCAGCGTGCCGAGCCCCGACAGCCGCTGGCCCTGGTCCTCGTGCCGACGCGTGAGCTGGCCCAGCAGGTGACCGATGCTCTGACCCCCTACGCCCGCTCGGTGAGGCTGCGCATGGCCACCGTCGTCGGCGGGATGTCGATCGGGAGGCAGACCATCGCGCTGCGCGGTGGTGCCGAGGTCGTCGTGGCGACGCCGGGCCGGCTCAAGGACCTCATCGACCGCGGTGACTGCCGACTCGACCAGGTCGCGATCACCGTGCTGGACGAGGCTGACCAGATGGCCGACATGGGCTTCATGCCCCAGGTCACCGAGCTTCTGGACCAGGTCCGCCCCGAGGGCCAGCGGATGCTGTTCTCCGCCACCCTGGACCGTAACGTCGACCGCTTGGTCCGCCGCTACCTCACCGACCCGGTCGTCCACTCCGTCGACCCCTCCGCCGGTGCGGTCACCACCATGGAGCACCACGTGCTCCACGTGCATGGCGCGGACAAGAGCCGTACGACCACCGAGATCGCAGCCCGCGACGGCCGGGTGATCATGTTCCTGGACACCAAGCGGGCCGTGGACAAGCTCACCGAGCACCTGCTGGCCAGCGGTGTGAGGGCCGCGGCTCTGCATGGCGGGAAGGCGCAGTCGCAGCGCACCCGGACCCTGACCCAGTTCAAGACCGGGCACGTCACCGTACTCGTGGCCACGAACGTCGCCGCCCGCGGCATCCACGTCGACAACCTCGACCTCGTCGTCAACGTCGACCCGCCGACCGACCACAAGGACTACCTCCACCGCGGCGGACGAACCGCCCGGGCAGGGGAGTCCGGCAGCGTCGTCACCCTGGTCACCCCCAACCAGCGCCGCGACATGACCCGCCTCATGACCGCCGCCGGCATCGTGGCCCAGACCACCCAGGTCCGCTCCGGCGAAGAGGCACTCGGCCGCATCACCGGTGCCCAGACCCCCTCCGGCATTCCCGTGACGATCACCGCGCCGGTGGCCGCGCGGCGCGAGCGCAGCCGCAGCACATCCTCCCGCGGCCGGCGCAGCCCCGCCTCCGCGGCCCGGCGCGTGACCGCACATCAGTCCTCCTTCGACGCCGCCGCCTGAGAACTCCGTGATCCGGAAACTTACCCACCACTGCAGGAGGCACCTTTTGACGCTGGTCCAGATGCAGCCCCGCACGGCAAAAGCCCCTGCCGTAGGCAGGACGGTGGCCGACGCCATGGACACCGCCGGACCGCAGGTCTGTGACGACATGACCGTCGAGGTGGCCCTGTCCGTCATGGCCAGTGCTCGTACCGGACATCTGCTGGTCTGCGACGACAGCGGTCTTTGCATCGGACTGGTCACCCACGCCCGGCTCGCAGCAGTCCGTGAGAGCCCGGCGTACTCGGACAGGGTCCGGCTGCGGGACATCCTCGGCCACCTGGGACCGTTCACCTCACCGGTGACCACCATGGCCGAAGCCGGGCACATGATGCGCCACAGCGACGTCGATGCCCTGCCTGTGGTCGACGAACACGGCAGTGCCCTGGGCGTACTCGCCCTCGCCCGCTGAGCCGTGCCATCCGCGGCAGGACCACTCCATCTGCGTTTCTCTCCCTGTGAGGCATCATGCGCTGTGTCATCGCCCGCTTCCCGTTCGACCTGACCAGGAGCGGCGTCCTGGAATCGATGAAGGGCATCAAGCCCGAGCACGCCTCCGGTGAATCGGTGATCATCGGCCGACGCACCTACCCCGTCAAGCAGGTCGGGCAGGTCATCACACGCCAGGACCGCCGCGACTTCAGCGCGGGCGAAGTCCTGCGGGCCATGACCCAGCTCGGCTTCACCTGCCGCGACCTGGCCCCGGCCTCCACACCCACCCGCGTTCCCAACCCGGTGCAGCAGGCATCCGCGATGCTCGGCACCCCTGTGGCCGCCTGACGGACGGGCAGGCGCGAGCCGTCGGCAAGCATGGATGAGGGGGCCGGCCGGAGCAACTCCGGCCGGCCCCCTCACCGCGTATCGAGGCCCCCTGGCGAGGCAGCGGGTCAGCGGTCGGAGTAGCTGAAGTCGCCCATCGTCCAGGCACTGACGTCCTCGATCGCGACCCGGTACATCCCGCCTGTCTCCGGGATCCCCACGGTGCCCTGCAGAATCCGCGCCACGTGGAAGTGCAGATGCGTGGGCGGCCCTTCCTCGGGTGCGGCAGTGGTGAACATGGCGGAAAAGTCGCCCAGGCGGGCCGAGTCCGCAAGGACCTCCGATACCCGCTGCCTCCAGACGGCTTCCGGTGCCAGCCGGCCCGTGATGACAGCACCACCGGCGACCACGGTCAGGGACATCTGAGTGCTGCGCCCGGACTCCACCAGGGCGGCAACGTCAACAAGCAGCGCGTCAGGCTTCGACATGGGGCCGATTGTATTCGTCGAACATCGGCAGGCTTTCCCGCGCTGCCGCTTCGGGCAGGACAGCGCTGAGGCCCCTGCTGCTGGAGGCGCCGAACCGCCTGTGAGCGGCACCGCAGCCAACACTTCTCCTGCCCGCGGACGCCTGCTCCGAGAGGGAGACGAGTCGCCTTACCTCCGCGTCGAGTGGATCCTTGCGCTCGGCGCAGCGGGAAGGTACGCCGACCCCACTGATACAGGTCGGTGAAGGGCTGGTTCGCGATGATGATGCAGGCCAGGGCGTGGGCACTCCGGCTGACGGCGATCGGAACGCTCCAGGTCGATGTCATCTGCGGTGCCCAGGCGGACGACGGAGGCGCCCGTGAAGTCGGTGATCAGGAACGACACCGACCGGGCCCCGAGCTGTCTTCGCGAAGAAGCGGCTATGACGTCGACGGACTCCACCGGCGGCGCGGCCTCCGCCGCGGCCGGCGCCTCACCCAGGCCGTCCTTCTCACCGTCCCGCATGGAAGCGACCTCCCGGCGGCGTGCCCGCGTGTACGTGCCTGGCGACACGACTTTCCGGCCGAGCACGACAGGCAAGCCACCCACCGCAGGGCACGGCTTGCCTACTCGGTCGGGCGACGTGCCGCCGACACGTCTGGTCCGCACTCGCCGCGGGTGTCGTGTTCTGGCGATGCACCGCGAGCCGACCGCAAGGATGCGCAGCCGCTGCGGTGCGTCTGCCGACACCCTGGGCGGGGGCACCAGCGGGTATCGGCCTTGAGCTCATGAGACCGGAAGCGGAGGTGGCGAGGTGCCGAGACCGCCCTGAGTCACGGGTGAGGCGCGGACCACCTCGGGAGCCTTCAGTCGAACCGACCCCGTTGGGCCTCCCAAGGGGCTTCTGCTCCCAGATGGAGTCTGCGCAGCGTGCTTTCGGTCTCACGCCTGAAGTGTTCGAAGGACACCAGACGCTGCCACAGCGGGTCAGGACGGCAGGGGACGGTGGCACCTTCGGCTGACCATTCTTCGGCGAGCCGACTGTACAGAGGTGTGCTCCCGTTCATCGCTTCGTCAGAGGCCTGCCCTCGGGCGTGAGCCGGGCTGCATGAGTGTTTACCGCGCGCTTGCTCGGGAAGACGAGGGCCGGCTCTGCGCTTGCCACTGCCGGCCGGTGCGCTGCGGTTCGATTCGGCCCCATGATCATTCGTCACGTGTGCCAGAACGATTCCCCGCATCTCCGGATACTGCTGCTGTACTTCCTCCGGCCGGCCCCGGCCCACCTTTCGCGCAACGGCCGCCTCCGCCACAGGGCCTTGGCGGTCGAGGGTGCCACCACGCAACCCACTTCGACAGCGGCCGGCTTGGTTTGCCTACGCGCCGTCGGCCGCATCGAATGCCTGATTGCCCGGCACGTGGCAGGGAAGGGAGGGACCGTTGTAGGAGACCGGGCCACCGTCCCGGCCGGCCGGGACGAAGGGCTGGGTCTGTGAGCAGTATGTGGATGTACGCGCAGGACAGCGGTCACACGTACGGCCAGTCGCTGGTGGGCTTCACCGTGGAGGCCGCGGACGGGGCATTGGTCATGTGGACCGCCGGCAGGACCAGCCCGGCATGCAGCACTTGGTCGTCGACACCGGTGTGTGGAAGTTCGGCAGAAGCGTGCTGATCCCGGCCGGTGCCGTCATTGCGTGGCGCTTGTGCCGTGCCTGCCCGCCTGCCCGTTGCCGGCAGCGCTCACACCTTGAGGCCCGGCCCCGGAGCGCCAGGCCGGCGCTGCGGGGCGTAGGACTTCAATGGCAGCTTCCATAGAAAATCTGTCGCGATGGAAGTAGACATGCGAGTTCCGCTGGGCTAGTGTCCTGTCCGTAGCCAAGAGATCGAGCAGGGTCGGCAGGCATGAACTGCCGTGAAGCACTGATGCAGTTGCAGAATGCAGGACGGTGCGGTGGTGGAGTTGCGAAGCCAGGATTGTTGAAGGACGGCGACGGGACTGGCCCCGGACCGGGTGGCCCGCAGTGGATCAGGGGCCGCCACAAGCAGTACCGCAGTCAGCAGTACCAGTGGTTCCTCGGTAAATGGCGTCAGGCTGCGGCGCGCGTACCGGGAAGTTCGGCAGTGGGGTTCTGAGCCAGGGCAGACGCAGGACGGGCGACGGGGCTGACTGCCGAAGTGGCGCTGTGAGAGGTCACCAGCGGTTCGCGGTATCAGCAGTACGCCTTTCCGGCGCGGTATCAGGGCCGGTGGGTGGTGTAGCAGTGCAGTCGGGCCCTGGTGCCAATGGCGCCGGGGCCCGACTGTGTTTCGCGGAGTGGGCCTTGCGGCGGTGCCGGGCGGCCGCGCGTTGCAGGAAAGCGACAGTCGCCCTCGCGCCCCCGCCCGACGCGCCCGGTCCTCGTGGAGAGCCACGCGGCCCCACGGGGATGCGCGGCCGGGCAGCCTCGCCGGTGGACGGGCGGTGGACGGGCGCTCGCGGTCTCGTAATGCGTAGGTCTCGGGTTCGTATCCCGAAGGCGGCTCAGTAAAGGCCCAGGACGGAAAGCATCTGTCCTGGGCCTGTGTGTCCAGGGTCGATCCGTGGCGGTGATGGACTCTGTTCGGGGCTTCATGAGCCGGTTGGCCGACAGGTAATGGAATGCCGCGGTCGGCACTTCGAGTCGGAACTTCCGCCGCGCGATGTTCTTCCGGCTGCTGTCGCACACCGAATACGACATCCGGAAGGCCGGCGGGGTGCGACGGAGTGTGGGGTGGTGGCGAATCGTCGGGTCGGTGGACGGGCTAGCGTGGCGCGAATGCGTGTGATGAATGGCGACGAAGGACAGAGTCGGGCGATGGGTGGGCGTGACCGGGAGGGTGTTCCCGGCGAGGTGCCGGTGGCGGACGGAGCCGTGACCGGGGACGGTCCAGCGGGCCGGGTTCCCGGGCGCGTGGTGGTGCTCGGGACGAGCGGGGCGGGAAAGTCCACTCTCGGCGCGCCCCTCGCAGCCCTGATCGGTGCCGCCCACAGCGAACTCGACCGGTTCCAGCACGGGCCCAACTGGACGCAGGCGACGCCCGAGGAGTTCCGGAAGAGGGCCCTGGCGGAGGCAGAGAGTCCGCGCTGGCTGTTCGACGGCAACTACATCGACCGTGTCGCCGCCGATCTGTGGCCGCGTGCCGACCTGATCGTCTGGCTCAACCCGCCGTTGCCGGTGATCCTGCGGCGGTTGTTCGTCCGCAGCCTGAAGCGGATCGTTCTGCGTACCGAGTTGTGGGGTGGAAATCGCGAGGGCTGGGGTGCGCTCTTCAGCCGTAACTCGGTCCTGCGGTGGGCCGTACGGTCCAACCGGAGACATGTCGAGGAACTGCCGGGCAGACTCGCGGAGCTTGAAGCGCAGGGGGTCGAGGTCGTACGGCTGCGCTCCGGCGCCGATGCCCGCGCCTGGTCGCGCGCCATGGACGAGCGGGTGCGGGCCCGCGTGACGGAGGCTTTTCCGCGGGCGGTAGCGCCTTCCGGGGAAGCCGGGAGGGTGGTCGACGCCGCGGACGTGCTGCCGGGGGATTGCGCGGACTGTCTCGCGGCCACCTTTCCCGACAGCCCTCAGATGGACCTGATCGAGCGGGACAGGGCGGCGCCCGGGGCCGGGGTGGTGGCGCCGGCGTGGCGGGCCGCAGTGGACGGTCTCCTCGCGACAGGCGGTGGTGAAGCCGTGATCCGGGCCTCCACCCGTTGGGAGAGCGGCCCCTCGGAGACCGGTGACGGAGTGGAGCCCGGAGCGCGAACCGCCCGGCAGGCGGTCGCGGAGGAGGCCGCCCCGGGGGACGGGGCGTCGCTGCGGCTCCGCTTTGCCTCCGGCAGCGGGCACGGCGTCCTCACGGTCGCGTACGCGAAGAGCGACTGACCGGCGGGGACCGGTCAGCGACCGGGCTCGTCCAGGTGCGGCTTCCGGCCACGGCCTGTAGGTGGTAGTTGTGCAGGCTCGCCGACTCGTCCGCCGCCTTGCACCTGGTCGGTGAACTCTCCAATCCGCCGGCCCGGTTCCGGCCCGGCGTGTGACCTGCCCGCCGACGGGCGGAACCGGGAGCCGGGCTCGTAGGGCCGGCGGTGAAGGGGCCCGAAGCGGGGCCCCCTTCGTCCCCGGGAGCGGTGCGCTCCCAGGGGCGCGGCCTTCGCGGAGACCCCGAGCGCGTCCTCGGCCGTGCGGGGAGCCGCGACCATGGTCAGGGAGGCGTCGTCTGCCTTCGTCCGCAGGGTACGGCTGAGTACCGGGTCCGTGGGTCCGGTGGCCGCCGAGGCGCGCGCGGACGTAGGCGCGGACGTGGGCGCCGACGTGGGCGCGGACGTAGGCGCGGACGTGGTTGCCCAGGAACGTGCCGGTGATGGCCACGGCGAGGATGGCGGCCAACTCGCCGGGCACCGCGCCGTCGAACGGGGAGAGGCCCACTGGTCCGGGCGTCGGCGGTCGCCATGCCGGCGGCGCCGGCCGAGGCGTACGACCCGGATGCCGCCCGCGCGAGCCGGCCGGCTGGACGCGGACCGTCCGGTCCTTCACTGGTGCGACCGGGGTGCTCTCCGGTCGTGAAGTGATCCGCTCTGTCGCTCGGATATTCGCTGCGCTGCGCGACAGCGGCGTACGGAAGGGGGACGCGGTAGCCATTCCGGTCGCTCCCGACAGCCCCGGAATGCTGACTGCGAGATATGCCGCGCATCGGGCGGGGCCTGCTCGCCCGCTGAGCCGAAGCCGTACCGGCGACGGGTGGCGGGTGGCGGGTGGCGGGTGACGGGCGAGTTCATTCCTCCAGGCCGTTGCCCCAGACCCAGGCGGCGATGCCGACCCTGTTGCGCACGTCCAGTTTGCGCTGGACGTTGGCGACATGCGTCTTGGCTGTACCCGCCGAGATGAAGAGCGCGGCTCCGATCTCCGCGTTGGTCATCCCCTTCGCGACCAGCCGGGCGATCTCTCTCTCCCGGTCCGTCAGCGCGTCCAGCGGCTTCGCGGCCCGGGGTCTGCCGGTGTCCCGGTGGTGCCGCAGCAGGCTGACCGTGAGCGAGGGGCTGATCAGGGTGTCGCCCGCCATCGCGGAGCGCACCGCCTCCACCAGCAGCGTCGGGCCCGAGCGCTTCAGCAGGAAGCCGCAGGCGCCGTTGCGCAGCGCGGTGTGGACGTACTCGTCGAGTCCGAAGGTCGTCACCACCACCACGCGCATCGGGTTCTCGGCGTCGGGCCCGGCGAGTCGCCGGGTGACCTCCAGGCCGTCCATGCGCGGCATGCGGATGTCGGCGAGTACGACGTCCGGGCGCAGTTCCGCGGCGAGTTCGACGGCCCGCAGACCGTCGGAGGCCTCACCGACCACTTCCATGTCGGGCTGGGAATCCAGGATGAGGCGGAATCCGATGCGTACGGATTCCTGGTCGTCGGCGAGGAGTATGCGAGTGGTCACGATCGGCACCGTAGTTCGCGTTCGCCCTGTCCAGCCAGCGGAACGCGACGCGCTGGTTTCCGCGGCCTCCCCCGGCCGGGCCTTGGTTCTGGGCGCGTGGGCCGTCGGGAAGTTGGAGTTTACGGTGGTACGCCCTCCGGAGCAGCTGAACGCCGGCCGGATTCCGGCCACGTGACGCAGCCGGAATTGGCTTCCGGGGCCGGTGGTTATGAGGTGGAAAAGTGTGATGCGCCCTGAACTACCGGTCCGCGACGGGCTATTCTTCAACATGGCGCGGCGAAGCCGGTGATGGCCCTGCCGCAGGGCGCGTTCCGCCACGCGTGCCCCGCCGCCCGACTCCCCGCCGCCCGACTCCCCGTCTCTCAACTCCCCGTCTCTCAACTCGCAGTCGTCCAACTCGCCGTCGCTCGACGCCCCGTCGCCCAGCGTCTCTCACAGCCCGAAGGATCACCGGATGAACGTCGGCGCCCACCGCATCGCACCGTCGGCGAACGTCAGCCCGGACGGCTGGCTGCGTCGCTACCCCGCGACGGCCGGCGTCCGCCGCAGGCTGCTGGTCCTGCCGCACGCGGGCGGATCGGCCAGCTTCTTCCACGCCTGGGGCACCGCGTTCGACAGCGGTACGGAGGTCCTCGTCGCGCGCTACCCCGGTCGCCACGACCGGCTGGGCGACCCCTGCATCACGACGATGGAGGAGCTGGCCGACCGGGTGACCGAGGCGATCCTCCCGTTCCACGACGTGCCGTTGTCGCTCTTCGGGCACAGCATGGGAGCCTCGCTCGCCCACGAGGTGGCGCTGCGCCTCGGGCACCGGCACGGAAGGCATCCGGCGGCCCTGCACGTATCGAGCCGCAGGCCGCCGCACCGGCTGACACCGCGGGCCCTGCACGAACAGGGTGACGAAGCGCTGATCGCGGAGATGCGCCGGCTCGGCGGCACCGACGAAGCGGTCCTCCGGGACCCGGACCTCCGGGAGATCGTCCTGCCCGCTATCCGCGCCGACTTCACGATCGTCGGGACCTACGGCCCGCGCGCCGCCGATCCGGTCGGCTGCCCCGTGTACGCGTACATCGGGGACGAGGACCCGGGCGCCTCGGTGGAGGACATGTCGGCGTGGTCCGATGTCGCCTCCGGCGGCTTCCAGCTGGACGTCCTGCCCGGAGGCCACTTCTACCTGGTCGACCAGCACGAGCCCCTGGTCCGGTCCGTCCTCGCCCGGCTGCACTCCGCCGACGACGGTTCGCGCCGTCCCTGACCGCACTCCGGCCGGGATCCGCATGATGCGCGGGTGTGCGGAACTCCTATCCTGGGCGGGCGCGACCGGCTCCGGCCGACGCGAACGACCGTAGGGGAAACGGCCATCGGGGGATCGGGGCGGCATGGGCGAGGGCACGGGCAAGGACAGCGGGCGGTATACGGCGATGGAGGGCATACGGCCGCTCGCGGCCGGTGACCCGGCTCGGATCGGGCCCTATCCGCTGCTCGGCCGGCTCGGCGCGGGCGGGATGGGCCGGGTGTATCTGGCCCGCTCGGCGGGCGGGCGCACGGTGGCCGTGAAGGTGGTGCACGAGGAGCACATCGCGAACGGGGAGTTCCGGGCCCGCTTCCGCCGGGAGATCGAGTCGGCCCGCCGGGTCGGCGGGCGTTACACCGCCCCGGTGCTGGACGCCGACGCGGACGCCGCGCAGCCGTGGGTGGCCACCGGTTATGTGCCCGGCCCCTCACTCGAACAGGCCGTCCGGGAGCATGGTCCGCTGCCGGCCGAGTCGGTGAACGCCCTGGCCGAAGGGCTGTTGAGAGCGCTGCGCGGTATCCATGCCGCCGGGATCGTCCACCGGGACCTGAAGCCGTCCAACGTACTGCTCACCGTCGACGGCCCCCGCGTCATCGACTTCGGCATCGCCCGTGCGCTCCAGGTCTCCGTGGAGTCCTTGCTGACCAGTACGGGCATGGTCATCGGATCGCCCGGTTTCATGGCGCCCGAGCAGATCCTCGGCGAGGAGACCGGGGCCGGGGCGGACGTCTTCTCCCTCGGCTGTGTGCTGATGTACGCGGCCACCGGGCGTCTGCCGTTCGGGGCCGGTGTGAGCAACCAGCACGCGGTGATGTTCCGGATCGTCCAGTCCCCGCCGGACCTCGACGCGGTGACGGACGCCCCTTTGCGCGAGCTGATCGAACGCTGCCTGACCAAGAGCGCCACCGAACGTCCGGGTGTGGACGCCCTGTTGGAGAGCCTGACGTCCTCGCCGTCCTTGGCCGCTCCGCGCGGAGCCTGGCTGCCACCGGTGCTCCTGGCCCGGCTGGCGCAGCAGTCGGCGCTGCTGCTCGACGCGGAGGTGCCGGAGGGCGCGGAGAGCCCGGAGAGCGCGGAGGCCGGGGAGAGCGGGGAGAGCGCGGAGGGGCCGGGCGGCCTGGACGTACCGGGGGCTGGCGGCGTACCGAAGGCCAAGGACGTACCAGAGGCTGGCGGTGCGCCGAAGGACAAGGACGTACCGAAGGCCGAGGACGTACCGGAGGGTGCGGAGCCCGTGGCCGTTCCCGCCGCTCCTGCCCCTCCCGCCGTTCCCGTTCCCGCGCCTCGTGACCTCGGCACGGTCGACCTGCGGTCGGCATCGGTGCAGGGCGACAAGCCGGACCCGACGCCCGAGCCGGCGCCTGCTCTCACCCCCGCGCCCGCTCCCACCCCCGCGCCTGCCGGAGCCCGGCGCCGCCATCGCCGTCGGCGGGTCTGGATCGTCGCGGCCGTAGTCGTCGCCGTTCTGGCCGCCGGGGGCACCACGGCCTTCCTCAAGCGCGACTCCGGTGGTGCCGCCGACGCCCGGGACGGAGGGGCCGCCGCGCCGCCCGCCGCCAGTGACGCCCCCTCCGGCCCCACGGCCTCGCCTTCCGGAGAGGGCGACGACAAGGACGACAAGGACGACAAGGACAGCGAGAAGGACAAGGACAAGGACAAGGACAAGGAGGGGGAGAAGGAGAAGGAGGAGGGGAAGGAGGACCAGGGCGGCGGCGGAGGGAGCGGGGGCGACACGGGCGGCGGCCAGGGCGCCGGCGGCGGTGACGGCTCCGCTTCCGGCGGGGGGTCGTCCGACGAGGAGGGGGCTGCCGCTCCCGGCGGAGGCGGCGCGCAGAGCGGGTCCGGTTCGTCCGGGTCGGACGGCTCCGGGGGTGCCGCGAAGCCGCCCGCCCCGGACCCGGAACCCACCCGTCCGGACAACCGGGTGCCGCAGCACTTCGTCGGGACCTGGTCCATCGCCTCGCAGTACGACGCCCTCCAGCCCCACACCGTGGTCATCCGGCGGGTGTCGCCGGGGCAGAGCGCGGTCACCCTCGTCTCCGACGTACAGGGTCCGGGGCACTGTGAGTACACGGCGAAGCTGACGTCCGTGGCGGACGGCGGCAAGCGGATCAACGTCGGTACGGCCGTCGTGGACAAGGTCCGTTCCACCGGTATGTGCCGCGATACCGACCCCTCGTTCTTCACCGTCTCCGGATCCGGCATCCTGCACGATGTCGGCCCCGCCCACGGCAGCGGCTACCGCTACAACCGCGCCTGACCGAAGGGAATCCCCGGCCCGTCCGTCAGCCCGGGGTCCGTCAGCCCGGGGTCCATCAGTCCACGACTCGTCAGCCAGGCGCGTCAGCCAGGCGCGTCAGCCAGGGCCCGTCAGCCAGGGCCCGTCAGGCAGGACCCGTCAGTCCGGCGTCTCGCCCGGATACGCGTTCTCGAACGCCGCGTGGAACAGGGCCGTGACGTCCTGCCCGGTGAGGCCTTCGGCGCGGGCCCGGTCCAGCCAGTCGTCGAGGGCGGCGCGCAGCGGGGAGCCGGGGCCGGACTGGGGCTGGGCGAGGGAGCGGGTGATGAACGTGCCCGCTCCCTGGCGTACCTCGGCGAGGCCCATCCGTTCCAGTTCGCGGTAGGCCTTGAGGGTGGTGTTCGGGTTGACCTTGGTGGTCGCGGCGACCTGGGCCGCGGTGGGCAGCCGGTCGCCCTCCTCCAGTGCGCCCATGCGCAGCGCCTGCTCGACCTGCCGGACTATCTGGAGATAGGTCGCCACTCCACTGCGCCGGTCGATGCGGAACACGACCACGGACTTCACCTTCCGCTCGATTGCCGACACTTTACGTAGGGGGAGAGGGTACGGAGGGGGAGAGGGGCTACCTACAGCGGGCGGCGCGAGACCCGCCACAGGGTGAGCGCCGTGAGCAGGGCCGTTGCGGCGAGCAGGAGGCCTGCCGCGGTCCACTGCATCGTGGCCATCTGGCTGTAGTCGAGGTACTCGATGACGTCGTTGACGATGCCGTGCTCCTCGATGCACGCGTTCTGCGCCTTCTCGGTCGCCTCGGCGCAGGTACCCCAGCCGTACAGCGTCCCGTCGGCACTGCCGACCCAGCGTTCCACCTCGTACGCCTCGTCGAAGCGGGCGGGGAGTTCGGTGTCCATCGGGTATGTGAACATCCGCGTGGAGCCGAGGTGTACGCGCAGCTCGGTCCAGACGTACATGGTGGTCATGGCGGTGAAGAGGAACGTGACCACCATCGCCGGGAGCACCCGGCGGACCAGGACACCGATGGTGACGCCCGCCGCGGTGAGGAAGAGGAGCGACGCGGGCAGGACGGGCCCGGTGTTGTCGAAGATCACGCCGTCGATCCAGTCGCTGAGGAAGACGGAGCGGTACGGCTTCCACCACCAGGTGAACAGGGCCGAGAGCACCAGGCCGGAGACCAGCGCGAGGGTGTAGGCCAGGCCCAGCTTGGCGATCAGCCACTGGCGGCGGGTGACGGACTGGGTGGTGACGAGCTGCGCGGTGCCGTTCTCCTGGTCGCCCGCGATCAGCGGGGCGCCGATGAAGACGGCGAGGATCAGGGGGAGGCCGCCGAGGACGGAGGTGATGTAGCCGTAACCCCGGTCGTTCTGGAGCGGGTCACCGGCGCTCTTCTCCGGCCAGCCCTTCGCGTCGAGCAGCTGGACCATCTCGTGGCGCTCGTACACGATCAGGGCCGCGCACAGCAGGGTGAGGCCGAGGACGCAGACCAGCGCGGTGCGGTGCTGGCGTACGACCAGCCAGGGCAGGCCGTGCAACAGGCGTCGGCGGGGGCCGGGTTCGGGTTCGGGCGTGGTGGGCTTCTCGGTGAGGGTGGTGCTCATGCGGCCTGGGTCCCTTCGGCCTCGACGCGGGCGCCCTGGGTGTAGAGGGAGGGCGCGTCCGGGGAGCGGAGATGGGCGAGGAGGACTTCCTCCAGGGAGGGGTCGACGCTCTCCCAGTCGGCCGGGAGCGGTTCCTTCGGCCGGATCATCGCCTGGAACTGCCGTCCCTGGAGGCGGGTTTCGATGACCGTGTGCTCGGCGAGCGCGGGCGGCAGCGCGCCGTCGCGGGTCACCCCGGTGACCAGGGAGTGGGCCGGAACCAGCGCGTCCGCGTCACCGGCCATCCGGATCCGGCCCTCGGCGACGACGAGCAGGTAGTCGCACATGTCCTCCAGCTCGGTCAGCATGTGCGAGGACATCACCACCGTGGTGCCGCGCTCGACGGCCTCGGCCATCAGCAGCGTGCTCATCTCGTCGCGGGCCAGCGGGTCGAGGTCCGACATCGGCTCGTCGAGGAGCAGCAGGTCGGGCCGCTTGCCGAAGGCGAGCGCGAAGGCCACGCGGGTGCGCTGGCCGCCGGAGAGCGTGCCGACCCGGGCATGCAGGGGGACGTTGCCGGAGCGGACGATCCGCTCCGCCGCCACCGTGTCCCAGCCGGGATTCAGCTCGGCGCCCAGGCGCAGGGTCTCGGCCACGGTGAACCGCTTGAACAGTGGCTTGTCCTGCCCGAGGAACGCGAATCCGGGCATCACGGCGGGGTCGTCGACGGGTACGCCGAAGACCCGCAGTTCGCCGGTCGTCGGCTGCACCTGCCGGGTCGCCAGCCGGAGCAGGGTGCTCTTGCCGGCCCCGTTCGGGCCGACCAGACCGCAGATGCGGCCGGCCGGGATCCGGAAGGAGCAGTCGCGCAGCGCCCAGCCGCGCCGGTAGCGCTTGCCGAGGCCGCGGGCTTCCAGTGCCCAGCTGCCGGACGTCGCGTTCGGGGTGCTCGTGTCTGCCACGCGCCTCACCTCGATTCCATGAGTCAATTAATGGAATCATGGTCTTGTGGGGGAATGGCTGTCAAGCGAGCCGGGCGGGGAGGGAGAGGAGGGATGGGACGGGCGGTCACCGCAGGGCCGTCGCCGCCGCACCGCGAGCACCGCCTGACCGCGCGCATTGCCGCGCACCGCCGGACCGCGCCCGGTGCACCGCGCGCACCGCCGGACCGCGCACCGCCTGACCGCGAGCACCGCCGGACCGCGAGCATCGCCGCACCGCGTGCCGCCGGACCGCGAGCACCGCCGCGCCCGCACCGTGTACCGCCGGATCCGCCACCGGTACGCGGGTGGCGACCCGGCCCGCATGGTTGGCCGCGAACAGCCCGGGGACGGGCGACCACAGGGACCGGCTACGGGTGATCCTCGGCATCGCTCCACTCCATCCTGTACGGGGACCGCCCTGGCCGACGCGCTGGTCATGGCCGCCTCCGGCCAGGTCCGCGACCTCGTGGTGCTCCGCCCCGCTCGCCCTGCGGACCCGGCCGGTCGAACTCGCGGGCGCCCGTGAGTAGTCGTCGTCGGACCGGTGCCGGCGTCCCTGCGCAGTCGTCGCCGGCCCGGGAACGCTCGTGATCAGCCCGTCCAGGGCTTAGGCTCGCCCCCATGGGCAGCCACTCCGCACACCTGCCGACCCCGACCACCCCGGCCGGCCGCGAGGGGCTCGCCGCCGTTCTCGCCCGGCCCGACCGCGCGGTCGTCGCCCTCGACTTCGACGGCACGCTCGCCGACATCGTCCCGGACCCGGAGCAGGCCCGCGCCCACCCCGGCACCGTGACCGCGCTCGCCGCGCTCGCGCCGAAGGTCGCCGCCATCGCGGTGATCACCGGCCGGCCGGCGGGCGTCGCGGTGCGTTACGGAGGCTTCGCGGGCGTTCCCGGGCTGGAGCACCTCGTGGTGCTCGGGCACTACGGCGCCGAGCGCTGGGACGCCGCGACCGGTACCGTCCACGCTCCCGCCCCGCACCCGGGGGTGACCGCGGTGCGTGCGGAACTCCCCGGCGTACTGGGCGAGTTCGATGCCCGGCACGGCACCTGGATCGAGGAGAAGGGCCAGGCCGTCGCCGTCCACACCCGGCGCGCGGAGGATCCACAGGCGGCCTTCGAGACGCTGCGCGGACCCCTCGGTGAGCTGGCCGCCAAGCACGGGCTGATCGTCGAACCGGGCCGCCTGGTCCTGGAGTTGCGCCCACCCGGCATGGACAAGGGCGTCGCGCTCGCCACGTTCGTCGCCGATCGGGACGCCGAGTCCGTGATCTACGCGGGCGACGACCTCGGGGACCTCGCCGCGTTCGCCGCCGTGGAGAAGCTGCGGACCGAGGGCCCGGACGGCGTCCCCGGACTCCTGGTGTGCAGCGGCAGCGCCGAGGTGCCCGAACTGTCCGAACGCGCGGACCTGTCGGTGCCGGGCCCGGCCGCGGTGGTGGACTTCCTGGCGGCCCTGGCCGAGCGGCTGTAGTTCCTGAGGGCGTTGGCCGAGCGGCTGTAGTTCCTGACGGCCCTGGCCGAGCGACTGTAGGCGGAGGGCGCCCGGCAGGACGCCCGCCCCCCCGCGATGCCTCAGCCGCCCAGCGCGTGCGGCCTCACTCCCGCCGCAGCGCCTCCAGCTGGTCCAGGAACCACTGCTGGGGCGGCAGCGCCGTCGCCGCCTCGGCCAGCCGCTTCGTACGGCCGGAGCGTTCGTCACCGCTCATCGTCAGCGCCTCGTGCAGGGCCTCCGCCGTGCCCGTCACGTCGTACGGGTTCACCACGATCGCATCCTCGCCCAGCTCCTCGTACGCCCCCGCTTCCCGCGACAGCACCAGCGCGCAGCCGTGGTCGGAGACGACGGGGACCTCCTTGGCGACCAGGTTCATCCCGTCGCGGATCGGGTTCACCAGCGCCACGTCCGCCAGCCGGTACGCGGCCAGTGAGCGGGCGAAGTCGTCCTTGACGTGGAGGACGACCGGCGTCCAGCTCTCCGTGCCGTACGCCCCGTTGATCTCCGTGGCCAGGGACTGCACCGCCGCCGTGTAGTCCCGGTAGACGGCGAGATCCTGCCGGGAGGGGTAGGCGAAGGCGACGTGCACGACGCGCTCGCGCCATTCCGGGTGGGCGTCCAGCAGGGCCCGGTAGGCGTGCAGGCCGCGCACGATGTTCTTGGACAGCTCCGTGCGGTCCACCCGCACGATGGTCTTGCGGCCCTCGCCCACCTGCTCCCGCAGCGCCGCCATCCGCTCCAGGACGTCCGGCTCCTGCGAGCGCCGGCGCAGGAAGTCCGCGTCGGCCCCGAGCCCGTGCACCCCGATCCGGGTGTGGCCCGTCCCGCCGAGGATCTCCGTACAGCAGCCGATGAACGCGTCCGCCCAGCGCCGGGTCAGGAACGCGGCCCGGTCCGCGCCGAGGATGCCGCGCAGCAACTGCTCCGCGATGTCGTCGGGCAGCAGCCGGAAGTAGTCGACGGGCGCCCACGGGGTGTGCGAGAAGTGGCCGATCCTGAGATCCGGGCGCAGCTCTCGGAGCATCCCGGGGACCAGGGCCAGGTGGTAGTCCTGGACGAGGACCGCTGCCCCGGGGCCCGCCTCCTCGGCGAGCGCCCGCGAGAAGGCACGGTTGTACGTCTCGTAGGAGGCCCACCGGCGGCGGAACTCGGCGTCGAAGACCGGCTCGACGGGCGTCTGGTAGAGCAGGTGGTGGACGAACCACAGCACCGAGTTCGCGATGCCGTTGTACGCGTCGGCGTGGATCCCGGCGTCGATGTCGAGCATCCGCACACCCGCCTCGCCGACCCCGCGCCGGACCGCCTCGCGGTCGCCGTCGCCGAGGGCCGCGCAGACCCACAGCTTGTCCTCGACGGCGCTCAGCCCGGAGACGAGACCGCCCCCGCCGCGCTTGGCGTCGAGCGTCCCGTCCTCGCCGAGCGTGTACGAGACGGGGCCCCGGTTGGACGCGACGAGGACCTGGGCGGTGGCGGTGGTGGCGGCGGTTTCGGCGTGCTCGGAGACCATGTAGCGGAACCTAGCCCGTTCGGGAAGCCGTCAAACGCCTCCGGGGTCCCCGCGCTCCGCCGCTCCTACGCCGCGTGGCGCTCCGCGTACTCCGCGATCTCCCGCATCGGCGGCCGTTCCTCGGTGTCCACCGCATGGGTGCGGGGCACGAAGCCGTCCTCGCCGCGTTCGAACTGGGTCAGCGCGGGCCGCACCAGATGGCCCCGGGAGAGCCGCAGCTGCGCCGTGCGGTAGATCGCCGCCGCCATCCGGCCCAGCGCCTGCCCGTCCTGGTGACGGTGCTTGCGCACACCGACGTCGACCTGGCCCAGCGCGTCCAGGCCCACCGTGTGCAGCGCGTCCACCAGCAGGCCCAGCTCCACTCCGTAACCGACCGGGAACGGCAGCCGCTCCAGCAGGGACCGCCGCACCGCGTACTCGCCGCCCAGCGGCTGCACGAATCCGGCCAGCTGCGGCCAGTGCAGATTGAGCAGCGGGCGTGCCACCAGTTCGGTGACCCGGCCGCCCTGGCCTGCGGTGTCGCCGAACGGGCGGTCGTACATCGCCTTGACGAACTGGACGGCCGGGTCGGTGAGCAGCGGCCCGACCGTCCCCGAGACGAAGTCCGCCGAGAAGTCCTTGAGGTCGGCGTCCACGAAGCAGACGATCTCGCCGCTGGTCACCAGGAGCGACCGCCACAGCACCTCGCCCTTGCCGGGCAGGGCCGGGATCCGGGGCAGGATCGCGTCCCGGTGCACCACCCGGGCGCCCGCCGCCCGTGCCACGGCGGCGGTGGCGTCGGTCGAGCCGGAGTCGATCACCACGAGTTCGTCGACGAGCCGGACCTTCTCCATCAGCTCCCGGCGGATCGTCGACACGATCGCCCCGACCGTGGCCTCCTCGTTCAGCGCGGGCAGCACCACGCTCACGGACGTGCCGCGCGGATCGGCGTCCCGGGCGTCGGTGAGCCGGTTCAGCGGGCGGTCGCCGGACGACCAGGAACGCCTGGTCAGCCAGCGTTCCACCTCTTCGAGCACGGTCGGCACTCCCTGTATGTGATCCATCTCGCGGTTCGGACGACTATCTCAACGGTCCGATGCTTCGGTTACAGTCTTGAACAACGCGTATGGCCGTCGCATGTCGGGGTCGGATCGCGCATAAACGCCTGGATCGAAGATCCAGTGCCATAGAGCTCATCCAGAGGGACTGAGGGAACGGCCCGTTGAAGTCCCGGCAACCCTCCCGCCGACCGCGAGGTCACGGTGGGGAAGGTGCCAATTCCGTCTTGTGGCGAAATGCGTCGCAAGGAAGATGAGGAGAAAGGGCCTCCGCCATCATGGCTGTTCCGACCGTTGCAGGTAACACCGCTTCTTCGGACGCGGGTAACACCGCTTCTTCCTCCGCCCGGGCTTCTGCCTCGGCTTCCGCCCCGGTTTCCGCCTCGGCCGTTGATCTCGGTCCCGCCGCAGCGCTTTCCTGCCGCGAGTGCGGCGAGCGTTTCGAGCTCGGTCCCCTTTTCGCCTGTGCGTCCTGTTTCGGGCCGCTGGAAGTGGCCTACGACCTGCCCACCGGCTCCCCGGAGGAGCTGAGGAAGCGCATCGAGGCCGGCCCGGACAACATCTGGCGTTACGCCCCGCTGCTGCCGGTGCCCGCCGACGTCGCGGAGAAGCCCAACATCAACCCCGGCTTCACCAAGCTCGTCAAGGCCGACAACCTGGCCCGTGAGCTGGGCGTCACCGGCGGCCTGTACGTGAAGGACGACTCCGGCAACCCGACGCACTCCTTCAAGGACCGCGTCGTCGCGATCGCCGTCGAGGCCGCCCGCGCCTTCGGTTTCACCACCCTCTCCTGCTCCTCCACGGGCAATCTGGCCGGAGCCGTCGGCGCCGCCGCCGCCCGCGCCGGGCTGCGCTCCTGCGTGTTCATCCCGCACGACCTGGAGCAGGGCAAGGTCGTCATGGCCGCGGTGTACGGCGGTGAGCTGGTCGGCATCGAGGGCAACTACGACGACGTCAACCGCTTCTGCTCCGAGCTCATCGGCGACCCGCTCGGCGAGGGCTGGGGCTTCGTCAACGTCAACCTCCGCCCGTACTACGGCGAGGGCTCCAAGACGCTGGCGTACGAGATCTGCGAGCAGCTCGGCTGGCGGCTGCCCGACCAGATCGTCATCCCGATCGCGTCCGGCTCCCAGCTCACGAAGATCGACAAGGGCTTCCAGGAGCTGATCAAGCTCGGACTCGTCGAGGACAGGCCGTACAGGATCTTCGGCGCCCAGGCCGAGGGCTGCTCCCCGGTCTCCGCCGCCTTCAAGGCCGGTCACGACGTCGTACGGCCCCAGAAGCCGAACACCATCGCCAAGTCGCTGGCCATCGGCAACCCGGCGGACGGCCCGTACGTCCTGGACATCGCCCGCCGCACCGGCGGCGCGGTGGAGGACGTGAACGACGAGCAGGTCGTCGACGCGATCAAGCTGCTGGCCCGTACCGAGGGCATCTTCGGCGAGACGGCGGGCGGTGTGACGCTCGGCGTGACGAAGAAGCTGATCGAGGCGGGTGTCATCGACCCGACGCTCACCACGGTCGTCCTGAACACCGGCGACGGGCTCAAGACGCTCGACGCGGTCGCCGCGACCTCGCAGGCCACGGCCACCATCAAGCCGAGCCTGGACGCGTTCCGCACCGCGGGCCTCGCCTCCGCCTGACCACCCCAAGAACGAAGGAAGAAGGGCACCACCATGAGCGTCAAGGTCCGCATCCCCACCATCCTCCGTACGTACACGGGCGGCCAGGCCGAGGTCCCGGCGGAGGGCGCCAGGCTCTCCGAGGTCATCGAGTCCCTGGAGAAGGACCACCCGGGCATCGCGGCCCGCGTCCTGGACGACCAGGGCAAGCTGCGCCGCTTCGTCAACGTGTACGTCAACGACGACGACGTGCGCTTCGAGGGCGGCCTGGACGCGGCCACGCCGGACGGCGCGGGCGTCTCGATCATCCCCGCGGTCGCCGGCGGCTGCTGAACCGCCCGGGGCCGCTCCGCGGCGGCCCCCACCGCACCTCTGTGTGACCACAGTTGCCCCCTCCGCGAGAGAAGCGGAGGGGGCAATTCTGCATGGTTGAGCACGGTACAGTTGGGGAAGCCCCACCCGCTGCCCGTGCCGCCCGCATATGAGAATGCGCCCGGTTCCGATAAGAAGCAGCCAAAGTGCGCGAACCTCTTGTGGCATAAGTGCCCTTTGCCTGGCCCGACTTGCCCGTAATCTCAGCAAACCCGCATATTCGCGTGTTCTTCTGCGTCGAGAATTCTCGTCCGATTGACCTGTTGCAGAGGGCAGTTGGGCGGATACATTCGGCCGCGGTCGACGCGCTGCGGCGCCGCGCACCCCTCTCCTGTCGGGGGGTGAGTTCCGACCCGGGGCCGCGAAGTGCGGTCCCGTGCAAGGGCCAGTAATAGGGGAGTTAGGCATGGCTCAGGGCACCGTCAAGTGGTTCAACGCGGAGAAGGGGTACGGCTTCATCGCGGTCGACGGTGGTGCGGATGTTTTCGTCCACTACAGCGCGATCCAGATGGACGGGTACCGCACCCTCGAAGAGGGTCAGCGAGTTGAATTCGAGATCTCGCAGGGCCAGAAGGGGCCCCAGGCCGACATGGTCAAGCTCGCCGTCGGCTGAGCTCGGCGCGGTCGTCCGACGGCACTACGCACGCACGCAGGGCCCGGCCCCCGGATCAGGGGATCGGGCCCTGCGTGCGTCCGGGCGACCCCGGCCGGGGAGCGCGCCGCTGTCCACGTCCGAGGCGCGCCGCTGTCCGCATCCGGGGCGCGCCGCTGTCCACATCCGACCGGGGACGCTTGCACTCGCAGGGGTCGAGTGCTAATCATTGGCGTTAGCACTCTCCAGGTGAGAGTGACAGAAACTTGGACCGGGCCGGTGAGGCCCGCAGGTGTGGTGGGGCAAGGAACCACCACGCAGGCAGGCCGTCCGTCGCGGGCGCCTCTCGGTCCGGAGAAATCCACCCCTGTCCGGGAGGACCACTTCACATGGCCAAGATCATCGCGTTCGACGAGGAGGCACGGCGCGGTCTCGAGCGCGGGATGAACCAGCTCGCCGACGCCGTCAAGGTCACCCTCGGCCCCAAGGGCCGTAACGTCGTCCTCGAGAAGAAGTGGGGCGCGCCCACGATCACCAACGATGGTGTTTCCATCGCCAAGGAGATCGAGCTCGAGGACCCGTACGAGAAGATCGGTGCGGAGCTGGTCAAGGAGGTCGCCAAGAAGACGGACGACGTCGCCGGCGACGGTACGACCACCGCCACCGTTCTGGCTCAGGCTCTCGTCCGCGAGGGTCTGCGCAACGTCGCCGCAGGCGCCAACCCGATGGCCCTCAAGCGGGGCATCGAGAAGGCCGTCGAGGCCGTCTCCGCCGCTCTGCTGGAGCAGGCCAAGGACGTGGAGACCAAGGAGCAGATCGCTTCGACCGCCTCCATCTCCGCCGCCGACACCGAGATCGGCGCCAAGATCGCCGAGGCGATGGACAAGGTCGGCAAGGAAGGCGTCATCACCGTCGAGGAGTCCCAGACCTTCGGTCTGGAGCTTGAGCTCACCGAGGGTATGCGCTTCGACAAGGGCTACATCTCGGCGTACTTCGCGACCGACATGGAGCGTATGGAGGCGTCGCTCGACGACCCGTACATCCTGATCGTCAACTCGAAGATCGCCAGCGTCAAGGACCTCATCCCGCTGCTGGAGAAGGTCATGCAGTCGGGCAAGCCGCTGCTGATCATCGCCGAGGACGTCGAGGGCGAGGCGCTCTCCACCCTGGTCGTCAACAAGATCAAGGGCACGTTCAAGTCCGTCGCCGTCAAGGCTCCGGGCTTCGGCGACCGCCGCAAGGCCATGCTCGCGGACATCGCCATCCTCACCGGTGGCACCGTGATCTCCGAGGAGGTCGGTCTCAAGCTGGAGAACGCCGGCCTGGACCTGCTCGGCCGTGCCCGCAAGGTCGTCATCACCAAGGACGAGACCACGATCGTCGACGGTGCCGGTGACAGCGACCAGGTTCAGGGTCGCGTCAACCAGATCCGTGCCGAGATCGAGAACTCCGACTCGGACTACGACCGCGAGAAGCTCCAGGAGCGTCTGGCGAAGCTGGCCGGCGGCGTGGCCGTCATCAAGGCCGGCGCCGCCACCGAGGTGGAGCTCAAGGAGCGCAAGCACCGCATCGAGGACGCGGTGCGCAACGCCAAGGCCGCCGTCGAGGAGGGCATCGTCGCCGGTGGTGGCGTGGCTCTGCTCCAGGCCTCGGCCGTCTTCGAGAAGCTCGACCTCACGGGCGACGAGGCGACCGGCGCCAACGCCGTGAAGCTCGCGCTGGAGGCCCCGCTCAAGCAGATCGCCGTCAACGGTGGTCTTGAGGGTGGCGTCGTCGTGGAGAAGGTCCGCAACCTGCCGATCGGTCACGGCCTCAACGCCGCGACCGGCGAGTACGTCGACATGATCGCCGAGGGCATTATCGACCCGGCGAAGGTCACGCGCTCCGCTCTGCAGAACGCCGCGTCCATCGCCGCGCTCTTCCTCACCACCGAGGCCGTCATCGCCGACAAGCCCGAGAAGGCCGGCGCGGCCGCCCCGGGCGGCATGCCGGGCGGTGACATGGACTTCTGATCCGCCACGGAGGCCCCGGGTTCTCCCGGGTGCCCTCCGGCTGATCGAAAGTCCGGCGTACGTTCCCGTACGTCACAGTGCGTCCCACAGGGGCGGTATCTCCTTCACGGGGGGTGCCGCCCCTGTGGCGTTTCCGGTGTGACCTGTTACCTGTCACCAGCGGTCTCCCGATACCCCGTCACCTTTCACTGGAACCGTGCGATGCGGGGGTGACCGTATTCGGCCATGAGTCCAGTCCGCCGCTCGCCGGTACCTCAGCGGTGTGCGACTGCGCAGGGCGACCGGCCGGTGCCCCGGGCCCCCGGTGGAGGCACCCCGGAACGGCCCGCCGCTGGCCTCGCCGCTCGCGCTATCCAGCCAACTTCGCACGGTAAGTCGGAATCATGCGTACCGGATCGACAGCGGGACATGATGGTTCTGGTGTTCACATCATGAACACCAGTCGCATGAATAACGTCAGTTGTGCAGAAGCCAGTTGGGCACAACGGTCGTCAACCGCACAGAAGGGAAGGTGTCATGAAGCAGCAGAAGAAGGCTTATGTGAAGCCGTCGCTGTTCAAGCAGGGCGACTTTTCGAAGAAGACCGCCGGCTACTTCGTCGGCTCGTACAAGGAGTACTGGACCCGGCGCATCATCTGATCCGCCGGTCTGTCCCCTGCCCCTGTCCCCTTGCCCCTGCCCTCAGCCCCCAGCCCCCTGTGCACTGTGCACTGTGTGAGAACTTCCGAAAGGTGAAGATGCCCGGCCAGCCGCGTGACTACTTCGTCGTCCTGCCGGACAGCGTGGCGGGAGCGGCGGTGGCCGGGCGGCTTCCCGCACGGGGAGCGACCGGGCCGGACCCGCGGGCGGGTGGCGCCCTGACCGTCGCCCATCCGTCGGGCCGGCCCTGGGTGGTCGCCCGCCCGCTGTTCCGCGAGGTCAGCCATCTCGCCCGGGGCGCGGACGCCCTCGTCCTCATCGGCCCGGCCCGGTCCCGGGCGCCCTCCAGGAGCCCGGCCCGGTCCCGGGCTCCTGGAGGGCGCCCGGGACCGGGCCGGGCTGGAACGCCGCCTGGCCCGGCTGCCCGGTCTGTACCACGTCGTCGCCCGGCTCTCCGGGGAGACGTGGATCCGGGGCACCGCCTCCGGGCTGCGCCGGATCTACCACGCCCGGCACCCGGAGGCCGGAACCATCGCCTCCGACCGCCCCGCGGCCCTGGCCCGACTGATCGACGCGCCCTTGGACGACGGCGCGCTCGCCCTGCGCCTGCTCGACTTCGTGCCGCATCCCCTGAGCCGCCGCGTCGTGTGGCGCGGCGTGTACGAGACCGGTGCCGGGTACGGCCTGGCCCTGCCCGTCGCAGCACCGGGCACGGCCGCCGTCCCCGGCCCCACGGAGTACCGCTGGTGGGAGCCGCCGCCCGGCGAACTCTCCCTGTCCGAGGGGGCCCGAAGAGTTGGCGCGGCCGTCGCCGCCTCCGTACGGGCCCATGTCGGCGGCGTGGACCGGATCAGCTGCGAGCTCTCCGGCGGCATGGACTCCACGGCCCTCACCTTCGCCGCCCGGGAGACCGGCCCGGCGGCGCTGTCCCTGCTGACGGTGGCCGCCCGGGACCGCTACAGCGAGGACGAGACGTGGGCGCGGCGGGCGGTCGAGGCGGCGAACCGGAGCACTCCGGGAACCACCGCCCTGGACCACCACGTCGTCCCCGCCGCCGAAGCCCCCTACTTCTACGCCGACCTCGCCTCCTGCGCGGCGGAGCTGAACGACGAACCGCTCCCCGTGGCCCCCGGCCGCGCCCGCGCGCACCTGCTCCTGAGCCGCGCCCACGCCACCGGCTCCCGCTACCACCTCACCGGCTACGGCGGCGACGAACTCTTCCTCGGTCTGCCCCACGCCTACCAGGACCTCTTCCACGGCAACCCCCTCACCGCCTGGAACCACCTCAGCGGCCTGCGCCACCAGCTCGGCTGGCCTCTCCTGCCCACGGTGAAGGCCCTGCTGGACCGCTCCGCGTTCCCCCGCTGGATCGCGGGCGCGGTCAGCACCCGGCCCCAGCCCGTCGCCCGGACCCCGCTGCTCTCCTGGGGCGTACGGCAGTCCCTGCGGCCCTGGTTCACCGAGCACGGATGCGCCCTGATCACCGAGGAGTTCCGGGCCGCCGCCGAGCACGCGGAGCCGATCGACCCCTGGCGCGGGCGGCATGTGGACATCGACGCCGTACGGATGGGGGCCCGGCACTTCCAGGCGATGGAGGACGTCGGCATGACGATCGGGCTGCCGGTCGCCGCGCCGTTCTACGACGACCGGATCCTGGAAGCGACCCTCGCCGTACGGCTGCCGGAGCGGATCAGCCCCTGGCGCTACAAACCGCTGCTCGCCGAGGCGATGCGCGGGGTGGTGCCGGACGCGCTGCCGGCCCGGACGACGAAGGACCACATGTCCTCCGACGAACACCAGGGCCTGAGCGAACACGCCCCGGAACTGGCTGAGTTGTGGACGGGTTCCCGCCTCGCCGAGCGTGGCCTGGTCGACTCCCGCAGCCTGCTCCGGCTCGCCGCCGAGCCCTTCTCCCCGGTCCTGGCCGAACATTCCATCTCTCCGACCGTGGCCGGAGAGACCTGGCTCCGCACGGCCGGGAACGCCTGGCCGGCATCACCCCACCGCACCTCCACGACCAGCGAGGCATCCCTGTGAAGCTCAGAAAAGGCATCGCCGTCACGACCACCGAGTACGGCGGTGTCCTCCTCGACGAGAAGGACGGCAGCTACTGGCAGTTGAACGACACCAGCGTCATCGTCGTCGACACCCTCGCCGCAGGACACACCCCCGAGGTCGCCGTGGAGCGGATCCTCGCCGCGTTCGACGTCGAACGCGCCGAGGCGGAGTCGGACGTGGCGGAGCTGACCCGGCAGCTCGTCGAGGCGAAGATCCTGCGCCCGTGACCACCGAGATGGCGATGCCCCGCCGGGGCGCGGGAGCGGGCGGTCTGCGGCTGCGCACCGCGATCGCCGCCGCGTTCGTCCTGGCCCGCCTCAAGCCCGGACGCCTGCGCCGGGTGCTGGCCCGGTGCTCCCGGGGCGCGCGCCCGGCCTCGTACGCGGAGACGCTGGAGGTGTTCGAGGCGGTCGTCGCCACCAGCCGCCGCTGCGCGGGCCGTTACGGCTGCCTGCCCCGCTCGGTCGCCGTCGCCCTGGCCTGCCGGATGTCCGGGACCTGGCCCGACTGGTGCGCGGGGGTGCGGGCGGCCCCGCCGTTCTCGCCGCATGCCTGGGTGCAGGCGGGGGACCGTACGGTCGGGGAACAGGCGGAACCGGCGGATCTGCGTCCCTTGATGGTGGTGACGGTGACGGCGGCGGCAGGCGGAGGGGTTCGGGATGAGCGCGGTGTCGGGGACGGCGACGGGGGCGGGGGCCGGGGCGGGCAGAGGGGCTGATGAGGCGCCCGCGTCCGGGACGGAGGAAGCCGCGCACGAGGGGGTGTCTGAGGGGGCGTCTGAGGGGGCGCCCCACGGGAAGCCCGCACGGAAGCCCGTAGCGGAAACCGGGCCGGGCCCCTCCGGGAGGTCCGCGGGGAAGCCCGCCGACAGCGCCGAGCCCGCCGAGGACACCGAGCCGGGCCCCTCCGGGAAGCCCGTAGCGGAAACCGGGCCGGGCCCCTCCCCCCTCCGTCTCCTCCTCTCCCGGGTCCGTCCGCACCGGGGCGTCCTCGTCCGCGCGGGCTTCCTCTCGCTCGCCGGGTCCGCGGCCGGGCTCGCGATGCCGCTGATGGCGAAGCACGCGGTCGACGCGTTCGCCGCCGACCGCTCACCCGCGGGCCCGCTCGTCGCGCTGACCGCGCTCGTGCTGGCCGGAGCCTGTCTCTCCGCGTACGGGCGCTATCTCATGTCCCGTACGGGAGAAGGCGTCGTCCTCCGCGCACGCGACCAACTGGTGGGCCGCATCATGAGGTTGAAGGTCCCGGAGGTGGACCGGCTCACCCCCGGCGACCTCCAGTCGCGCGTCACCAGCGACACGACCCTCCTGCGGACGGTCCTCTCCAGCGGCCTGGTCGAGTCGTTCAACAGCGTGCTGATGCTGCTGGGAACGATCGGCTTCATGGCGTACATGGACCTGACGCTGCTCGGCGTGACACTGGTGGTGATCGTCGGCATCGGAGCCGTGACGTCCGTGCTGATGCCGCGCATCCAGCGGGCCCAGCTCCGCGCCCAGGAGTCCGTGGGCGCGATGGGCGCGGCCCTGGACCGGGTGCTCCAGGCGTTCCGTACGGTCAAGGCGAGCGGGGCGGAGGAGCGGGAGACAGCGGCCGTCGCGGCGGCGGCCCGGCACGCGCACGACCGGGGGGTCTCGGTGGCGCGGTGGTCGTCGGTCTCCGACGTCACGATGATGATGTCGATCCAGCTGGCGTTCCTGGCGGTGCTGGGCGTGGGCGGCGCGCGGGTCGCGTCCGGCTCGCTGGAGATCTCGTCGCTGATCGCGTTCCTGCTCTACCTCTTCTATCTGATGGGCCCGATCGGCGGCCTCGTCGAGGGCTGGACGGGTCTCCAGAGCGGGCTCGCGGCGGTGCGCAGGATCGACGAGGTCGAGTCGCTGCCCGGCGAACCGGCGACGGGCTCCGGGGGCGTACCGAGGGACGGCGCCCCGCTCGGCGTCACCTTCCAGGACGCCCCGTTCGGCGTCAGCTTCCAGGACGTGACGTTCGGGTACGGGGACGAGCGCGCCCCCGCCCACAAGGGGGTGACGTTCGACGTTCCGACCGGCGGACTCGTCGCGCTGGTGGGCCCGTCCGGGGCGGGCAAGTCGACGGTGTTCAGCCTGCTGGAACGGTTCTACGACCACGACGGCGGCACGATCACCGTCGCCGGCCGGGACATCCGCGACTGGCCGCTGGCCGAGCTGCGGGCATCGCTCGCGTATGTGGAACAGGACGCGCCGGTCCTGGCCGGGACGCTCCGCGAGAACCTCCTCTTCGCCGCCCCGGACGCCGGGGACGAGGCGCTGCGGGAGGCGGTGGCCCGTACCCGGCTGGACACCCTGGTCGACCGGCTGCCGGACGGTCTGGACACGGCGGTGGGCCACCGCGGCGTCACCCTCTCCGGCGGCGAACGCCAGCGCATCGCCATCGCCCGCGCCCTGCTGCGCCGCCCCCGCCTGCTCCTCCTCGACGAGGTGACCTCGCAGCTGGACGCGGTCAACGAGCAGGCGCTGCGCGACGTGATCGTCGAACTCGCCGAGCGGAGCACGGTGCTGGTCATCGCGCACCGCCTGTCCACCGTCCGCCACGCGGACCGCATCGTGGTCCTGGAGGACGGCCGGGTCCGCACGGCGGGCACGCACGAGGAGCTGATCGCCGGGGACGACCTGTACCGGGAGCTGGCGACGACGCAGCTGGCGGCGGACGCGCGGTGAGGCTTCAGCGGGCGTAGTTCTTGAGCTCCTCGGTGTCCAGGGTGATGCCGACGGGGTGGGGGAGCGGGACGGCTTCGCCGAGGTCGTACAGGCGCTGACGCCGGTAGCGGACCGTGTCAGGTTCGCTGCGTACGGCGAAAGCGCCGGACCGGCGGTCGATGAGGAGGCACAACGGGATGCCTGCCGCAGCGTATCCGCACGCCTTCTCGTGGCTGTCATCGCAGGAGGCCACGTCCACGGTCATGAGGAGGCGGTCTGGGCTTGACCACTCGCCGTCACCGGAGAAGCGGCCCACGCGGGCCAGTGTTCCGTCCGGCCGGGCGCGGCCGTTGCGGTCTCCGCCGATCCGCAGTCCGCGTTCGCGGTACAGCCGCAGTTCCGGCTGCTGCTGCGTGCACTGCATCGCAACCCACATGATGATCTCGTCGTGATCCCCGTCCGGCACGGGCTTGACCTCCAGTCTTCCGTTGATGAGCTCAAGCGTCACGGTCTCCGGGCAGGTGCGGGCAAGCGCCTCGAAGTCCTCGACGGACATCATCGGTATGTCCTCTCGGATCGCGGAACGAGCCCCGCCCGGACCGCGTTCATCCGGTCCCGTACGCCGGGCGGCTGCACGGCCCCCGGCGGCCCCGCCGGCGGCTCGGGGGACGGCCCCCGGCACGGTCGGCAGAGGCCCCCGCGCAGGGCTTCCGGGCTGCCGGGGGCCCCGCACTCGCCGCACTCCAGGGTGCGCAGGACGGTCCGGGGCCCCGGCAGGATCCGCTCGGGCGGCAGCTTGTCGCGCAGGCGCCGTTCGACGAGGCGGGCGGCGCAGTGGACGGGCGACGGCAGCCCACCGGTGAGCGCGTGCAGCAGCTCCGCCTCCGTGGCACCCCGCGCGAACCACTCGCTGACCTGCGGTTCCAGATGTACGCAGTCGGCGGCGGACAGCGTCAGCGCGGGGGCGGTCCGGCCGAGCGCTGCCAGCAGGATGAACGCCCGCGAACGGGTCGGCCGCCGGGGCTCGTCCGGCGGGGCGTCACCCCGGGTGAAGGCGTTCCACCAGTCGTCCTCGCGTGCGGTGCGGGAGAAGAAGGTCCGGGTCACCCAGAGCATGACCTCGTCGGTGATCACGCACTCGCTGCCGCGCCGCAGGTGCCCGGCGTCCTGGAGCCGGTTGAGGGTGGTGCGCAGGGCGCACTGCCCGTACGGAAGGTGCTTGGCGAGCGTCTTCACGGAGATGTCGGAGCCGTCGGGCAGCCGGTCGATGTAGGCGGCGACGGCGGCGTCGCGGGGGAGGAGGTGGGCGAAGTCCCGGTCGGTGCGGGGGCGTTCGCCGAGGGCGGAGCGCTTGCCGTAGCCGGGGTTGGCCATGGGGTGGGGGCTCACGGGCGGGGTCTCGCGCGGGGCGCGATGGGCATCACTAAACTGGCTGGCAGCCATGGGGATCGTTTCTTTCAGTTTCGGCGATCTTCGGTGGTCAGACCCCTGTCGGTGTTGGAGCACCGGCGGGGGTCGACTTTCTTCTTATGTCCAGGTCCTCCGCACGCTAGAGCCTGGCGACCATGCGTCGCAACTCGATCACAAACTGTCAACTTCGCAGCCAGGGTGGGTGGGTGGGACAACTGACCCATCCACCCCATCCTTGTTAAGAGCGCTCGGATCTCACGGCTTGAGCTTCGGGAGGTCGAAGCGGAACGGGGGGCGGTATGAAGAACCCAGAGGACGCGAGTGCGGGTGCGAGTTCGGGTGCGGAGCTGACGGCCCGGTTCGCCGCGGAGGTCGACTGGACGAAGGTGGTCGACCCCGCCATCCCCAAGCCGGAGGGGCAGTACGGGCCGGACCTGCTGGAGCGGCTCTGGTCCCCCGATCTGCGAACGGCCGATGACGCCCACATCGCCCTTCACTTCTCGTGCTGCGGCGACGGCGGTTCGGTGCGTCCCGCAGCGCCCGAGGTGCTTCCGTTCCTCGTCGAGGCCGTCCGGGACCCGGCCGTGAAGGTGCGTCCGCAGATCCTGGAGACGCTCGCCGCTCTCGCCCGCGCCGGGAACGAAGCCCGCGCCGCGGCACCCGGGCCAGGGCCCGGCGGATGGTGGCGCACCGCACCCGCCGCCTGGCCCGCCGCCTGGGAGCGGGCTGTCGACGCGCTGCTGCCGCTCCTCGCCGACGACGTGGAAGGCGACGAGGACGTCCGGGCCGGCGTGGCCGCCGTACTCGCACGGGCCACCTACCGGGCGGACGACCTCATCGGCTGCTTCCTGGCCCGGTTCGAGGACGAGCCCGCCCTGTCGGCGGCGGAGCAACTCGTGCTGGCTGTGGGCGAGCTGGCCCCTCACGCAGTGGAGCGGCGCGAGGGCGCCGTCTCGTGGTTGCGGCAGCGGACGACCGACACCGGGAAGGGCGAGGAGCCCGACATGGACGACGACATCGAGGCGTGGCTCGCCTGGATGGAACAGCACGGGCACGATGTCCGGCCGGCCGCGATCGTCGCGCTGCGCCGCGCCCTTCAACCGCTGTGACGTTGTGACGACCGTCACCCCCGGTTCCTCCTGGGTAGTGTCGACCGGATGACCTGCGGCGGGCGTATACCCGGTGAAGCGAAAGATCCGGGAGCGACTTTTGACCGTCGAGGAGTTCGAAGAGTTCTACGCCCAGGCGGTCGCGCGTCTCACGGGGCAGCTGTACGTGATGACCGGCGACCTCCAGGAGGCGCAGGACGTCGTGCAGGAAGCATTCGTCAAGGCGTGGGTCCGGCGCGGCCGGCTGGAGCGCGACGGGCAGCCCGAGGCGTGGATCCGTACGGTCGCCTGGCGGCTGGCGGTGAGCCGTTGGCGCGTGTGGCGTCGGTCGGCGGACGCCTGGGGCCGGGGGAGCGGTGTACCCGGTTACGTGGAGCCGCCGGACCCGGGTCATGTGGTCCTGGTCGACGCGCTCCGGGAACTGCCCCCGCAACAGCGGCGGACGCTGACCCTGCACTACCTGTGCGACCTCACGGTCGAGCAGATCGCCGGTGAGACCGGGCTTTCCGCCAGCACGATCAAGACGCATCTGGTCCGTGGACGGGTGGCGCTCGCGCACCGTCTGCGGGACCCCCGCATCGAGGAGGCTCCTGATGTCTGAACCGCGGGACCCACGGGATTCGCAGGGTCGGCAGGGCTCGCAGGGCTCGCAGGGACAGCAGGGCCAGCCGGGCTCGCCGGGACAGCAGGGCTCGAGGGATCCGTTGCGGTCCCTGTTCCGGGAGGCCGGTGAGTTCGGGCAGGTCCGGTCCGACGCGGAGCCCGCGTCGAGGATCACCGAACGCGGGATGCGGGCGCAGCGCCGGCGGATGGCCGTGGCCGCCGTGGGCGTGTGCCTGGTCGTCGGCGGGGGCGGCGCGGTCGCGGTCGGCCTGCTGCCGGTGCGGCCGGGGCCGGTCGCCCCGGCCACGAGTCCGTCGCCCAGCTACCCGTCGCCTGTACCGTCGGACCGGCCGCCGAAGGAGTCGCCGTCACTGCCTCCGACGCCGGGCAACACGCTGCCGGGGGGTGCGGAGACCCTGGGGACCCAGGGGTCGGTGGACCGGTCCACCGCGCCGGGCGGAGCGCCCACGAGCACGAGCACGAGCACGAGCACGAGCACGAGCACGAGCGTGAGTACGAGTACGAGTACGAGCGCGACGCGGCCGCCGCCGTCGTGGTCCGCGTCCGCGACGTCGTCGACGACGGCGACGGCGACGGCGACCGATGGGACCACGTCGATGCCCTGACACGGACCGGCGGTTCCCCGTTCCCCTTCCTCTGCTCCCCTTCCTCTACCCTTCCCCTTCCGCGTCCCGGCGGCTTCACCGGGCGGCCCGTATGCCTCGTCGAGTCCGCGAGGCGTGCCCGAAAGGTGCCTGAACTTGTCCACGATGTCCCCCGGGCTGCGGCCTTCCCACCCCCACTCCCGCCCCGCACCGCCCGAGCCCCGGTCCTCCACGCGCCCCGAGCCCGGCCCCGAGCCCCGGGCGGGGCGGTTCCGCCGGGTGACCGACCGTCTGACCCCCGCCGACCGGTCCGTGCTGTGGCTCTACCTCCTGACCCGAATATCCCTGTGGATCACGGCCCACTTCGCCCGCTGGCTGTTCCCGGCCCAGTCCGGTACGCGGGAGGCGGCGCCCGTCCTCGCGCCCTTCCAGCACTGGGACGCGAACCACTACCTCCACATAGCGCGCGAGGGCTACTTCCCCGCCGGTACGGGTCCGTGGACGAGCGGCTGGGACAACCGGGAGGCGTTCTTCCCGGGCTACCCCTTCCTCCTCCGTGCCGTGCACACGGTCGTCCCGGACTGGACGGCGGCCGGGCTGCTGATCTCGTTCGTCGCGGGGGCGGTGGCGGTGGTGGCCCTGGCCCGTATCGCGCGGACGTATCTGCCGGAGGACGGGGCGGGCCACCGTACGGCCGTCCTCTTCCTGCTCTCTCCCTGCGCGGTGTTCCTGGCCCTCGGCTACACGGAGGCGCTGTTCCTCGCGTTCGCCCTGCCCGCCTGGCTCGCCGCCGTACGGCACCGCTGGGCGCTCGCCGCCGTTCTGGTGGCGCTGGCGACGACCGTGCGCGTCAGCGGCCTGTTCCTCGCCGCCGCCGTCGCCCTGCTCTTCGTGCTGTCCGCGCGGACCCGCCGGGACTGGCGGGCGGCGGGCTGGACGCTGCTTCCGGCGCTGCCCCCGGCCGCGTACAGCTGGTATCTGCACGCGCACACCGGCGACTGGATGGCCTGGAAGCACGCACAGGAACGCGGTTGGCACCGCACGTTCCACGCCCCGTGGGAGGCGTGGGCGAACACGTGGAACGCGGCGTTCGACGGCGTACAGACGACCGGTTACGCGGCCATGTTCCAGGCGGAGCTGGCGGCGATGCTGGTGGGTCTGGCCCTGGTCGCGCTGCTCGTACGGTACCGCCGCTGGCCGGAGGCGGTGTACGTCGCGCTGAGCCTGTGGGCGCTGGGGACCTCGTACTGGTACACGTCCATCCCGCGCGCGACGCTGCTGTGGTGGCCGCTGTGGATCGGGCTGGCGGCGCTGAGTCTGCGGCGGCCGTGGTTCAGGGCGGCGTACCTGAGCGTGGCCGCCCCGGTGACGACGCTCGTCGCGCTGACGTTCCTGACGGGGAGATGGGCGGGCTGAGGAGACCGCCCACGGGCCCGGATCCCGCCGGCCCGGATCCCGCCGGCCCGGATCCCACGGGCCCGGATCCCGCCGGTACCGGGCCGCCCGGGGCGTCGACCGGTCCGGGCGCCCGCACGACCGCCCGCTCCCGAGCGCGCAAGGCCCGATCCCTAGAAACCGCCAAACCGCCATTCCAGGGGTCGGGCCTTCAGCGATGCTCAGCCGGTCAGACGGGCGGGTTGGAGTAGGCCTTGCGCCAGAACGCCGCCTTGGTCCCCGGTCCGGCGATGCCGTCGATGGCACCCTTGTAGCCCTCGAACTTCTTCAGGTTGGCCTGGAGCGACGCGATCGTCTTGGGCCCCACGATCCCGTCTATGGCTCCCCTGTAGGGAGAGGGCTGGCCGGGCCAGCTACGCAGCCAGCGCTGCATCGCCTTCCAGCTGTTGGTCCCGAGCAGCCCGTCGATCGCGCCCTTGTAGCCGTACATGGTGAGGGTCCACCGCTGGACCCTCTTGGCACCCTGCCGGTCAAGGCCGAGGTTGACGACGGCCGCGTGCGCCGGTCCTGCGAAGCCGACCACCGCCGCCCCGGACGCCGCCACTGCCAGCAGCCCGCCTCGGATCAGCCCGCGACGTGAGAGCCCGTTCCGCCTGTTCTGTTCCACGATCTTCCCTCCGTTGGCCGGAGGCCAACCCCCCGACTTGGCCGATAGGTTAACCCGGATCGCCGCCGGGGATCGGGTTCCGAGCGAGGCACTCGACGGTGCTGGTCGGACACAGCCACGAGTGGTGGTGACCGTGCGGAGGCGGCGTCAGAGGCGGCGTCAGAGGTGGCCCAGCACGTTGATCACGCGGCCGTTGGGGTCACGGACGAAGAACCGCCGCACGCCCCACTCTTCATCCTGCAGAGGGTGGACGATCTCCGCACCGCTGCCCTGCATGGCTGCATGGACCGCATCGACGTCGTCCACTTCGACACTCATGTCCGGGGTGACCGGCGCGGTCTTGTCGCCGGTCATCAAACTCACCTGTGCCGTCGGACTGGACGCGGAGGCGAGCGTCATGATCCAGCCGTGGTTCATGACCTCCTCGAAGCCCAGCAGGCCATAGAAATCCCGGCTCTCGTGCACAGCCTCTGACCGGATGTTGGGGACGACACGGCGAACAGACATCGACGACTCCAGGTGAGAACAGACATGCCTTCGAGACTCTCCACAAGTACTACGGCACACACGCTGCTGTTGCCGCCACCGCCGCAGCGGCACGCACTTGCGTAAGAGCTTCCGGTGATCCGGTGAAGGGCCGGTGGCGGTGGGACCCGCTGCGCCCGACGGTCAGGCAGTGTCGAGCTTTCCGGCCCGCACGCCGGCGACAAAGGTGGAGTGAAGAGTGGCACGTCTTCACAGTGCCGCAGCGGGGCACGTACGTCCGGGATCGCAGTATGGGCGAGGACTGGAGGGCACGCGGCCCTGCCTGTCCGGCGACGGGGGGGGGAGACACGGGCAGGCGAGGCCGACTGTGGATTACCTAGCGGAGCGCGGCGGCGACCCGTGAGCGCAGAACTTCGTCAGCGATCGTGTCCACGCTGCGCCACGCGTACCCGCTCACCTCCTCCTCTTGCAGCTTCACGGCCTGGTCGCCGCTCGCGCGGAAGAGGTAACGGAAGTCCGCGTGCCAGTGGGCGCCCTCGCCCTTGCTTTCGTTGGCGGGGATGGGGTGCACGTCGATGTGGACGGGCGTCGCCTGCATGGGGGAGATGCTGAGCGTAATTCCCGTTTCCTCGATCAGCTCACGCATTGCCGCGCCCATGAGGTTCACGTCCTCGGGTTCCAGGTGCCCGCCGAGGGTCAGCCACTTGTCGAGCGCCACGTGATGGATGAACAGCGCTTCCCCCTGGTTGTTGACGAGCACCGCTCCGGCGGTCACGTGCCCACGGAACTCCTTCCGGCTCGTCACGTCGGCGCCCTGGTCCAGCAGCTCACCGAGCGGGGCAAGCGCGCGTTTGTCCTCGGGGTGCGCGTCGGCGTACTCGGCGACGCTTGTACGGATGTGGTCTGCCGTGATGGGCATTCGATCACCTGTTGTAGTAGTGGAGCCAGGCAGCCGCGATGGCTTCCCGGTCGGTGGTGGGCACCTCATGCATAGCGCTGTCCAGGTCCCCACGGGCGAGTCTGGCGGCGCCCGCCAAGAGTTCGCCCTGAACGAGCGCGATGAACGGTCCAACGCTCGCGCCATGGATGAAGTTGACCGCCTCGCCGCCGTTCAGCAGATAGAAGTAGTGCCCCCGCGTGCTGTAGCAGGTGACGTGCTCGCCGGCGCTGTCGCGGGCGTAGCCCGAGGGCAGCCCACTCAACTCCAGCTCGTCTTCCGAGCTGGTCACGGTAGCGACGTAGGCGCCGTTCTTGAGCTGCGAGAAGTCCTCGCCTCGCAGGGACAGTTGGCCTGTCGCGCACAGCACGAGACCCGCCGTCGCTATGGCCTGGTCGCGGTCTCGGGCCACCTCGAACCCCTGCGACATGGCTTGTGCCCGCCGCACGGGGTTCACGTCGTAGACGATGACGCGAACACCCTTGACGTGCAGCAGGCGGGCAATCGAGCTTCCCAGCTTGCCGAAGCCGATCACCAGGGCGGGACGCCCGTGCAGGATGTCGTTCCGCTGCCGCAGCAGCGCTTCCGTGGAGAACACGACGGACTGTCCGACCAGGAAGTCTTCCGGCTCCTTGAGTGGCGAGCGAGCCACGCTGATCACGGGACACGGCAGCTTGTCCCGTTCGGCGTAGCGGCGGTGGCCGTTCTCGGTGTCCTCGACCACACCGAGGATCGTTCCCGAAAACCGCTCACAGATCGCGTTCAGCGCGGGAGCGAAGTAGCCGCCCACATCGAGTAAGACGAGCTGTTCACCGGCCGCTCTGTTCTCCAGGTAGCTCACGGCCGTGTCGGGGTCGCTGAACAGTTCTCGGGACAGCTCGTCGCACGGGTGCGCCCTTTCGATCTCGCGACGGGCGCTCGCGTGGATGGACTTGGGCTTGGGCAGGACCGCGCGGAGCTGCGTCACGTTGTCCACGGCCTCGACGAACGAGGGGCGATCGGGCAGGAGGTGGGTGATCAGCAGCGAGGACGGACGCTCGCTCGGGGCGAACGTCGCGGTGATCTTGCCGAAGAACGCGTCAAGTCTCGCGCGCTCGATGGTTTCCATTGGCGCTCCCTCTTCGGTCTGTAGTAGCTGCGGGCCCAGCCCGGTTGCCGGCTGTCCCCTGACCTGTGAGAAACCGGGCGGTTCACGTCCCGTCCGCACGGCATCAGCGGCAGCATCGAAGGGGCGGGGAGCCATGCCCGCCCCCGGCCGGACGGGACTACTGAGGACAGGGCATCACCGAGGGCGTGATCACTCGAACGCCTCGGCGGGCAGCGTGGGACCGTCCTCGGGCTCTTCATATTCCGACTCCGGGATGCGGTCCCCACTGCTCTCCGCGACCCTGAGCGCGTCTCGCAGGCACTCGGACAGGCGAAGGGCCGTGTACCTCACCTCGGAGTGGGGCGACTTGGGGTCGGACAGGACCCTGTCTGCCGACTCCAGGACGTTCGCACCCATCCCGAGCTGAACGGCTTCCATCTCGTCGGCGAGGCGGGACAGGGCACTGTTCGGTCCGCCGTCCGTGCTCAGATAGCACGACTTGCCGTCCCTGGCCCATGGGAGTAACCGGGGCGGTAGGCCTGCCGTCGCGTCGGCAAGACCCTGCCGCCGCCTCCGGTCACCCGCAGTTCTGTACGTCACGTCGGCCCCTCGGTCCGCTTGGTTGATATGGGGACCGTACGAGCGATGAGTGGGCCGAACCGCACGCACGGGATAGGACGATGGGCCCGGAGGCTGGAGCTTCGGGTTGGTCGCGGACTGTCCGGCGCGTGGGGACGACTCTCGTGGACGTTGTTCTGCTGGTCGACCGACGAAGAGGCCGCCCCCGCGCGCGCGTGGGGACGGCAGCTCGTGTCCTGCGGTCTCACAACGGGCTGGCCTCGGCCGGGAGACGGCGGTGGGACCCGCTGCGCCCGACGGTCAGGCTGCGTCGAGCTTTCCGGCCTGTACGCCGGCGACGAAGGTGGAGAACGCGTCGGCGGGGAAGCTCAGTACGGGGCCGCTGATGTTCTTCGAGTCGCGGACCGGGACGATGCCGCACGGGGCGGCGAGGTTGGCGGCGACCTCGACGCAGGCACCGCCGTTCGAGCTGTACGAGGACTTGAACCAACGAGGGGATTCGGTCGTCACGGAGTGCCCTTTCGCAACTGGCTGATCTTGGCCACAGACGCTGCCTTCGACAGCGCCTCGCCCTGGAGTTGATGGTAGGCCGTGAGCATGGGGACCACGAACGAAGTTTCGCGCTCGACATGCCCCTGCGCCTGTGATTCGGCATACGCGACGATGGAGCGGTCCGCAAGGGTGAGCAGGTAGACCGGCAGGTCGAACGCCCGTCGCGCGCCAAGGCTGAACGGTGCTACCTGGATGATCCAGTTGGGCAGCGCGGCCATCTCCTCCAGTCGTTGCAGCTGTGCGTCCATGACCTCCGGACCTCCGACAGCTTGGTATAGACAGCTCTCGTCCATGACGACGAAGACCATGGGCGGCCGGGACCGCACCAAGGCCGCTTGTCGCTGTGCCAGGAACGAGACGCGCTCATCGGCCTGTTCGACGGTGATGGATCCGCGCTCCACATCCCCGTAGGCCACGGCCCGAGCGTACTCCGGCGTCTGTAGCAGCCCCGGAATGAGGCCGACCTCGAACAGCCTGATCTCCACCGCCCGGCCCTCGTACCCGACGTACTCGGGGAAGCCCTCCAGCATCGAGCCGTTCCGCATCTCGGCCCACTCGCGCTCGAACGAGTCGGCCGTGCCGGTCGTACCAAATGCCTGGTCAGACTTACGCGAAAACCGCAGGGTTGGCGGTTTGCGGACAGTTTCCACGGCCGAAACATGCTGACTGGAGTACCCGATGCGCGGGGCCAGATCCTCCTGGCTCCACCCCCGCGTCTCCCGGAACCGCCGGACACGGGCGCCATAGGCCGCGTGCGGGCTGCTGCCCGGGTTCAGATCCTTGCGGTTGACCATGCTGAAACCCTCCCCTTCCTTCAATTTCGGTTAGTTGAAGGGTTCTTCACGCTAGGCCACGCTGAGGCCCCCCGGTAGTCAAACAGCTACGGAGAGGAGCGATAGGTGTACGACGAGAACGCGCGTCCGAATACCCCGGGGCCTCCTGGCCTCACTGTTCCCCCGGCTCTCGGAGCCCTCATGGTGGACACCAGCCGTGGAGACCGTGTCGGCGAGTTCCGTGGAGTCGCCGGCCTCTACTGGTCCCTCCGCCCTGTCGGCGGCGGTATCGAGTGGGAGGCCGAGCCCCGCCACGTACGCCCGGCGTTTCCCGTGGAGCAGCTTCGCGCCCGTACCGCGCGGGCCAACGCCCGGAGCCGGGGTGAGGTGTTGTGAGTTCGCCGACCCGGTTACGCGTAAGGCTCCTCCTCGCCCTCGGAGCTGCGGAGGTCCACCTGCGGCTCGGCCTCTCCGTCCTTCTGCGGCTTCGCCCGCGCGGCTTGCTGGCGGCGCTCACCGGGCGTCCGCCCGCACCCGAAGTCCCCTTCGCCGAACTCGTACGCATCGAGTCCGATCCTGTCTACCGAGCGTTGTTCTGCGCCGAGTTGAACTCGGCGATCGAGAGCCGGTACGCGGCGGGCGTAGCAGTTGTGGATGATGTCGAGGCTGCGGCAGACCGGCTGCGGAGCATCGTCCGCCTCCCCGACGCCGACGAGCGTGCCGCATGATGCGCGCAGGCTACGCAGCCGAGGTCACCGTGACGAACGGGCAGCGGTTCTCCTCGCTCGGCGGCGTCACCGTACGGAACCGGCGGCTGGCACTCCTGTGGCTGCGAGGGCAGGCGCTCCGCCTGGCCGACGGGCATGGGCACGCCGCCCCGGTCACCCCAACGCGACTGTCTGCCGCTGACGTGCGGCCGGTCCGCTTCCACGGCTCCGACGCCCCGCAGCGGCTACGGGCCTGGGCGACGGACGGCGAGCGGCAGGACCTCGCGATACGGGCTCTGGAATCGGGATTTCCCGTGCTGTTCACCGTAGTTGACCCCGTGATCGGGCTGAGCCTGACGCTCGCGGGGTGGCGCGGCTCGCTGCCCGACTCGTAGGTCCCGGCCGACAGAAATGACCGACGTGCTGCAATGCACCGCTGTGACCCGGGAACCTCCCGGTGATGTCCTGAGCGCCTTCGCCGCCGAGGACGGCGACTCCGACAGCCCGCCGAGCGGCGGCACCCAGAACCCCTTCCTCCTCTGCGAACTCGGTGAACACGACACCCGCACCGAGCACGCCGCCTTCCTCCGGGCGATCGAGCCCCCGAGCGCTGCCGCTCTGTGGTTCTTCTGGGCCGGCGATGGCCCGGACCGTGTCCACCGGGTGGACATCGTGCCGTGGTGTCCCGCAGTCCTCCGCCACCTGGGTACCGGCGTCGTGCGGCTGTGCGCGTTCTACGACCACCACGTCGCGCCCCACTCCTGGAGCGTGACGGACCCGCTCGGGGACTTGATCGCCGAGCGCATCACGTCCGGAGAGGGCCCCGACGATTCGTGAGGTCGACCACAGTCATGCTTCAGTGCACCGCTGTTGCCCTGCTGAAGCCCCCGGATTTCCTGTTCGCCGTGTCGGCCGTGTCGGTCCCCGGGAGCTGTCCGGAAGCCGGCCACGTGCTTTGCGAACTGGGAGAGGACCACGTCGACGATCACGCGACGATGCTGTGGGACGAGGGAGGGCGTCCCGGCAGCGCCGTATGGGTCCGGTGGAACACGGAATGTTCCGCCCGCCGCCTGGTGTCGTACTCGTGGTGCTCCGCGCGGGACGCGCGGAGAGAGGCGTGCGAGCTGTTCGCCGGACATCGGTCCGCGCACAGTTGGTCCGTCACGGACCCCACCGACGAGGCCATCACGCAGACCCTCGCGGCGCTGCATCCTCAACTCTTCCCCGAGTACCGGGACGGGGAGGGGCGGCCCGACCTCTGATCCGGGCGACGCGCGCCGGGCGGCTGTGGGGAGGCGTCTCCGGCGGGCGGGGGCAGCCCCGCATATGCGGGGAAGACCGGGCTCGGCCGTAGTACGTCAGACCGGAAGCGGGACCAACCCCGCACGCGCGAGGAAGACCACCAAGTTCCAGACGAACGACTACACGGCCCTGGAACCACCCCCGCACTCGCGGGGAAAACGCCGCGCGAAGGTCGTTGACGACGTACTTCGCGGGACCACCCCCGCACGCGCGGAGAAGACACCGGCGCCCACCGGCCCCATGCCCAGCACCACGGGACCACCCCGCACACGCGGGGAAGACGGGGGCAAGTTGTAGGGCAAGTTGTACGGCAAGGGACCACCCCCGCACGCGCGGGGAAGACTTCCTCATGCACCGCGCCGGTATCGCCAAGCGGGGACCACCCCCGCACGCGCGGGGAAGACCAGATCGACAAGCTGGGCGATGCGGTCAAGGAGGGACCACCCCCGCACGCGCGGGGAAGACCCGGACGGCAGCGGCCTGACCATCGTGGAACGGGGACCACCCCCGCACGCGCGGGGAAGACGTGAGGTAGCAGGTGCGGTAGGTCGGCCGGTCGGGACCACCCCCGCACGCGCGGGGAAGACGTCGGCAAAGTGGATCTCGACCTCTCCGACCCGGGACCACCCCCGCACGCGCGGGGAAGACTCCAGCACCCCGGCGTACAGGGCGGCAGGGTGGGGACCACCCCCGCACGCGCGGGGAAGACCCGAGGGGGTCGGTGGCCAGGACGTCCGCGCCGGGACCACCCCCGCACGCGCGGGGAAGACGGGGGGCAGACAGGGCGACCGATGCTGACGACGGGACCACCCCCGCACGCGCGGGGAAGACTTCATCTACCTCAGCCCCAAGGCGAAGGAGCTGGGACCACCCCCGCACGCGCGGGGAAGACGCGGGTAAGTGCCCCTGGTGCGGCCGGGGCCCGGGACCACCCCCGCACGCGCGGGGAAGACGTGCGGACGTACGCGGGCTTCACGGTGATGCGGGGACCACCCCCGCACGCGCGGGGAAGACGGGACGCGTCAGGGACGGGCGACTCAGGGTGCGGGACCACCCCCGCACGCGCGGGGAAGACGACCCGCTCGCCCGCAAGCCCCTGGCCGGGCTGGGACCACCCCCGCACGCGCGGGGAAGACTGGCCCGGCAGACCGTGCGGGAGGCCATCGGCGGGACCACCCCCGCACGCGCGGGGAAGACTGCGACTGGTCCTGGGCGCTGACCTGTGCGTAGGGACCACCCCCGCACGCGCGGGGAAGACAGTTCGTGACCTGCAGTTTTATGCAGCCGTAAGGCTGTTTTCCTTCACTTCCCGAGAAACGGGCATATCGCCCCTCCTCTCCCCTGGCGGCCCCGACGCAAGCCGCACAGCTCCATTGTGCCGACTCCAGGCGCACCGCTCCGCCGTATTGGGCCGTTTCGGGCGCGCAGTGGTCCGGCCACCACCCTGCCCGCACGAACGCCCCCGCGCCGGACCTGCGTCTCTCCGTCGTCCGTTAGCCGATGACGGGCGACCGGTGATCAGCAATCAGCCGCCCCGCCCCGCTTCAGCGCTCCAGGCCGCCCCGCGCGATCACCTCCGCGTACCACCGCGCGCTGTCCTTCGCCGTGCGGCGCTGCGACGCGAAGTCGACGTGGACGATGCCGAACCGCTTGCCGTAGCCGTACGCCCACTCGAAGTTGTCCAGCAGCGACCACAGGAAGTACCCCCGTACGTCCACCCCGTCCGTGATCGCCCGGTGCACGGCCGCCAGGTGGGCGTCCAGGTACGCCACCCGCTCCGGGTCGTGGACCTTCCCCTCCGGGTCGGCGTAGTCGTCGTACGCGGCCCCGTTCTCCGTCACCAGCAGGGGCAGGGAGGGGAGTTCGTCGCGGAGGCGGGTCAGGAGTTCGTACAGGCCGTTGGCGTCCACCGGCCAGTCCATCGCCGTGCGCGGGCCCTCCGCCGGGGTGAACGCCACATGTTCCTCCGCACCCGCCCACGGAGAGGGGGACTCGGACCTCCCCGCCGAAACCACGCTGGGGGAGTAGTAGTTGATGCCCAGCGAGTCGATCGGGGTCGACGTGACTTCCAGGTCGCCTTCCCTCACGAACGACCAGTCCGTCACCGCCGCCGTGTCCTCCACCAGGTCCTGCGGCAGCCGGCCGTGGAAAACCGGGTCCAGGAAGATCCGGTTCGCCACCGCGTCGATCCGGCGCACCGCGTCCCGGTCCGCATCCGTGTCCGTCAGCGGGCGCAGCGCGTGGAGGTTCAGGGTCAACGAGATCTCAGCCGTCGACGGCAGGCGCTCGCGCAGGACCCTCGCGCCCGCGCCGTGCGCGAGGTTCAGGTGGTGGGCGGCGCGCAGGGCCGCGAGGTCGCTGGTCCGGCCAGGGGCGTGGACCCCGTTCCCGTACCCGAGAAACGCCGCGCACCAGGGCTCGTTGAGCGTCGTCCAGGTCGGCACCCGGTCGCCCAGTGCCCCCGCCACCAGGTCCGCGTACTCCGCGAACCGGTGCGCGGTGTCCCGCTCCGGCCAGCCGCCCGCGTCCTCCAGCTCCTGCGGGAGGTCCCAGTGGTAGAGCGTGGCGACCGGCCTGATCCCGGCCGCCAGCAGCTCGTCCACCAGGCGGCGGTAGAAGTCCAGGCCGCGCTCCACGGCCGGGCCCCGGCCGGTCGGCTGGACCCGGGGCCAGGAGACGGAGAACCGGTAGTCGGTGACGCCGAGTTCCTTCATCAGGCGTACGTCGTCCGGCATCCGGTGCAGGTGGTCGGCGGCGATGTCACCCGTATCGCCGTTGCGCACCTTGCCGGGCGTCCGGCTGAAGGTGTCCCAGATGGACGGCGTACGGCCGCCCTCGGTCGCCCCGCCCTCGATCTGGTAGGCGGCCGTGGCCGTCCCCCAGCGGAATGCGGTGGGGAAGCGGAGCCCACCCACGGTCTCGGGGCGGGGACCCGCGGAGGTCGCCGGACGGGCATCGACAGCGGTCATGAGACGGAACTCCAGAGTGAGGGAGGAGGGGGTGAGCAGGGGAGCAGGAGGGGTAAGGAAGCGGGAGGGGTAGAAGGGGAGGGTGCTGCCTCAGCCCTTGACCGCCCCCTGCATGATGCCGCCGACGATCTGCCGGCCCAGCAGGCCGAAGACCAGCAGCACCGGCAGCGTGCCGAGCAGCGTGCCGGCCATGACCACCGACTGGTCGTTGACGTAACCGCCGCCGAGCTGCCGCAGCGCGACCTGCACGGTCGGCTCCTGCGAGGACAGCGCGATGATCGGCCAGAAGAAGTCGTTCCACGCCGTCATGAACGTGAGCATCCCCAGTACCGCCATCCCCGGCCGTGCGACCGGGATCACGATCGACCAGAAGATCCGGGCCGTCGACGCCCCGTCCACCCGGGCCGCCTCGATCAGTTCGTCCGGCAGCGACTGCACCAGGTACTGGCGCATGAAGAACACCCCGAACGCCGAGACCAGGCCCGGCAGGATCACCGCCTGGAGCTGGTTCACCCACTGGAGTTCGGCGATCAGCATGAACAGCGGGATCACGCCCAGCTGCGGCGGGATCATCATCGTCCCGATCGTCAGCGTCAGCAGCGCGCCCCGGCCACGGAACTTCAGCTTGGCGAAGGCGAATCCGGCCAGCGTGCAGCACAGGACCGTGCCGAGCGTGATCGAGCCGGACACGATCAGCGAGTTCAGCAGCGCCTTGCCGATGTCCGCCTCTTCGAGGACCGCGTCGAAGTTCTTGATCAGGTTCGGGCCCGGCAGCAGGCTGGGCGGCACCTTCGCCATGTCCGCGTTGGACCGGCTGGCCGCGACGATCGTCCAGTAGAAGGGGAACGCCGAGATCAGCAGCGCGAGGCCGAGGATGAGATAGGAGAGCCAGCCGCCCTTCATCGTCCGGCCCGCGCCGCCGCCCCCCTTTCGTATCCGCCGGCGGGGCGGGTCCTGCGGCGGGCGGCCCTTCCCGGGCGCGGTCGGCGGTGCGGCGAGCGCGGTCATCGGCCGGCCTCCTTGCGTGCGCGGCGGCGTACGAGCAGGGCGTTGGCCCCGACGAGCACCACGATCAGGACGAACATCACCCAGGCGATGGCCGCGGCCCGGCCCAGGTGGAAGAAGCCCCAGCCCTGTTCGTACATGTACAGGCCGAGGGTCTGGTACTGGTGCGAGATGCCGCCGGAGATCGACCCCTCGAACAGCAGCGGCTCACCGAAGAGCTGCGTCGCGCCGATCGTCGAGATGATCACCGTGAAGACGATCGTGGGGCGGAGACCGGGCAGGGTCACATGGATGAACTGGCTCCAGCGCGACGCCCCGTCCATCTCCGCTGCCTCGTACAGCTCGTGCGGGATCGACTGCATCCCCGCCAGGTAGATCAGCGCGTTGTACCCGGTCCACCGCCAGACCACGATGCTGGAGACCGCGATCTGCGAGGCGACCGTGCCGGTCTGCCAGTCCACCGGGTCGAAGCCGGCCAGCCCGATCACGTAGTTGATCAGCCCGAAGTCCCGGCCGAAGAGCTGCGCGAAGACGAGCGTGGCCGCGGCGACGGACGTGGCGTACGGGAGCAGGATCGCGGTCCTGATGAACGTCCGGCCGCGGAGCTTGTAGTTGAGCAGGTGGGCGAGCCCCAGCGCCATCGCCAGCTGCGGGACCGTCGACAGCACGCCGATGGTGAACGTGTTGCGCAGCGAGATCCAGAAGTACTCGTCGGTGAACAGCGCCGTGTAGTTGGCGATGCCCCGCCACTCCATCTCGCCGCTCGTCTGGAGCTCGACCCGGTAGAGGGAGACGAACGCCGTGTAGAGGAGCGGGAAGAGCCCGAAGGCCAGGAAGAGCGTGAAGAAGGGGGCGATATAGGCGTACGGGGAGGCCTTGCGCCAGGTGCGCCGGAGGGCGGCGGACCGGCCGTCGTCGGGGCCGGGCCCGGGTCCGGCGGGGCTGCGGGGCCCGGCCTTCGCGGTGGCGGTGAGGGACACGGTGCGGCCCTTCGGGATCGGGAGCGGGAGCGCGAGTGCGAGTGCGAGTGCGAGCGGGAGCGGGAGCGGGAGCGGACCGGCCAGTAGGAGGGTTACGCGGACCGGCCGGCAGGAGGGTTACGCGGACCGGCCGGCAGGAGGGGTTACGAGGCCGGGGCCGGTCCATCCGCCGTGCGCGGGCGGACCGGCCCCTGGGAGCGAGGAAGGAAAGGGCGGGTGCGGGCGGTGAGCGGCGTCAGCCGATCACGTTGTCCACGCCCTTCTTCGCCGTCTGCCATGCCTCGTCCGACGACGTCCCCTTGCGCTCGACCTCGCTCAGCGCGTTCGTGATCTGCTGCATCACGTTCTGGTCGTGCACACCCAGCACCTGGACCGGGGACTCCTTGGCCGCGTCACCGAAGATCCGGCCGATGGGGGCGCCCGAGAAGTACTCGTCCTTCGCGTCCGCGATCGTCTCGATGGCACCGGTCGAGGACGGGAAGTTGCCCTGCTTCTGGAAGACCTTCGCCTGCTGCTCGGGGGCGGTCAGCCACTCGATGAGCGCGTACGCCTCCTTCTTGTGCTTGGCCGCGCGCGGGATGGAAAGGTACGAGCCGCCCCAGTTGCCCGCGCCGCCGGGCAGCTCGGCGATGTCCCACTTGCCCTTGCCCGCTTCGCCGGCCTGGCCCTTGACGTAGCCGAGCATCCAGGCCGGGCACGGGATCGTCGCGAACGAACCGGCCGCGAACGCCTGGTTCCACTGCGGGGACCACTGGTCGAGCTTGGCGCTCAGGCCCGCCTCAGCAGCCGTCACGGAGGCGTCCCAGGCCTCCTTGACCGCCGGGTTCTTCTCGTAGATCAGCTCGCCGGAGGCGTCGTAGTACCGCTCCTCCTCCTGGCCGATCATGATCCCGTAGAGCGAGCCGACGCTGTCCAGCCAGGCGCTCTTGGCGGGGGCCTTCTTCTTGTACTGCTTGCCCAGCTCCAGGTAGCCGTCCCAGGTGGCCCACTTCTTCGCGAGCTCCTCGCGGTCCGTGGGCAGCCCGGCCTCCTCGAAGAGGTCGGTGCGGTAGCACATCGCCTCGGGGCCGACGTCCGTGCCGAGGCCGAGGATCCTGCCGTCCTCGGTGGTCGCCGCCGACCACTTGGCCTCGGCGAACTCGTCCTTGAGCTTGTCGGCCCCGAACTCCTTCAGGTCCTGGAACTTGTCGGACTGCTGCTGGGTGACCGACGCGATGCGTCCCACCTCGACCCCCTGCACGTCCGCGAGACCGCCGCCACCCGCGAGCCGGGTCTGGAGCGACTTCCAGTAGTCCGCCTCGTCCTGGGTGTCGCTCTGCTTGATCGTCACGTCCGGGTTGAGCTTCTGGTACTCCTCGTACAGCCCGGCCTCCTTGAAGCCGAAGGACCCGAAGAGGTCGACGGTGAGTGTGACCTTCCCGCCCGCGCTGTCGGAGGAGTCCGACGAGTCGCCGGCCCCACAGGCGGCGAGGAGGGCCCCGGCGAGGACGACCGCGCCGAGGCGGGCGGTGGCTCTCTTGGCGGCTCGGGCGATGGGCATGGGAAGCCTCCCTTGGCTTCGGGATGAACCGAGCACTCTGAGAGCGCTCTCAGAACCTGCGTCTGGAGCGTCTCCCACCTCCCCCGCCCCGTCAAGACTCGAACGCATAACAGCTTGGGGTTACCCGCAGCACCCGCCCAACTGTCGTACGTGTGCGTTCTCTTGACACTTACGTTTCAGGAGTTTTACGTTCCTTGGCATCTGAGAGCGCTCTCGAAAGCGCTCCTCGCCCCCCATGATCGAGGTGCTGCTCGTGCGAACCTCCCTCCCCAGATTCGCCTCCAGACCCGCTGCGGCGACGCTCCTCGCCATCGCCGTGGCCGCCGTGGGCCTGGGCCCCGCCGCCACACCCGCTGCCGCCGCCACCGTGCCCGCCGGCGCCGGCAGCTATACCGACGCCCGCCCCGCCGGTACCTCGGGCCCGACCACCAACACCGGCGCGCCCGTCACCCCGAAGGTCACCGCCGCCGCGCGGAACAAGCCGGTCCCGACCAACGACTGGTGGTCCTCGCTCGCCTTCCAGCGGTACGGCGACAACCCGTACAGCACCCCCATGTACGGCCACCCGCTGACGTACCGGGCCAAGGCCTCCGGGCTGGAGGTCGGCTATCCGACCACGCCCGCGATCGTCGGCGACGGCCGGCAGTACGAGTACGCCCACCAGGCCGACCTGACCGTCGGACTCAGCGGCCTGAACTCACCCGACACCAAGGCCGACGCCTGGTCCGACTGGACCGTGACGCCCTACTGGGCGGACGGCTCCCGCACCTTCCGGGCCACCATCGGCCACGGCATGCCCTTCGTGTACGCCAAGGGCTCCGGCGGCGACGCCCGCGTCACGACCGCCTCCGCGCCCACGGTCTTCTCGGACGACGGCAACGTCCTCGGCATCACCGTCGCCGGGCACCACTACGCCCTCTTCGCGCCCACCGGCAGCGACTGGAACGTCTCCGGCTCGACGATCACCGCGGGCCTCGGCTCCAAGGACTACTTCTCGCTCGCCGTGCTGCCCTCCACGGACGCGCTCGCGACCTACCGGAAGTACGCCTTCAGCTTCGTCACCGGCTCCGAGGTGGCCTGGCAGTCCACCGGCGGCACGGTGAAGGCGACCTACAGCCTGAGAACCGAGGCCAAGGAGGGCACCGAACGCGGCACGCTCCAGGCCCTCTACCGCCACCAGTGGCTGCACACCACCGACGCGCTGACCCCGTACACCTACGTGTCGCCGCGCGGCACGATGAAGGTGCGCGAGTCCGCCTCCTTCTCCACCAGCCAGCGGAACAACGGCGTCGTGCCCGCGCTGCCCGCCTCCAGCGGCGTCGACAAGGCCCGGCTCATCGGCTATCTCAACGAGGTCGTGAACGCCTCCGACCCGTTCTCGGGGGCCTCGGACACCTACTGGACCGGCAAGGCGCTCGGCCGCCTCGCCCAGCTGGTGCCCGTCGCCGACCAGATCGGCGAGACCGCCACCCGCGACAGACTCCTCGGCCTGATGAAGGGCCGGCTCCAGGAGTGGTTCACGGCGGGCGGGGCCAGTGAGTTCAGCTACGACAAGGACTGGAAGACCCTCACCGGCTACCCGGCCTCGTACGGCAGCGACAGCGAGCTGAACGACCACCACTTCCACTACAGCTACTACGTCTACGCGGCGGCCATCATCGCCCAGTACGACCGGGCCTGGGCCGCCGACTCCGCCTGGGGCACGATGGTCGAGCACCTGATCCGCGACACCGCCAACCCCAGCCGCACCGACTCCGCCTACCCCTTCCTGCGCGGCTTCGACGTGTACGCGGGCCACAGCTGGGCCTCCGGCCACCAGGGCTTCGCGGCGGGCAACAACCAGGAGTCCTCCTCGGAGTCCGTCAACCTCAGCGCGGGACTCGTCCTCTGGGGCGCGGCCACCGGCGACACCGCCCTCCGCGACCTCGGCAGCTTCCTGCTGACGACGGAGTCGGAAGCCATCACGCAGTACTGGTTCGACGCCTCGCAGCAGGTCTTCCCCGCCTCCTTCGGCCACGACACGGTCGGCATGGTCTGGGGCAGCGGCGGCGCGTACGCCACCTGGTGGACCGCCAACCCGGAGGAGATCCACGGCATCAACGTCCTCCCGGTGACCGGTGGTTCACTCCACCTGGCCCGCGAGAAGGCGGCCGTCAAGCGGAACATCGCCGAGATGGAGCGTGAGAACGGCGGGCCCGCCCAGGAGTGGCGCGACCTGCTCTGGGAGTTCGAGTCGCTGGCGGACCCGGCGGCGGCGAAGGCCAAGTGGGACGGTGCGAACGGGAACTACGTGCCCGAGCAGGGAGAGTCCAAGGCCCACACCTACCACTGGATCAACACCCTGAACACGCTCGGCGCGCCCGACATGACCGTCAGCGGCGACCTGCCCACCTCGGCCGTCTTCGTCAAGGACGGCACCCGTACCTACACCGCCCACAACCACGGCTCGACCGCCCGTACGGTCACCTTCTCCGACGGCAGGACCCTGTCGGTGCCGGCCCGTTCGACGGCCACCGGCACCGGAGCCGGCGGCGGAGACCCGGACCCCGACCCGGACCCGCCCACCGGTAACACCTTCCGCCTCAAGACCGGCGGCGTTCTCACCACCGCCACCACCGACCCGGCGGGCGCGGACACCCTCGCCTCCGCCGACGGCGTCAACCGGGACGGCACCCCGTACCGCCCGGTCGTCTACGAGGCGAAGCAGGTCAACGGCAAGGTCGCCGCCGGCGCCGCCACGACGTTCCGCCTCCGGGTGGACGCGGGCGCCAAGGTCGGGCTCGCCCCGCAGGTCCGGGTCAGCTACGACCTGACCGGCGACGGCACGTTCGACCGCAGCGAGACCTTCCGCTACTTCGCGACCGACCCGGTCAACGGGTGGGAGGAGTACACGCAGGCGGTCGGCGCACAGGCGGTCACGGGCAGCCTGGGCGATCTCAGGGGCGGCACGGTCCGCCTGGAGATCTGGAACGCGCTCGGCGACGGCACGTCCCAGGTGCAGACGGGGACGGATGCGGCGGTGCTGAGGATCCCGTACGAGTAGGACCCCGTCGCCGGTGGGTCTGAACCGGCGCGGTACGTTCCCCGGCTCGGCAGCACGATGACGCGGCGGGTCTCCGGCTCCTGGGACCATCAGGCCATCAGGCCATCAGGCCATCAGGCCATCAGGCCATCAGGCCATCAGGCCATCAGGTTCTCTGGTCCTCTGGTCCTCAGGCGGAGGCCCGCCGTACCAGCGTGGTCGGGGTGATCACCGAGTCGGGTGCCGGGCCGCTGCCCGTACGGTCCCGGTCCAGGCGGCGCAGCAGCAGCCGGGCCATCAGCCGGCCCTGGCCCTCGATGTCCTGTTTCACCGTGGTCAGCGGCGGATCGGTCGTCCCGGCCACCGAGTCCATGTCGTCGAACCCGACGATCGCCACCTGCTCCGGCACGGCCACCCCGCGCTCCCGCAGGACGCGCAACGCACCCGACGCCATCAGGTCGTTCGCGACGAACACCGCGTCCAGGTCGGGCCGCCGCTCCAGCAGCTCCGCCATCGCCCGCGCCCCGCTCTCCACGGTGAACGCGCCCTCGGCGACCAGGGCGGGGTCCACGTCCAGCAGGACGTCCCGGTAGCCGTCCAGCCGGTCCACCGCCGAGGTCTGGTCGGGCGGTCCGCCGATGTGCGCGATCCGCTTCCGCCCGAGATCCTTCAGATACCGCACGGCCAGCCGCGCCCCGCCCCGGTTGTCCGCGTCCACATAGGGAACGGCCTGGTCGCCCGGGTCGGCGGTCCAGCCGGGCCGGCCCCCGTACACCGTGGGAATCCCCGCCCGCCGGGTGATCGCGGGCAGCGGGTCGTCGGTGTGCAGAGAGAAGGCGAGCGCCCCGTCGACGTGTCCGCCGGACAGATACCGCGCGATCCGGTCGAAGTCGCCGGGCCCCTCCACCAGGAGCAGGACGAGCTGGGTGTCGTGGGCGGTCAGTTCCTTGCTGATGCCCCGGATCTGCTGGGAGAAGAAGGGGTCGGAGAAGAACCGTATCTCCGGCTCGGCGATGACGACGGCCACCGCTCCCGTCCGCCGGGTCACCAGCGTCCTGGCCGCGTGGTTCGGGATGTAGCCCAGCTCATCGACCGCCCGGAGCACCTTGTCCACCAGCGGCTTGCGGACGCCTTCGCCCCCGTTGACGACCCGCGAGGCGGTGGCCCGGGACACCCCCGCGCGTGCCGCGACGGCTTCCAGGGTGGGCCGGGACCCGGGGGACTGCTCGGGCAAGGCGGTCGCTCCTCGTCGACGGGGGCGGCGATACGCGGGCCGGTGCGTGGGGATGCGCAGGGAGTGCGTGTGGTGCTGTGTGCGTGCTCGGTGTCGCCGCCGGATCGTCTACAGCCTAGCGCCGGGCGCCGACAACGCTGAGAGCGCTCCCAGGAGAGGGCCGGGGGCGGCCGCGACCATCGGTGGCGATGGAGCGGTTGCCGTAACTGCGCCTCTTCCGGGCCAACTGCGCGTTGGACACGCTGGGTATGCATGGCCATCACTCAGAGTGGAAGGTGTGCGGCATGGAAGCGATGGAGCGGCGCAGGGCGGCGGCGGACCGCGTACGGACGGCGGAGCACGCCGTGGAGCAGCTGAGGGAAGGGCTCGCGGAACGCGGAGTGAAGCTGCCGTCCCTGCGGATCGATCCGGTCTCGTGTGCGGGTGACGAACCGACGCCCCTGGTCGACCTGGGCCGTTGCAACATCGACACCGCGTTGCGGCTGTGCGAGGTGCTGGCGGAGAAGGAGAGCGGTCATGACGGGTGAGGTGGGTGAGCCGTGTACGCCCGAGCCGGGGTCGTTCGCGGTGGACGAGCGGGACGGGCGGGTCGGCCGGGTGGCGGGCCGGTCCGGACCGAACGTGCGGCTGCGGCCGCCCGGTGGCGGGCCGGAGTGGGACTGCCCGCCGGAGGCGGTGCGGCCGGCGTCGCCGGGTGTGGTGCTGCGGGCCCGGGTGACGGAGATCAACAGGCAGGGGCAGCTGCCGCGGTGAGGTGCGGGGGCCGGTGGGCCGTGGTCAGGTGCGCGAGGTGGTCAGGTGCGCGCGGCGGTCAGGTACGCGCGGTGGACCCGGCCTCTCCCCGGGGCCGGCCCCCCGCCGGCGGGGGCGTATGCGGCCCCGGAAGTCCGCCGCTTCTTCCCGGCAACTCCTGTCGGCAACTCCTACCGGCGCCTTGGATAGTTGTACTACCTTAGGGGCTCCGCAGCCTGCCGGGGGGACCGTCGCATGACCAAGGACCAGATCGAGCACATCCGTACCGAGCGTCCGTCCGAGTCCGCTGCCGCGCTCGCCGCCCGGCGCGGCCTGGGCGACTGGATCGATACGTTCGCGACGAAGCAGGGCTTCGGGTGGAAGAAGTGGCGGGACTGGCGGCTCTACTTCTTCACGGGCGGCCTGGTCATGACGGCGCCGACCGGCGTCACGGCCGCGTACGACTGGGGGACCGTGCGCGTCCTCCAGTACCGCAGGACCGTCAACGGCACTGCGTCGGATGCCTGTTCGACGCTGATCGACCCGGCGGGGAACGCTCTGAACATAGGGCTGGGCAGGCCCCCTCTCTTCCCGTCCGACAAGAAGGCTCTCGGGATCACCTCGTGGGAGAACGGCGCCTCGTTCCTCTATCCGTTCATCTGGGGCGAACACATCCAGGGGCGCGTCACCCACGCCCAGCTGGCCGGGACGATCGCGCGCATCCAGCAGGGGGAGTCGGTCGGCTTCGGCCCCTACACGGTCGACCGGGACGGCGTCTCGGACAAGAGGCGCTCGGCGACCTGGCCGGAGGTCATCGAAGTCGGCCTGCACAGCGGTTCCCTGGTCTTCAACGGTCCTCAGAGGAGGTCGAAGGCGCCGGAGCACGCGGATGTGTTCCGGATTCCCAACCTCGACCTCTTCATGAAGCTGTGCCGCCATCTCAGCCCCCATCTGAACGACTGATCCCGCCACCGTGGAACAGCTGACGGGGCAGGACCCCGCCCACATCGGCCCCTACCGTCTGATCGCCCGGCTCGGCGAGGGCGGAATGGGCCTGGTCTATCTCGGCCGGTCCGACCTCGGCCGCACGGTCGCGGTGAAGGTCGTGCAGGCCGAGCACGCCCAGCACCCCGAATTCCGCAGGCGGTTCGCCCGTGAGGTCGCCGCCGCCCGGCGGGTGGGCGGCGACTGGACGGCCGCCGTGCTCGACGCCGACACCGAGGCGGCGACGCCCTGGGTGGCTACCCAGTACATCCCGGGCCCGGACCTGACCACCGTGGTCGGCAGGGACTTCGGCCCGCTCCCCGAGCACTCGGTCCACACCCTGGCCAACCGCCTCGCCCTCGCCCTCCAGGCCGTACACGACGCCGGCCTGATCCACCGCGACCTCAAACCGTCGAACGTACTGGTGACGGTCGACGGCCCCCGCGTCATCGACTTCGGCATCGCACGGGCGCTGGACAGCGTCGGCGGCGACAGCCTCCTGACCCGCACCGGCATGCTGATCGGCTCCCCCGGTTTCATGTCGCCGGAACAGGTGAGGGGCCACGAACTCACTCCCGCCAACGACCTGTTCTGCCTCGGTGCGGTCCTCGTCCACGCCGCCACCGGACGCCTCCTCTTCGGCGCCACGGACACCGGGCTCAACGCGCACCTGTTCCGGATCGCCGAGGAAGAACCCGATCTGACCGGCGTACCGGACTCCCTGCTGGACCTCGTACGCGCCTGCCTGCACAAGGAACCGGCCCGGCGGCCCACCACGGCCCAGGTGATCGAGCGCACGGCGACGGACCGGCCCGGGGAGTGGCTGCCGGGTTCGGTGCTGGCGCAACTCGGGCGGAAGGCGGCGGAGCTGCTGGACTTCGCACCGGAGGTACGCGGTGCGCAGCCCGACCCGCGCGCGCGGGGTGCGCAGTCCGACCCGCGGGCACGGCCCGCTCACCCGGACGCCCGGCCCGAGCCGACCTCCTACCCCCTGCCGCCCGCCACGCCACCGCCCCCGCACGCTCCGAACCCGAACGCGGCCCCGAGCCCGTACGCCGCTCCGAACCCTTACGCGCCGACGGTCGCTCCGGCGGGCGACGGTGTCGCGCCGAACCCCCGGCGCTGGTGGGGCCTGGCGATGGCCACCTTCGCGCAACTGGTCGTGCTGGTCCACGCGGCGAGCACGCCCGCGCTGCTGTACTGGGCCGTCGAGGACCTGGAATTCGCCACCTACGACCTGGACCAGATCTACGTCGGCTATGCCCTGGCCTTCTGTTCGCTGCTGCTCGTCGGCGGGCACATCGCGGATCTCATCGGCCGCAGGGCGACGCTGCTCATCGGTCTGACCGGGTTCGCGGTGGCGGCCGTGGTCGGCGCCACGGCCGCCGGAGGCGACGCACTGGTCTGGAGCCTCGTCCTGCGGGGTGTCTTCGCCGCCCTGATCGCCCCGGCCTCGTTCGGCCTGGTCGCCGCCCAGTTCACCGGGCCGAAGGAACGCGGGAGGGCCTTCGGGATCTACTCCGCGGCCGGCCTCGGAGGTATCGCACTGGCCCTGATCATCGCCATGCCGCTCACCGATCTGCTGAACTGGCGCCTTTCCCTGTACGTCGTGGCCGGGCTCGCCCTCGTCGCCCTCACCGGCACCGCCGCCCTGGTCCGCGACCGGGGCGGCCGTACTCCGGCCCGCTTCGACGGACCCGGCGCGCTGCTGAGCACACTCGGGGTCGGGGCCGTCGTCTTCGGCCTGGCTCAGCTGGTGGGCGGATGGAGCGCCTGGGGAGAGCCTCTGATGGTTCCCGTCCTCGGCATCGTCCTGCTGGCCGCTTTCGCCTGGCAGCAGTCGAGGGCGGCGAGCCCGATCCTGCCGACGTACGCGACCAGGACCCGCGACAGCCTCGGCGCCTCGCTCACCCTGTTCCTGACCACGCTCGCGCTGACGCCCGTGGTCTCGTTCCTCGGGGAGTTCCTGAGATCCGTCTCCCTGTCGGCGTCGCTCGCCGCCTTCCTGGGCATGACGGGCGCGTTCCTCATCGGCTCCCTGGCCGTCTCGGCGCGGCTGCTGCCCCGCATCGGGCCCCGCGTCCTGCTCGTGCCGGGTCTGCTGCTCGCGGCGGTCGGGGTGCTGATCATCCAGTCGGCCCAGGAAGCCCTCTCCAGCACCATCCCCAGCATGGTCTGTATCGCCGTCGGCCTGGGCATGGCCGGTACGGTGCTCTACTCGGCCATCACCGACGGCGTCGCCGCGCACGACTCCGGCGGCCGGGGCGGTCTGGTCATGGTGAACCAGCACATGGGTGGTGAGCTCGCGTTCGCGCTGCTCGGCGGGGGGATGCTCCAGCTGTCGTTCAACAACCCCGCACTCTTCTACGGGTCGGCCGGGGTCCTGGCCGTCGCCGCCCTGCTCGGCGGGCTGCTGGTCAAGGGTCCGGCGAGGACCGCCGCCCCCGCCGAGCCCTGGTCGGCCCCGACCCTGCCGCGATGAGCACGGGGCCGGTCGGGGCTCGGAGGTTCAGACTCCCGTCCGGGCCTTCGCCGGGGAGTCCGGGTCGGGGCCCCCGGGCCCGCCCGGCGCTCCCGCGTCCGGTGCCGGGTGCGTGCCGCCCGTGGCGGCGACGGTGGACGGGACCGGCTCCTGGGAGACGTTGAACTCGGTCAGCAGGTCCTTGCCGAAGCCGAAGAAGTACGTCGCGGCGAAACCGGCGACATAGCCGGTGAGCAGGCCGCCCGCGTAGACCGCGAGCGTCGGGCCCTGGCTGTGGTTGCCGTCCAGGAGCGGGAACAGGGCCCAGCCGGACGGGCCGATGGCCGTCGAGCCGACCGTGTCGCCGAGCTGGCTGAACAGACCGACGAAGCCGCCGCCGAACGCGCCGCCCACGCACGCCGTGACGAACGGGCGGCCCAGCGGCAGCGAGACGCCGTAGATCAGGGGCTCGCCGACGCCCAGCAGGCCCGCCGGGAGCGCGGACCTGATGGTGCGGCGGATCGACTCGTTGCGGGGGAGGCGGAAGTAGACGGCCGTCGCCGCGCCCACCTGGCCCGCCCCGGCCATCGCCAGGATCGGGAGCAGGACCGTGTAGCCCTGCTGCTCGATCAGCGTGGTGTGGATCGGGATCAGCGCCTGGTGCAGGCCCAGCATGACCAGGGGCAGGAACAGGCCGCCCAGCACGAAGCCCGCGCCCGCGCCGCCGTTGGCCAGCAGCCAGTTGGCGAACGTACCGATCGCGGACGACACCTCACCGGCCACGTACATCAGGCCGAAGATGGTCACCAGGCCGGAGACCAGCACCGTCAGGGTCGGGGTGACCAGGACGTCCAGCGCCTCCGGCACCCACCGGCGGCACCACTTCTCCACGTACACCGCGAGGACCGCCGCGCCCAGCGCACCGAGCACACCGCCCTGGCCGGGGGAGAGGGTCTGGCCGAAGGCGTCGATGTCCGCGACGCCCGGGAAGACGATGATCGCCGCCACCGCACCGCCCAGGACCGGCGTACCGCCGAACTCCTTCGCCGTGTTGTAGCCCACGAACACCGCGATCAGCGCCATGAAGCCGGACGCCATCGCCGCCAGCGCGGGCGTGACGGCGGGCAGCCACTCCAGGTTGATCAGCAGGCCGTTGAGGCCCGCGATGATCCCGCAGCCGATGAGAGCCGGGATCAGCGGCACGAAGATGTCGGCGATGCGGCGCAGGAACAGCTTGAACGGGGTCGCGTTCCTCGCCTTCCGCTGTGCCCTGATCGCCGCGCCCCGCACCGCCAGTTCCTCGGCCGACACGGCAGCGGGAGCCGGTGACGCCTCGCGGGCCTCCTCCACCAGCCGCTCGAACTCCGGCGTGACCCGGGCGACCGTGCCCGGACCCAGCACGATCTGGTACGTGTCGTCCTCGACGACGCCCAGCACGGCGGGCAGGGCCTTCAGCGCCTCGTCGTCGACGCGGGACCGGTCGTGCAGACCGAGGCGGAGCCGGGTCATGCAGTGGGCGATGGAGCTGACGTTCGCGGCGCCGCCGACGAGCGGAAGGATCGCGGCGGCGGTGGCGCGGTTCTTGTCTTCTGCGGCCATGGTGCAGGGTGCCTCGCTGTGCGGGGGGAGGGTGCCCGGGGATATGGGGTGCCCGGGGTGGGTCAGGTGGTGCGTACGGCCCCGAGGGCGGCGCGGAGGTGGCCGTCGGACTCGGTCAGGAGCCGGGTGGCGGTGGGGCCGTCGACCCCGCCGAGGATGGCGAGGATCGCGTGCTTCACCTCGCCGTCGGTGGCGGCGAGCGCGGCCTCGATCTCGGCGTCGGACGCGCCGGTGGCCAGGGACACGATGTGCCGGGAGCGGGCGCGCAGCTTCTCGTTGGAGGCGCGGACGTCGACCATGAGATTCCCGTACGTCTTGCCGAGCCGGATCATCGTGATCGTCGAGATCATGTTGAGGACGAGCTTCTGGGCCGTGCCCGCCTTCAGCCGGGTCGAGCCGGTGAGCAGCTCGGGGCCGGTGACGATCTCCAGGGGGTGTTCGGCGGCGGCGCCGAGCGCGGAGTCCGCGTTGCAGGAGAGCCCGATGGTCAGGGCGCCCTGCGCGCGGGCGTGCTCGACCGCGCCGATCGCGTACGGAGTGCGGCCGGAGGCGGAGATACCGACCACCGTGTCGTCGGCGCTCAGCTTCAGCGCGTCCAGGTCGGCGGCGGCCAGCTCCTTGCTGTCCTCCGCGCCCTCGACGGCCGTGACCATGGCGGAGGGGCCGCCCGCGATCAGGCCGATGACCTCGGACGGGTCGGTGTTGAACGTGGGCGGGCACTCGCTGGCGTCCAGCACCCCGAGGCGGCCCGCCGTGCCCGCGCCCGCGTAGATCAGCCGGCCGCCCCGGGCCATGCGCTCGGCGGTGGCGTCGACGGCCGCGGCGATCTGCGGCAGCCGCTCGGCGACGGCGGCCGGGACGGTGGCGTCCTCGCCGTTCATGATCCGCGCGATCTCCTGGGTGGCCAGCCGGTCGATCTCGGCCAGCTCGGGGCGGAACGCCTCGGTGGTGAGGGTGGCCAGCTGGGCGCGGAGCTCGCCGTAGCTCTCGGTGGTGCCGGTGGTGCCCGTGGTGCCGGTGGTGCCGGTGGTGTCAGGGGTGCTGGTGGTGTCAGTGGTGCCGGTGGGAGAGGTCATGGGGAGCGGCTCTGCTTTCTCGGTCGCGTACGCGTACGGGTGGTGCACGGCCCGTTCCGGGGCGGTCAGCGGCTGCGGGGGTTGTGCCGGTGGGCGAGGGCCTCGTAGGAGGCGGCCAGGGCGGGCGCGGCGGTCTCGTACGTCCGCTGCGCGACGCCTATGAACAGGCAGTCCACGACGAGCAGCTGGCTCGTGCGGCTCGACATGGCGGCGGGGCGCAGCTCGCTCTCGCGCGCGGTGGACGTGGTCAGCACATGGTCCGCGTACTGCGTTACGGGCCCGTCGGGCCGACCGGTGATCGCGATCGTGGTCGCCCCCCGGTCGAAGGCGACCCGCAGCGGTTCGATGACGTCGCCGGTGGAGCCGGAGTGCGTGATCGCGATGGCCACGTCCCCGCTGCGCAGTTGCACGGCGTTGGTCACCGCCAGGTGCGGATCCGTGTGGGCGTGGGCGATCAGGCCGATCCGGAGCAGCTTCTGCGCCAGGTCCTGACCGACGAGGGAGGACGCCCCGACGCCGTAGACGTCGATGCGACGGGCGGTGGATGCGGCGGCGACGGCGGCCCCCAGCTGTACGGTGTCGAGCCCGGCGGCCGTGTCGGCAAGGGTCTGCTGCTCGTCGTGGGCGAGCTTGGCGACCACGTCGGCGATCGGGTCGTCCACCGCGATGTCGGCGGTGACGGCGGGGGCCCGGCCGGACTCCTGGTGCGCGGCGAGGCCGGCCAGCGCGAGGCGCAGATCCCGGTAGCCGGGGTAGCCGAGGAGCCGTGCGGTGCGGACGACGGTGGCTTCGCTGGTGCCGGTGAGCTCGGCGAGACCGGTGACGGTGAGGGCGGCGCAGCCGGCCGGGTCGCCCGCCACGGCTTCGGCGACCAGCTGCATCGAACGGGTCATGGAGGGGGCGAGGGTCCGGACCTTGGCGGCGAGGGCCGCGGGGGCCGGCGGGGATTCGCCGCTGGAAATTTCCTTCACGTCACGGGTCACATCTGAAAGATATTTTCAGCCCGGGGGTCCGTCAACCCTTCTTTCCTTCTCTGGTCGCTGCCTCTGGCGGTGCCTCAGCTGCCTCTGGCGGTGACTCAGGAGGGTGGCTCCCTCGCGCCGGGCGCACAATGGGGGCATGGAGTTGAACACCCTGGAGCAGTCCCTGCACGCCGCCCGCGCGCTCGTCATGGCCGACCTGGTGGCGGGCGATGTCGCCGAGGCGGACATCGTCTCGCTGGTCGAGGACGCGGTGTCCCACCGGCGGTGGTGGGTGGAGCAGTGGCCCGAGGGCGCGGAGTTCGTGGCCGGGCTGGTCGCCCAGGACGTTCAGGACGCGCTGCTGGAGCGGTACGGGCGGTGGCCGCTGTGCCCCGTGTGCGCCGACGAGGAGCCGCACGCGCTCGACGTGGAGCCGGAGCTGGGGCCCGACCCGCACTGGGTGTGCACCAAAGCGGCCGTGGCGGTGGCGCCGGTGGGGGCGCTGGGCGGGGTGCTGCGGCGGTGACGCTCTATATCGACCCGCCCACCTGGCCCGGACACGGCCGCCTCTGGTCGCACCTGGTCAGCGATGCGTCGTTCGAGGAGCTGCACGCCTTCGCCGCCGCGATCGGCTGCCCGCCGCGCGCCTTCGAACGCGATCACTACGACGTACCGGAGTCGCACTACGCGGACGCCGTACGGGCCGGGGCGCGGGAGATCGGCTCCAAGGAGCTGGTCCGGCGCCTTACGGCCGCGGGGCTCCGGAGGCCGAAGGGGCGGCCGGCGCCGGCCTAGGGCCCGCCGCGCTCTTCGCGATCAGCCGCGAGCGCGACCGGACGCCCCCGCCACCGCCGTCGCGCTGGAGGTGCAGCGCCACCCCCACCGCCGCCAGGGCCAGGACCGTCATCGCCGCGCCCGCCCAGGCCGTGGACGCGAAGCCGAAGTCCAGGTCGATCACCGTGCCGCCGAGCCACGGGCCGCTCGTGTTGCCCAGGTTGAACGCCGCCGTCGTGGTGGCTCCGGCCAGCGTCGGGGCGGCCCCGGCCACGTTGAACATCCGGGCGTTCAGCGCGGGGGCGGTGAAGAAGGCGGACAGGCCCAGCAGGAACGCCAGCGCGACGACCGCGATCTGGCTGGAGGCGAACAGCGCCAGCGCCACCAGGAACACCGTGGACGCCGTGATTCCGCTCAGCAGCACCCCGAAGAGGTGCGCGTCCGCGACCCGGCCGCCGATCACCGTACCGATCAGCGCACCCACCCCGAACAGGCCGAGGATCCACGGCACCCAGCCCGAGCCGAGGCCCGCCACGTCCGTGAGCAGCGGCGCCAGGTAGCTGAACGCGCAGAACACCCCGCCCGCCGCGAGCGCGGTGATCACGATGGCCAGCCAGACCTGCCGGTCCCGGTAGATCGCCAGCTCCCGCTTCAGTTCGGGCTTCTTCTCGGGCAGCGGAATGTGCGGAATGCGCGTGGCGACGCCGACCAGGGCCACCGCCGATGCCGCGCCGACCGCCCAGAACGCCGAACGCCAGCCGAGGTGCTCGCCGAGGAAGGCCCCCAGCGGTACGCCCAGCACGTTCGCGACGGACAGGCCGCCGATCATCACGGCCATCGCCCGCGCCCGCGCGTTCACCGGGACCATCGCGATGGCCACGGCCGCGCCGACCGCCCAGAAGCCCGCACAGGCGAGCGCGCTCACCACCCGGGAGACGAAGAGGATCTCGTACGTCGGGGCCAGCGCACCGGCGATCTGGCCGAGGCCGAACACCGAGATCAGCGCGATCAGCGTGGTGCGGCGCGGCAGCCGCAGCGTGGCGACGGCCAGCAGCGGGGCGCCGACCACCATGCCGATCGCGAACGCGGATATGAGGAGCCCGGCCTGCGGGATCGACACGTTCATGTCGTCGGCGATCGGCGGGAGCAGGCCCGACAGCATGAACTCGCTGGTGCCGAGGGCGAAGACCGAGAGGCCGAGAATGTATACGGCCAGCGGCATGGGAGCGCGGCGGGAGGGAGAGTCGGGCATGACTCGTCCCAACGCCGGCGAACGCCCCCGCATTCCCCGCACCGGGCACCGGGGAACACGGGGGCGCGCCCGTACGACGCCCCCGTTACGCGGGAAGGGCGTGCAGCTTCTTGCCGTGCAGGGCGAAGACGCGCTTGCCGTCGGTGGCGATCAGCCACGCGTGGTAGTCGCCGGACTCGTCGTTGAACGTCCAGCGCAGGGCGCCGGTCTTCGCGTCGAAGGCGTGGACGCCGCCCTGCTTGTCCAGGCCGGTGGCCCCGTAGAGGGTGCCGCCCGCCTTGACGAACTGTCGCGGCACCTGCGCGCCCGCGTCCTTGAGGGCCGTGGACTGCCAGATCTTCTTGCCGGTCCCCGGCTCGACGGCCCACAGCGTCCGGCCGCTGTCCGCGATGTAGAGCACGTCCTCCACCAGGCTCGGCTCCCGGAAGGAGGTGTACCGCTCGGTCTCCACGGACCACTTCTCGGAACCGTCGGACAGGGCGAACGCCTGGAGCCGCTGCCCCTGCGGGACGATCACCAGGTCCTGGTGGACGGCGAAGGGGCCGTAGCTCGTCTTCGTCGTCTTGTGCGTCCACACCTGCCGGCCGGTGGCGGTGTCGCGGACGGTGAGGTTCTTCTTGAAGTCGGTGTAGACGAGGTAGCGGCCCCGCACGACGGCGTGCACACCGTTCTGCTGGGTACCGAGGTCGCGCTGCTCCTTCCAGACGACCTTGCCCGTGCCGCTGTTCAGCGCGGCGATCACGTTGGTGCGGGACGAGTGGTCGGCCTCAAGGATCTCGGCGATGACGTACACCTGCTCCGCGTCCACCGCGACCGGCCTCGGCTGCCGGTACTCCTTGCCGAGGTGGCTGCGCCAGGTCTCCTTGCCGGACGCCGGCGTGTAACCGATGACGTTGCCGTCGTACGTGCCGCTGGCCAGGTACAGGGTGCCGTCGCCGAGCAGCAGCGGCGCACCGGGGACCGCGCCGTCCGGCAGCGACCACCGCTCATCACCGCTCGCCGTGTCGAGGGCGGCGAGCGGGTCGCCGCTCGCGATCACCACACCGTCCACGGCCACGAGTTCGTCGTTGTCCCCGAAGGTCTGCGCCGACGTCGTTTTCGTCCACAGCGGCTCGGGGGCCCGGCCGTCCTCGGGCGCACGGCCGTCCTCGGTGGAAGCGCCGGGCGGCGGCGTGCTGCCGTCGCCGCCGGCCGCGAGGTCGTCGTCGCAGCCGGTCAGTCCGGCTCCGAGCGCCGCCATCGCGATTCCACCCCCGGCCAGTCGCAGAATGCGCCGCCGGGAAGATCTGCCGACCGTCGTGCCGTATCCCTTGGACATTTCGCCGTACCCCCGTGGAGTTTGTATGAGTGGAAAGTCGAACGTGAGCGAAAGATGAGCGTGAGCGGAAAGATGAGCGTGAGCGGAACGGGTTGCCTTTGCAGAGTGTGTGCATCTGCGATGGGAGACGTTAGCCGCCGCTCGGCTTCACCGGTCGGGCCAGGGCCCGACCGGGACGGCACCGTGAACGAACCGGAACATTCGCCGGCCCCGGCCCCGGCCTCTGCCCCCGGGGCTGTGGTCAGCCGGTGCCGGACGACGTCAGCAGGTCCAGTTCCGTCGCCAGGTTGTGCCGGGCCCGCGTCTCCCACTCCGCCGCGCCGTACGGGGTACGGAACAGCCGGGGCAGGTCCAGGAGTTGCCGCAGCACCGCCGCCCGGCCCTCCCGGAACGCCTCGTCCGGGACGAATCCGTACTCCTCCCTGACCTGGGCCGCGTATGCCGCGTACTCCTGCGGGCCGCCCGCCAGGATCGCGAGGTCGGCGTCGCACAGCACCTCGCCGTTGCGGTCGCCGTCCGCCGGGTCGTGCGTGACGGTGAGGCGGACCAGCCGGGCGACCTCCGCCACCGTTGCCTCCGGCACCCCCGCCTCGGGCAGCGCGCGCTCGGCGAGGGCGGCGCTGCGCTCCTCGTTCTCCGTCCGGTCGGGCCGGTACACCGCGTCGTGGAACCAGGCGGCGAGGCGTACCGCGTGCACGTCGTCGGCGTACCCGGCCAGGGCGTCGATGCCGTCCAGGACGGTGATCAGGTGGGCGGTCGTGTGGTAGCGGCGCTGCGGTTCGGCCCAGCGGGCGAGGAGGTTCTCGGCGTACGGCAGCGGATCGGGGCCGTCCGCCCCGGCGCGCGCGGCCAGCAGCGTGTCGTGCCAGCGGTCGCGGAGAGCGGCGTCGCGGGAAACGGCCTCATGGGATCGGGAAGCGGTCTCGCCGGAAGCGGTCTCGCCGGAATCGGCGTCGCGGGAAGTGGCGTCGTGCGGGCGCGGGCTGTCCGTCATGGGACGACTCTAGGGCGACGGGACGACTCCGGGGCGGGCGGCTCCAGGACGTGGGGCCGCGCCCGTCCGGCCCCCGGACCACCCCTTGTCGCCCCCGTGAACGGTCACTACCGTGCGCCCGTGATGATGGATCTCAACGCGGACCTCGGCGAGGGCTTCGGCAACTGGACCCTGACCGACGACGACGCGCTCCTCGCCTGCGTCACGAGTGCCAACGTGGCCTGCGGCTTCCACGCGGGCGACGCCTCCGTGATGCGGCGGGTCTGCGACGCGGCGGCGGCCGGCGGGGTACGGATCGGGGCGCAGGTCTCCTACCGGGACCTGGCCGGCTTCGGGCGGCGGCCGATGGACGTGCCGCCCGCCGAGCTGACCGCCGAGATCGCCTACCAGATAGGCGCGCTGCGGGTGTTCGCGGAGGCCGCCGGGTCCGCCGTCTCGTACGTCAAGCCGCACGGCGCGCTCTACAACCGGGCCGTCCGGGACGACGTCCAGGCCGCCGCCGTCATCGCGGGCGTCCGGCTCGCGGGCGGCCATCTGGCGGTGCTCGGGCTGCCCGGATCCCGGCTCCTCGCCCACGCGGCCGAGGCCGGACTGCCCGCAGTGGAGGAGGCCTTCGCCGACCGCGCGTACACCCCGCAGGGCACCCTCGTCCCGCGCGGTGAACCGGGCGCGGTGGTGCACGACCCGGACGACGTCGTACGCCGGAGCGTCGGCATGGCCGTCGAGCGGACGGTGACCGGGGTGGACGGCAGCCGGATACCCGTCTCGGCGCGCTCGCTCTGCGTCCACGGGGACACCCCGGGCGCGGCGGCCCTCGCGCGCCGGGTGCGGGCCGCGCTGGAGGAAGCGGGCGTCACGGTACGGGCGTTCGTGTGAACGGCTCAGGGGGTGCGGGCGGTGGGCGCGTTCGTGTGAACGGCGCAGGCGGTGCGGGGGAGGCGGACGTGCTCCCGGGGCAGGCACGCGTCCTGCCCGCCGGGCCGCACGCGCTGCTCGTCGAGCTGGCCGACGGCGAGCACGCCGAGGCCTTCCACGCCGAACTGCTCCGCCGCCGCGAGCGCGGTGAACTCCCCGCCGTACGCGAGATCGTCCCGGCCGCCCGTACCGTCCTGCTCGACGGGATCGCGGACCGCACGCCCGGGGCCCGGGACCGGTTCGCCCGCGACCTCGCCGCGTGGCGGGTGGCGCCGCCGCAGCGCGAGGGCCGCGACCCGGTGGAGATCCCCGTCGTCTACGACGGCCCCGACCTGGCCGAGGTCGCCGCGCTCTGGGGTGTCCCGGCCGGGGAGGTGGCCGTCCTGCACTCCCGTGCCGCGTTCCGGGTGGCGTTCTGCGGGTTCGCCCCCGGGTTCGGCTATCTCACCGGGCTGCCCGAGCGGTTGCACGTGCCCCGGCGCACGACCCCGCGCACCCGGGTACCGGCCGGGGCGGTGGCCCTCGCCGGGCCCTACACCGGGGTGTACCCGCGCCCCTCGCCCGGCGGCTGGCAGATCGTCGGGCGGATGCCGGACCCGGGGGCCCTGTGGGACCCGGCCCGGGAACCGGCGGCGCTGCTCGGGCCGGGGACACCGGTCAGGTTCGTGGCGGTGGGGGCGGAGGAAGCGGCGGCGGCTGCGGACGGCGGGGCTGCGATCCCGGCTCCTCGGGCGGAGGCTCCCCGGGCGGACGCTTCCCGCGCGGACGCTCCTGGGGCGGACGCTTCCCGCGCGCACGCACCCGGGGCGGACGCTCACCGGGCAGGCGATTTCCCGGTGCGGGATTCCCCGGTGGGGGCATGACCCCGCCCGGCCCCTCCGGGCTGGGGGCATGACCCCGCCCGCCGCCTCCCGCCTGCGCGTCGTCCGGGCCGGGGCGCTGACCACCGTGCAGGACGCGGGCCGTCCCGGCTGGGCCCACCTCGGGGTCGGGCGCGCCGGGTTCCTGGACGCGCCCGCCGCCCGGCTGGCCAACCGGCTGGTGGGCAACCCGCCGGACGCCGCCGTCCTGGAGACCACGCTCACCGGGTGCGCGGTCAGCCCGGACCGGCCGGTCGTGGCCGTCGTCGGCGGGGCGGGCTGCCGGGTGACGGTCGACGGGCGGCCGGTGGCGTGGGGCGCGCCGGTCCGTGTGCCCGCGGGCGCGGTGCTGGACGCGGGCCCCGCCGTGAGCGGCCTGCGCGGCTACCTGGCGTTCGCGGGCGCCCTGGAGCCGGAAGCGGTGCTGGGCAGCCGCTCGGCGGACCTCCTCTCGGGGCTCGGGCCCGCCCCGCTGCGCGACGGCGACGAACTCCCGCTGGGTGATCCGGCGCCGGGCGGCCCGCCGCCCGCCGGTCCCGTTCCCTGGCCGGGCGCCCCCGCCGAGCTGGTGCTCCCGGCCCACCCCGGGCCCCGCCACGACTGGTTCACCGAAGCCGCGCTCCGTACCCTCCACACCGCCGCCTACCGGGTCTCGCCGCACAGCAACCGCATCGGCCTGCGGACGGAGGGCCCGGCGCTGGAGCGGTCCCGTACGGGTGAACTGCCCAGCGAGGGCATGGTCCTGGGTGCGGTCCAGGTGCCGCCGGACGGCCGGCCCGTCGTCTTCCTCAACGACCATCCGACGACCGGCGGCTACCCGGTCGTCGGCATCGTCGCCGGACGGGCCATCGCCGCGGCGGCGCAGGCGGTACCGGGGACCCGGCTGCGTTTCGTACGCGCCTGAGCGCGGCGGGACCGGAGGGTCCCGCCGCGCTCAGGCCGGGCCTGGGGCCTCACGCGCCCTTGAAGGTGCGCAGCCGCAGGGAGTTGCCGACCACGAAGACGGAGGAGAAGGCCATCGCGGCTCCGGCGATCATCGGGTTGAGGAGTCCGGCGGCGGCCAGCGGGAGGGCCGCGATGTTGTAGGCGAAGGCCCAGAAGAGGTTGGTGCGGATGGTGGAGAGGGTGCGGCGGGAGAGGCGGATCGCGTCGGCGGCGGCGTTGAGGTCGCCGCGGACAAGGGTGAGGTCGCCCGCCTCGATGGCGGCGTCGGTGCCGGTGCCCATCGCGAGACCGAGGTCGGCCTGGGCGAGGGCGGCGGCGTCGTTGACCCCGTCCCCGACCATCGCGACCGAACGGCCCTCGGCCTGAAGGCGCTTGACCACGTCGACCTTGTCCTGCGGCATGACCTCCGCGTACACCTCGTCGATGCCGACCTCGGCGGCGACCGACTCCGCCACGGCCCGGTTGTCGCCGGTGAGGAGGATCGGGGTCAGGCCGAGGGCGCGGAGCCGGCGGACGGCCTCGGCGCTGGTGTCCTTCACCGCGTCGGCGACCTCCAGCACCGCGCGCGCCTCGCCGTCCCAGGCGACGGTGATCGCGGTGCGCCCGGCGGCCTCCGCGGTCCTCTTCGCCTCGGCGAGGCGGTCGGGGAGAGGGATCTCCCACTCGGCCAGGAGCTGTTCCCGTCCGACGAGGACGGCGTGGCCCTCGACGACGCCCTGGACGCCGAGTCCGGGGATGTTCTGGAAGTCCTCGGGGGTGGGGAGCGGCCCGGTGGCGTCGGTCGCGGCGGCGGCGACGGCCTGGGCGATGGGGTGTTCGGAGGCGTTCTCCAGTGCTCCGGCCAGCCGCAGCACTTCCTTCTCGTCGGTTCCGGCGGCGGTGTGGGTGCTCCGGAGGGTCATGCGGCCGGTGGTGACGGTGCCGGTCTTGTCGAGGACGATGGTGTCGGCGCGGCGGGTGGTCTCCAGGACCTCGGGGCCCTTGATGAGGATGCCGAGCTGTGCGCCGCGTCCGGTGCCGACCATGAGGGCGGTCGGGGTGGCGAGGCCGAGGGCGCAGGGGCAGGCGATGATGAGGACGGCGACGGCCGCGGTGAAGGCGGCGGTGAGTCCGGCGCCGGTGCCGAGCCAGAAGCCGAGGGTGGCCAGGGCGAGGACGATGACGACGGGGACGAAGACGGCGCTGATGCGGTCGGCGAGGCGCTGGGCGGAGGCCTTGCCGTTCTGGGCGTCTTCGACGAGGCGGGCCATGCGGGCGAGCTGGGTGTCGGCGCCGACGCGGGTGGCCTCGACGACGAGGCGGCCGCCGGCGTTGAGGGTGGCTCCGGTGACGGTGTCGCCGACGGTGACCTCGACGGGTACGGACTCGCCGGTGAGCATCGAGGCGTCCACGGCGGACGATCCCTCGACCACGGTCCCGTCCGTGGCGATCTTCTCCCCGGGACGCACCAGGAAACGGTCCCCGACCTGCAACGCGGCGGTCGGGATCGTCGTCCCGACGCCGTCGCGCAGGACCGTGACCTCCTTCGCCCCCAGCTCCATCAGCGCCTTCAGCGCCGCTCCGGCCTTCCGCTTCGAACGGACCTCGAAGTAGCGCCCGGCGAGGATGAACGCCGTCACCCCCGCCGCGGCCTCCAGATAGATGTTCCCGGCGCCGTCGCCGCGGGCGATGGTCAGCTCGAAGGGGTGCGTCATCCCGGCCATGCCCGCGGTCCCGAAGAACAGCGCCCACAACGACCACAGGAACGCGGCCGACGTGCCGAGGGAGATCAGCGTGTCCATCGTCGCCGCGCCGTGCTTCGCGTTGGTCCAGGCGGCGCGGTGGAACGGCCAGCCGGCGTAGGTGACGACCGGCGCGGCCAGTGTCAGGGAGAGCCACTGCCAGTTGTCGAACTGGAGCGCCGGGACCATCGCCATCGCGATCACCGGGACGGCGAGGAGGACGGCGGTGACCAGGCGCTGGCGCAGGGTCGTGAGCCCGTCGTCGTCCGTGCCCTCCGCCGCCGGGCCTGCCGTGTCCGTACCCCTGCTCCCGGGGACGGAAGTGGGTGCGGGCGGCGCCGGCGGAGCGGGCGGCCGGGCGGTGTAGCCGGTGGCCTCGACGGTCGCGATCAGGTCGTCGAGGGATACGTCGGCGCCCTGGTAGGTGACCTTCGCCTTCTCGGTGGCGTAGTTCACCGTGGCCTCGACGCCGTCCATCCGGTTGAGCTTCTTCTCGATGCGGGCCGCGCACGAGGCGCAGGTCATCCCGCCGATCGCGAGCTCGACAGCGGCGGTGCCGACGTCGGCATCGGTGCCGGTGCCGGTGCCGGTGGTGGCGGAGTGCGCGGACACGGGGTCCTCCCTGAAGCTGTCCGAATACCCCTAGGGGGTATCTCTTTCTCTCTCCATGTATACCCCCGACCCCTATGAAGCGCAAGGCGTGGCGAAGGCGCCCGCCACTCGTTTGCGGGGTCGGCTCGCGCGTCACCGCGGCCGTGCGTTCAGATAGAGGGCTGCGCTGCCCGTCGACCGCCCCGTAGGCTGGCCATTGGACTAGACCTATAGCTGTGTATCGGAGGAATGGGGACCCATGAGCAACCGTGCAGTCCTGGAGGTGATCGCTCTTGACGCGGAGGACGCGGTCGCTGCCCAGGCCGGTGGTGCAGACCGCCTCGAACTGGTCACCGACATGGCCGCCGACGGTCTGACGCCGTCGCGGGAGACCTTCGCGGCGATCCGGACCGCCGTGGACATCCCGCTGCGCGTGATGCTCAGGGTGGCGGACGGCTTCGCCGCCGGCGACATCGACGTACTCGTCGGCAAGGCCCGCGAGATGCGGGAGGCGGGGGCCGACGAGTTCGTGCTCGGTTTCCTCGACGGGAAGGGCCACGCCGACCTCGTCGCCGTCGAACGGCTCGTCGCCGAGCTGGACGGCTGCCGGTGGACGTTCCACCGGGCGATCGACCGGGCCGCCGACCGCGACGCCCTGCGCAAGCAGCTCGCGGACCTGCCCGGCCTCGACACCTTCCTCACGGCGGGTTCGCCCGCCGGGGTGGACGCCGGCATCCCGACCCTCCTGGCCGAGGCGGCCCGTACCGGCGAGCCGGGCTACGAGGCGCAGGTCCTGGTCGGCGGCGGCCTCCACCTGCACCACCTGCCCCGGCTGCGGGCGGGCGGGATCGACGCGGTCCACATCGGCGGTGCGGCCCGGCCCGGAGGCTGGTCGGCCCCGGTGGACGCGGCAGCGGTACGGGAGTGGCGCGAGGCGCTGGACGCCTGAGCAAGGGGGGCCGGGGCGGGGCGGGCCGGGGGCCGGGACTCCCCGCCCGCCCCACCTGCCTGTCCTACGGCTCCAGCGCCTCCGGCAACGGGGCCGCGTGCAGCACCGTGAGCCCGGAGACCGCACGGGTCAGCGCCACGTACAGCCGCCGCAGCCCGGTCCGCTCGTCCGGCTCGCCGTCGACCACGGCCGCCGGTTCGTCGAGCACCACGTAGTCGTACTCCAGGCCCTTGGCGAGCGACGCGGGCACCAGCGTCAGCCGGGACGCGGCGGTCGTCTCCTCACCGGGGGAGAGACACGCGTGGCCCGCCGCCGTCAGGGCCGCGCCCAGCGCCGGGATCCGGGCGTCGGCGGCGATCAGCCCGATCGACCCCTCGTGGCGCAACGACTCCTCGCAGGCGGAGACGACGGCGGAGTCCAGCGCTTCCGCCCCGGGAACCTCCCGTACGACCAGCGAACCGGGCGACTCACGTACCGACTCCACCGCCGCGAGCCCCGGCGAGATCACGGGCAGCAGCCGGGAGGCGTACGCGATGACCTCGCGCGGCACCCGGAAGCCCGCGGTCAGCTCCTCCACCACCGCGTCCGCCTTGCCCAGATGGAACAGGGCCTCGCTCCAGCTCTCGGTGGACCACGGGGTCGTGCCCTGCGCGAGATCGCCGAGAACGGTGGCCGAACCGGTCGAGCACCGCCGCCCCACCGCCCGGTACTGCATCGGGGACAGGTCCTGCGCCTCGTCGAGCACCACATGGCCGAGCGAGTGCGTACGGGCGATCAGGTCGCCCGCCTCGTCGATCAGCACGGCGTCCGCCGCCGACCACCTGGCGGACCTCACACTGCGGGCGGGCTTCGCCCACAGCAGCCGCTTCTGCTCGTCCTCGCTCAGCAGACCCTCCGCGTGCGCGGCCAGGAACTCCGCGTCCGAGAGCAGCCGCAGCACCAGCTTCGCCGGATCGACGGCGGGCCAGACCGCCTTCACGGCGGCCTTCACCGCGGGATTCCGGGCGACCGCGTTCTGCACCCGGTCGTCGGGCGCCTCCCCGGCCTCCTCCATCCGTACGAGGACGGCGTGCGCGATCCGCTGCGGCAGCGCCTCGTGCGCGGCCCCGTACCGCATGTCGCGGTCCAGCAGCTCGTCGACCATCTCCTGGACCTCGTACGCGGGCACGCGCCAGCGCCGGGAGCCGCGCACCACGACGACGGACTCGGTGGGGGCGCTCACATGGGAGCGGATGGCCCGCCGCAGCACCTCGGCCATGCGGGCGTCGCCCTTGACGACGGCGGTGGCCGCCTCGTCCTCGCCCCGGACCTCGACGCCGGTGCGCACCAGGTCGTCGACGGTGGCCTGCTGCACCGCCAGCTCGCCCAGGGCGGGGAGGACCTGCTCGATGTAGTGCAGGAAGGAACGGTTCGGCCCGATGACGAGGGTGCCGGTGCGGGCGAGCCGCTCGCGGTGCGCGTACAGGAGGTACGCCACCCGGTGCAGGCCGACGGCGGTCTTCCCGGTGCCGGGCCCGCCCTGCACGCAGACCGTGCCGCCGAGACCGCTGCGGACGATCTCGTCCTGCTCCGGCTGGATGGTGGCGACGATGTCACGCATCGGGCCGACGCGCGGCCGCTCGATCTCCGCCTGGAGCAGCCGGCTGGTCTGCGCCGCCTCGTGCGGATCGGTGAGGTGCTCGTCCTCGTACGCGGTCAGCTCGCCGCTCGTGTAACCGAAGCGTCGGCGCAGCCCCACGTCCTGGGGGTTCTTCCGGGACGCCTGGTAGTACGGCTGGGAGACCGGCGCACGCCAGTCGATGACCATGGGGTCGCCGGCGGCGTCGTGGACGTGCCGGCGCCCGATGTAGAACCGCTCGCCCGCCGCTCCCTCGGCCTGCTCGCCGCCGACGGCGTGCAGATAGTCGAGGCGGCCGAAGAACAGCGGGGTGTGGGAGAGGTCGGCGAGCGCCTTGATGCGGTCGTCGATCTGGGACTGGAGCACGGCGGCGTTGACCCAGTTCGCGGTGACATCGCGGATGTCGAGGGCCTGGACGTCCTCACGCATCCCGCGGAGGGCGGCGCGGGACGCGGCGAGGTGGGCACGCTCGCGCGCCAGGGGGTCGGTGGTGGAATCGCTCTCTGCTACGTGCGCGGGCACGGTGTTGCCTCCGGCTCTTCAACGACTCTTCGACGGCTCGTCGACGACTCTTCGACGGCTGTCCGACGCAGGACGGCGGACCGCGCGCCGCGGCCGGCTGCGGCCGGAGCAGGGCGGGTCCGCTCGGAAGGTTCGATCGCGTGTGTCGGCCGGTTTCCGTCCGGTCGGCGGCGCTCCCCCGGCTGCCGGCGGCGAAAGGCCGGTACCACGGTGCGGGAGGCGGGCAGACCGGCGATTGTAGCCACCGAGGGCCGCGCGGTCTAAACGGAATACGGACTCCGCCGGAGCGGGCGATGCAAGGGATACCCGTAGGGGATGCGGGAACCGGGCCCGGCACCGGAGGGCTACTCGCCCGCTCGCCGGGCTCCGTCTGCGGACCGACGCGCCCATATGGGTGACGGGAGCACCATGGATACATGAGCACAGCGACCCTCAACCCCCGCAGGACCGGCCCCGCGCACGGCGCGACCGCGGTCACCGGTCACCATCGACCCCACCGTGTCGGCGACGCGGTACGCGCCGTGAAGGTGTTCGTGACCACGGCGTTCGGTGTGGTCGTCCTCGGGGAGTACGCGGAAGAGGCGGGAGTACGGCGGGCCCGCTGAGGCCCTTGCCGTACCCCACGCCCCTCTCTCAGCTGCCGGCGAGCAGCTCGTCCGCGTCGACGATGCGGTACGCGTACCCCTGCTCGGCCAGGAACCGCTGGCGGTGCGCCGCGAAGTCCTGGTCAATGGTGTCGCGGGCGACGACCGAGTAGAACCGGGCCTCGTGCCCGTCGGCCTTCGGCCGCAGGACGCGCCCCAGCCGCTGTGCCTCCTCCTGGCGCGACCCGAAGGTCCCGGAGACCTGGATGGCGACGGTCGCCTCGGGCAGGTCGATGGAGAAGTTGGCGACCTTGGAGACGACCAGGACGCTGATCTCGCCCTGGCGGAACGCCTCGAAGAGCTTCTCGCGCTGGGCGTTGCTGGTCTCGCCCTTGATCACGGGGGCGTCCAGATGCTCGCCGAGCTCATCGAGCTGGTCGATGTACTGGCCGATGACGAGGGTCTGTTCGCCCTGGTGCTTGCGTACCAGCGCCTCGGTCACCTTCCGCTTGGTCGCGGTGGTGGCGCAGAACCGGTACTTCTCCTCCGCCTCGGCGGTCGCGTAGGCAAGCCGCTCGGAGTCGGTGAGGTTGACCCGGACCTCGACACAGTCGGCGGGCGCGATGTAACCCTGCGCCTCGATCTCCTTCCACGGAGCGTCGAACCTCTTCGGCCCGATGAGCGAGAACACATCCGACTCCCGCCCGTCCTCGCGCACCAGCGTCGCCGTGAGACCCAGCCGCCGCCGGGCCTGGAGGTCGGCGGTGAACTTGAAGACGGGCGCGGGCAGCAGGTGCACCTCGTCGTAGACGACCAGGCCCCAGTCACGGGAGTCGAACAGCTCCAGGTGCGGGTAGACGCCCTTGCGCCGGGTCGTCAGCACCTGGTAGGTGGCGATGGTGACCGGCCGGATCTCCTTCTTCGTCCCGCTGTACTCGCCGATCTCTTCCTCGGTCAGCGAGGTCCGCTTCACCAGCTCGTGCTTCCACTGCCGGGCGGAGACGGTGTTGGTGACGAGGATCAGGGTGGTGGCCTTCGCCTCGGCCATGGCACCGGCCCCGACCAGGGTCTTCCCCGCACCGCACGGCAGTACGACGACCCCCGACCCGCCGTGCCAGAACCCTTCGACGGCCTGCTTCTGGTAGGGCCGCAGCGCCCAGCCGTCCTCGGCCAGCTCGATCGGATGGGCCTCGCCGTCGACGTACCCCGCGAGGTCCTCGGCCGGCCACCCCAGCCTGAGCAGGGTCTGCTTGACCTGCCCGCGCTCGGAAGGGTGCACGGCCACGGTGTCCGGGTCGATCCGGGCCCCGACCAGCGGCTGAACCTTCTTCGACCGGAGGATCTCCTCCAGCACGGGCCGGTCGGTGCTGGTGAGCACGAGCCCGTGCACGGGGTGCTTGGACAGGGTGAGCCGCCCGTACCGCGCCATCGTCTCGGCGATGTCGACCAGGAGCGCGTGCGGCACGGGGTAGCGGGAGTACTCGACCAGGGCGTCGACGACCTGCTCGGCGTCGTGCCCGGCGGCGCGGGCGTTCCACAGCCCGAGCGGGGTGACCCGGTACGTGTGGATGTGCTCGGGCGCACGCTCCAGCTCCGCGAACGGCGCGATGGCACGACGGCAGGCGTCCGCCAGGTCGTGGTCGACTTCGAGGAGCAGCGTCTTGTCGCTCTGGACGATCAGGCAGGACACATATACCTCCGGAAGTGGGATCGTCCCGTGACGGAACAGTGCACCCGTGCATGGCGCGGGCTCTGCCCCGTGCCCGTCGCCGTGCGGGTGTCCCGGCCGGCGTGCCGGGATGCGTGCTGCTGTCCACGTCGGACTTTCACGCGAAACAGATGATTCTACCCCGCCCGGACGCTGACGGGCAGGACGGCGACGGAACCGCGGTCCTGCGGGGGTTCCGGGCGGCGGTTCTCCTGTTCCGGGGCCGTGGTCGGGCCTGATCCGGGACCACGGTTCGGCCTGATCCGGGGCCATGGTTCGGCGGGCTTCCGGGGCCATGGTTCGGCGGGCTCCCGGGCGGGCGCGCTCCGTAGTGCGCCGATCACGCCTGCTTCGGCGTGCTCCCTTCGAGGGCGGCCAGAAGTTTGCGCAGGGTCGCGTCGAACGCGTGTGCCTCGTCGTCGGTGAGCAGGCCGAGTACGCGGTTCTCGTTCGCGGTGTGCTCGGCGACGGCCGCGTCGATGAGGTCGAGTCCCTCGGGTGTGAGGCCGATGCGGAGGCTTCGGCGGTCCTCCGGGTCGGCCCGCCTGGCGACGAGGCCGCGCGCTTCCAGGCGATCGACGCGCTTGGTCATCCCCGCGCGGGTGATGAGGAGGATCTCCGCGAGTTGTGAGGGGGGCATCTCGTGCGGCGCACCCGTGCGGCGAAGGCTGGCGAGAACGTCGAACTCCCCGCGATCCAGGCCGTAGGCGGCGAAGACCGCGTCCACGCGACGGCTGCCGGCGATGTGGAGGCGGGCGAAGCGCGCCAGCGTGGCCATCGCGGTGAAGTCGAGGTCCGGTCGCTCGCGCTCCCAGTGGGTGACGGCGATGTCGGCGAAGTCGGGGCGGGTCTCGGAGCTGTCGGCCATACGGCGATGGTAACGCACTGGTTATCCGGTATATGGTCAACTGGTTAACCACATTAGGAAGGTGCTCTGATGAAGCCCATCGCTGTGCGCTCCTCGGCCGACGTCCATGCTCCCGCGCAGTTCGTGTGGGATTTCCTCCGCGTCTACGGCAACGACCTGGAGTGGCGGTCCGGCCTGGAGAGGATGACCCAGAGCCCGCCGGGCCCGGTGCGGGACGGCGCCCGGGTGGAGGAGACGCTTCGTGTGCTGGGCAGGGTCGTGGAGAGCCTGGTCGAGGTCTCGGACGTGCGGGAGGGGCACTCCTTCGCGTGGCGGGTCGTCGAGGGCGCGACCGCCGATGGCAGCCGCTCGGTGACCGCGACCGGGGAGGGCCGGTGCCGGGTGGACCTCGTCAAGCGGGTGACCCTGACCGGGAGCGACCGCCTCCTGCGCCCCCTGATCGCCGCCGTGATCACGCGCACCGAACGCGGGGACGCCCGACGGATCAAGCAGGTGCTGGAACAGGCCTGGCGGAGCCGCTGAGTTCACAGCCGGGCAGGAGGTGCGCACGGAGACGGCGGACCGGTGGCTGGTACAAAGAGGTGGTGTGCCGGCAGGGCGCCGGTACGGGGGAGGACACGCGTGTCTCAGCCGTTCGACGAGCAGCCGCCGACACCGGCGGGGGCTCAGCCGCAGCAGCCCTTCGGTGCACCACCGCCTCCGCCGCTGCCCCCGCAGCCGGGGTACGGCCCGCCGCGGCCGGGCCCGGGGAGCGGACAGCCGGCAGCCGGGAACGGACAGCCGCAGCCGGTCGCCGGGAATCCGTACGCGCAGCCGGTCCAGGACACGCCTCCGCAGGGGTACGGCTACGGCGCGCAGCCCACCCCGTACGGGAGCGGCCAGGCACCCCACGGCCCGTACGGGAACGGCCAGGCACCCGACGGCCCTTACGGGAACGGCCAGGGCCCCCACGGCCCGTACGGGAGCCCCGGGGGCTTTCCGTCGCCGCAGCCGGGTACGCCCGCGCCCCGGAAGAGGACAGCGCTCATCGCGGTCGCCGCCGTGCTGGCCGTGGCGGTCATCGGCGGCGGGGTCTGGTTCGCCGTGGGCCGGGGAAGCGACAGCGGCAGCGACGACGCCAAGTCGCCGGCGTCCGTGGGGACCCCGAGTGCGTCCGGGGCCGAGGGAAGCGCCGGGGAGAGCCCGGCGGTGACGGACCCGACGACGGACCCGGCCGGTGAACCGTCCGCCTCACCGCCCGCACGCTCGGACAACCCGTTCGTGCCCCAGCCCACCGGCACCGGGCTCCAGGCGGTGTGGAAGAAGCGGGACTCCACGATGCTCGCGCTCGGCGACGCGTACACCGACGAGCCCGCGCGGGTCAACGCGATCCTCAGCGACGGCGACGGGTTCGCGTGCAAGGGCCGCTGGCAGAAGGACGGGAGCGGCGGCCTGGAGGTTGGTCTGCTGTGCGAGCAGGACGGGGCGCGGGTCGAGAGCAAGGACCGGTTCGGTGAACTGCGGCAGAACGGCGACACGTTGACCGTCACCTGGAAGAAGGGCGCCACGGGGGCGGACACCTTCGAGCGGTTCCAGGACATGGAACCCGCCTGACGACCAACACCTGGGCCCGGGGCCCGGGTTCCGCTCCGGTCTCAGGCCCCGCGCCGCTGCGGCCCGAAGCGCACGGCGACGCCGGGGGAGTACAGCACGCTCACCGGCTCGCCGGCCGGCGCGGGCAGCCCGCCCGCCGCCACCAGGTCCTCGTCGCACTCGACCAGCTCCGCCCGGTGCAGGGGCCACCGCGGATGCACGTTGGGCAGGTACACGGTCCGCCCGAAGAGCGAACTGTGCAGGGCCCAGCGGGCGGTCAGGAAGTGCTCCAGAGGCGTGGGTTCACCGATCGCCTCCCCCGCCCGCAGCGCGATCCTGCTCCGCGCACCGCGCGGACCGGGCCGACGGCGGCTGCTCGTGTACGTAAAGGTGTCGCCGGAGCGCTCGATGTCCATCCGGGACCACATGTACGGCAACCGGAACGCGGCCCGTGCCACGAGGACGGGGATCAGCCGCGCGGCGTCGAGCGAGCGGAACACGACGCCGCGCCGGCCGTGTTCGTCCACGGAGTACAGCCGGACGTTGGTCTCGGGGAAGGTCCCGAGATACGGGAGCCCCGGCAGCCCGAGCCACCCCACCCGGTACATCCGGAACGCCACGAGCCCCACGTAGGTCACCCCGTCGAAGGTGTCCGGCACGGTCCCCTCCGGCAGCAGCGGCGCCACGTCCGCCGGATCGGCCGCCCAGTGCAGAAACGCCAGATCCAGCCAGGACTGCGTCAGCAGCGGCCGCATCGGCGCGGGGGGCGGCGCGGGCGACACGGGCTCGTGGGGCAGCGGTTCCGGTGGCACGCGCGTCGGCACGGGGTCCCGGTCGGCGAAGGACATGCCCGCAGCATCGCAGACGGGGCCGGCCGGCCACTCCGCCGACTGCTCGACGAGGTGCTCGCGCCGGCCCCTGCCCCTACCCGTCCTCCGCGAGCTCCGCCACCCCCGTGATCCGGTGCAGCGGGTAGGTGCGGACCTCGTCGGCCGTGTGGTCGTACGCCGTGACGAAGCCGCCCTCCACACGGACCGGGGCGATCACCCGCTGGCTGGCCGCGCCGTCCGCGTTGACGTAGCCGATCCAGACCGCCGAGCCCGTCATCGCGGCCGCCTGGACCGTGGCCAGGGTCTCGGCCGGGGTGGTGCGGGGGAGGGAGCCGGCGGGGGCGGTGGACGACGTGTCCTCGGCCGTCTCCTTGCGGACCACCGTGGCGGCCGTGTCGCCCGCGCGGATGGCCCGTACCGCCGCGCCGAGCAGCGTGGCGTCCGGGACCGGCGGGCCCTCGGGGACCGGGGCCGGAGGCGTGCGGGGCGGGGTGCGGCGGGCGCCGGCGCGGGTGATCAGGACGTCGCCCTCGGCGGATTCGGCGGCCGGTGCGTAGCCCATGTCGCGCAGGGCTTCGAGGAGGGAGCCGGGGTCTGCCTGGGAGGCCAGGACCGTGGGGGCCAGGCGGCGCAGGCGGAGGCCGGTCGAGCGGCGGTCGGCCAGGATCTCGTTGAGGACCGCCTCGTCGTCGCAGCGCACGTACGCGGCCGCCGCCCCGATCCGCAGGTGGCCGTGGCGGCGGGCCACGTCGTCGATCAGGTAGCTCAGCGGCTGCGGCACCGGCGTACGGCTGTGCGCGGCCAGGAACGCGTGCAGGTCGGCGGCCGCCTGCCCGGCGTCCAGGGCGCGGCGCACCGAACCGGGCGTGAAGCGGTACACCGTCGCCCCGCCCTTCGACTCCACGTCGGCCAGGACGGACAGCGTCTGGGCCAGCGGACGTTCCAGCGGGCCCGGCGCCACCGCCGTCAGGTCGGCCTGGAGCAGGACGTGGTCCAGCGGTTCGGGGATGAGCGGCGCGAGGCGGGCGGCCGCCGCGTCCGGGCCCTCGTCCAGCAGTGCGCGGGCCTGTGCGCTGAGCGCGCCCCGGCCCGTGATGCCCAGCAGCTCCGCCTCGTTGAGCGTCCACAGGGCGAGGCGGGAGCGGAGGTCCGTCCCCTCCGCCGAAGCGCTGGAAGGGGCCGTTCCGCCGCGCAACGGGCGTTCCCAGCGCAGCCGTCGCAGCAGCGTCCCGGCGTCCGGCGCGGTGCCCGGCGGGAGTTCGGCGAGGAGGGCCAGGACCCGGCGGCGTACGTCGGGGGCGGCCGAACGGTCCAGCTCCGGGCCGAGCGCGGACAGGGCCCGGCCCTTGGCGTCCTGGCCGCCGACCAGGCCCGGGGTCCGGGTGGCGGCGAGCCAGGCGGTGGCGAGGTGCGTCCAGCGGTCCTCGGTGGACAGGTCGAGCCACTCGTCGGACGCGGGCGTCGGCGCGTACCGCTCGTCCGTCTCGCCGTCGGTGGCCAGCAGGCCCGAACCATAGGCCAGTTCGATCCAGAACGCGGCGACCGGCTCCGCCACGTCCAGGGCGTTCGCGGCCCGCTTCAGCTCCCGCACGCTCAGCCCGCCCGCGCGCAGGATCGCGGGGCCGCCGCCGTTCCAGAGCTTCAGCAGCTCCTCGACCGTGGACAGCGCCGTGAACGCCTGGCCCGCCGCCGCTCTGTCCACAGCCTGTGGATCGCGTTCGGCGGCCGCCGCGACGGCCGGGGGGACCGGTTCCGGTACGCGGTGCGCGCGTCCGGCGCGCAGATGGAGGGCCGCCTCGCGCGGCAGGACCACCGTGCGCGTGGAGACCGGCAGCAGCAGACCCCGGTCGCGCAGCCACTTCACCGGCGGCGTCGGATTCGGGGTGACCTCCCCGTACGGCGGGCCCCACACCAGCCGGTCCAGGACCGACAACGCCTCCACCGGGGCGGTGTCCAGCAGCTCCGCCATCCGCGTCCGGTCCGTGAACAGGGCGGCGAGCGTGGCCACCGCGGACACCGGGTCGTGGGTCGCGGGCAGCCCGGTCGCCACCAGGATCTCCTGGAGCCGGCCCGGCGACATCCCGGCCGTGGCCTCGGAGACCGTGGGGCCCAGGCCCGTGGGGGAGGGGTGCTGCGGGGACGGGGCGAGCAGTTCGCGGGCGGTGCGCACCAGCCGCAGCCGGTCGTCCTCGCCCCAGACGAGGGCCTGTTCGCGCAGGGTCGCCAGCGCGCCCGGCAGCGCGGCGGTGACCGCCGCGCCCGCTTCGTCGCGCTGCTCGCCGTCGTCGAGTCCGTCGCCGGTGAGCAGGGAGAGCAGCGTGTCGTACGGGGCCGGGTCCGGGGCCACCGCCAGCGCCTCGGCGGTCTGCAGCGCGAACCGGTCCAGGTGTTCCAGCGCGCGGACGACGGACGCCCGCGTGCCGGCCCGCGTGGCGAGCTGGGTGATGTCGTTCGGCACCGGGTTGAGGAGGTCGGGGCGGGCACGCAGCAGCCCGGCCAGCGATTCGTCGCCCCGGGCGCGCAGGGCTTCGGCGAGCGTGCGCGGTGGTGTGGTCGTCCCCATCCGTCCCACGGTAGCCGCTGGAACGCTACCGTCGGGGCAGGGCCGGTAGAGGGGATGCACCGCGTGGGGATCGAGAGCGACCAGCTCGTCTACGACTACCTGAGCCGGGTCGGCGACCTGGCCCAGCAGCAACAGCTGTCGTCGGGCGCCCGGATGCGCCTGGTTTCGACGCTTCGGGGCGAGATCGACCGGCAGCGCGGCACGGCGGGCGCGGACTCCCCGGCGACGGTCCGGCGCATCATCGGCAGGCTGGGCAGCCCGGACGAACTGGTCGCGGCGGCGGCGGAGTCGGCCGACGGCACGGTCCCGCTGCCGTCCGCCCGCAGCGGGGCGGGGGCCGGCGAGCAGCGGCGGCGAAGTCTGCCCCGGCCCCGGAGCGGACTCCTCCGCAAGGAGCCCGGGGAGCCGAAGGAGCCCGCTCCGGGACGGGGCGAGGACCGGGAGGCCAAGGCGCTCAGGAAGCCGAAAGCCGGTTTCGGGCGGGGCGCGTCGCGCCGCGACCCCGAGGACGCGCCGCAGCGCCGTACGGATGTCGCCGACGCGGCCGCCGTGCCCCGCCCCGGGCCCGCCCCCGACGACGGCGTACCGGTCCGCGACTGGCCCGACCCCTCCGCCCCGCACATGCTCGGCCAGGACCAGCAGGGGGACGCGGACGGCGCGACCGACTGGTGGCGGCTCGAGCCGGGCCCCTTCGACGAGGGGACCGCGATCCCGGGGTTCTTCGGCGGAATCGAGGCCCCAGAGCTGCTCGGGAGGCGGCCGAGGCCCATCGAGAAGGACGAGGAGGACGGGGAGGACGAGGCGGAAGGGAAGGGCGCGGAGGGCGAGGCAGAGGGGACGGACGGGACCGACGGGACTGACGGGACCGTCCCTGGAACCGTCCGGCGCCGCCGTGCCCTGCGCCTCGTGAAGCTCCGCCGCCGCAGGACCGCGGCGGCCGCCGAGCCCGAGGCCGCCGCCCCCGGCCCCCGCGGCGGCTTCGCGCACCCGCTGCTGCTCCTGGCCGCCGTCCTGCTCGTCGCCGGCGTGGCCACCGGTTCCTGGCTGCCGCTGGCGGGCGGCTGGCTGATCGCGTACAGCTCGCGCGCCCTCTCCCGTACGGAGGCGAAGTGGGCGGCGCTCGGCCTGCCGGGCGTGGTGGCGGCCGGGGCCCTCGTATGGGTGTGGGGGCGGCTGGACGGGCGCTGGGGCGAGCCGATCCGCGAGGGCGCGATGCGGGACGTCCTGCTGGAGGCCTGGCCGGTGGTCGTCCGCGTCGCCGCCGTCGCCTCCGCGCTCTACCTGGTGTGGCGGGCGCGGAGGCGTACGGGGTGAGGGCCGGGTGCTACTTGGTGAGGTCCTCGTGGAGTTCGCCGAGGATCTTGTCGGCCGCCGTGTAGCCGATGCCCTGGATCCACAGCTGGTCGTCGACCGCGAAGACCTTGCCGTTCTTCACCGCGTCCATGTTCTTCCACAGGCCGCCGCCGGTGGTCTCCGTCTCCTTGGACTTCTTCGGGTCGCCGTACGTCGAGTGGAAGACCACGTCCGCGTCCGCGAGGTCGATCTTCTCGGGGCTGACGTCGTAGGAGAAGCCGTCCGCCGCCTTGTCCGTGATGGCGGGACGGCCGAGGCCCACGTCGGCCAGGATCGTGGCGATGTAGTTCTTCTTGCCGTAGATGCGGATGTCCGCGCCCTCGACGAAGCGGACCATGTTGACCTCGGTCTGGGCGGCCTTGTCCTTGCCGCCCAGCGCCTCGGTCACGTCCGCCACGTGGCTCGCGTAGTCGTCGGTGACCGTCTTGGCCTCGGTCTTCTTGCCGAGGGCCTCCGCGTGGACCTGGAAGTTCTCCTTCCAGGGGTAGCCGGTGTTCTCCGTCATCACGGTCGGCGCGATCTTGGACAGCTCGGCGTACTTGTCGCCGTGCCGGATCTTGCTGGTGAGGATGAGGTCGGGCTTCAGAGCGGCGATGGCCTCCAGGTTCGGGGTCATCATCTGGCCGACGTCCTTGATGCCCGCGAGCCGGTCCTTCGGCAGGTAGTTCAGGAAGCCCGACTCCACGTCCGAGTGGGTCGCGCCGACCGGCTTCACACCGAGGGTGAGGGCCGAGTCCAGTTCGGCGGTGTCCAGGACGACCACCCGCTCGGGGGCCTCCTTGACCTTCACGTCGCCCATCGCCGTCTTGACCGTACGGGTGGAGCCCGAGGGGGGAGCGGAGTCGGAGTCGGAGCTGTCGGACGAGCCGCAGGCGGCCAGGGTCAGTGCGGCGACCGTGGTCAGGGACACGGCGGCCAGGGCGCGGGGACGGAAGCTGCGCGGGGTCATGGGTTCAGAGAGTCTTTCCGGGAGTCGGAGCTGAGGCGGAGGGCGAATCGGGAGCGGAAGGGGAAAGGGCGGCGGAAGGGGACGCGGGGGTCCACGGGGCGCTCGGGACGACGAGCGGTGAACCCGTCACCGGGTCCGGGACGATCACCGCCTCCAGGCCGAAGACCTCGGCGACGAGCTCGGCGGTGACGACGTCCCCGGGCCGGCCCTCGGCGACGATCCGGCCCTCCTTCATGGCGACCAGACGGTCCGCGTACCGGGCGGCCTGGTTGAGGTCGTGCAGCACGGTGACGACGGTACGGCCCCGGGTGCCGTCAGCGGCAGGGGACGCCAACTGGCGTACCAGGTCCAGGACTTCCACCTGGTGGGCGATGTCCAGATACGTCGTCGGCTCGTCGAGCAGCAGCACATCCGTGTCCTGGGCCAGCGCCATCGCGATCCACACCCGCTGGCGCTGACCGCCCGACAGCTCGTCCACCGACCGGTCGGCCAGCGCCGTCACATCCGTACGGGACATGGCGTCGGTCACCGCCCGCTCGTCCTCGTCCGACCACTGCTGCCACCAGCTCTGGTGCGGCTGGCGGCCCCGGGCGACCAGGTCGGAGACGGTGATCGCCTCGGGCGCCACCGGGGTCTGCGGGAGCAGCCCGATGGACCGGGCGATCGTCTTCGTCGGTATGCGCGCCAGCTCCGTGCCGTCCAGCAGGACCGCCCCGCCGCGCGGCTTCAGCAGCCGGCCGAGCGCCCGCAGGGTGGTGGACTTGCCGCAGGCGTTCGGGCCGACGATGACGGTGACCTGCCCGTCGGGCACGGTGAGGTCCAGCTCGTGGACCACGGTGCGGTTCTCGTACGCGAGGGTCAGGGAACGCGCGGCGAGCCTGCCGCCGGTCGTCTGCCGCGCTGCGTCGGTCGTCGGGCTCATGCGGTGCCTCCACTGCGGCCGCGGTGACCGCGGATGATCAGCCAGATCAGGTACGGGGCGCCGACCGCCGCCGTGAGGACGCCCACCGGCAGTTCGGTGGGCGAGAACAGCCTGCGGGCGAGCAGGTCGCCGAAGACGACGATCACCGCGCCCAGCAGCGCCGAGGACAGCAGGGGGATCTGCGCGGTCCGGGTCATCCGGCGGGCGATCTGCGGGGCGAGCAGCGCCACGAAGTCCACCGGGCCCGCCGTGCCCGTCGCCACGGACGCCAGGACCACGCCGAGCGCGACGAGTCCGAGCCGTACGCGCCCCAGGCGCACGCCCAGCGCGGTGGCGGTGTCGTCGTCCATCGTGACGGTGCGCTGCGCGCGGGCGGCCCAGGCGATGGCGGGCAGCAGGATCAGCAGCGTCCAGCCGATCGGGCCGGCCTCCGACCAGCCGCGCCCGTTCAGCGAACCGGTCATCCAGATCTGCGCCTGCTGGGCGACCAGGTAGTCGCCCTTGGTCAGGAACAGCGTGGTCACCGACCGCAGCGCGATGGCGAAGCCGATGCCGATGAGGACGAAGCGGGTGGCGTGCAGGCCGCCGCGCCAGGCGAAGACGTACACGAGGGCCGCCGCCGCGATGCCGCCGACGACGGAGAGGTAGGGCAGGACGGTGTACGAGGTGATGCCGAAGGTCATCGCGCCCACCGTGAGCGCGCTCGCGCCCTGGCTGATGCCGATGATGTCGGGGCTGGCCAGCGGGTTGCGGGCCACCGTCTGGATCAGCGCCCCGGCGACCCCGAACGCGGCGCCCACCAGCAGCCCGACGACCAGGCGCGGAAGCCGCAGCGTGCCCACGACCAGCTCGGCCTGGGACGGCTGCCCGAGGATCACCTTCACGACCTCGCCGGGCGCGACGAAGCTCTCCCCGACGCACAGGTAGGCGACGCAGACGGCGGCCAGCAGCGCGACGAGGGCCGCCGCGACGACGGAGGCCCGCCGGTGCAGCAGGAACCGGCCGCGCGGCCCGGCCTTCACGACGGCGTACCCGGCGGGCCGGACCCGTACGGGCGTGCCGGTCACGGGTGCGCCGGTCTCAGGTGTGTCGGTCACGGTCGCGTCGCTCATGCGGGCACCGCCTTCCGGCGTACGAGGGCGACCAGGACCGGCACCCCGATCAGGGCCGTCATCACACCCGCCGGAACCTCGCCCGGCGGGAACACGATCCGGCCGACGACGTCCGAGACCAGCAGCATCACGGGCCCGATCAGTGCCGCCATGGGCAGCACCCAGCGGTGGTCGTTGCCGACGACCGCGCGGGCGATGTGCGGGACGGCGAGTCCGATGAACGCGATCGGCCCGGCGGCGGCGACCCCGACCCCGGTGAGCACGGTCGCCCCGATGCCGCCGACGATCCGGACCGCCGCGACGTTCTGCCCGAGCCCCTTCGCGACGTCCTCGCCGAGCGCGAGCGCGTCCAGGCCGCGGGCGACGGAGAGCACGAGGACGGCGCCGAGGAGCAGGAACGGCCACACCTGCTGGACGACGTCCGCCTCCCGGCCCGCGAGCGAGCCGACCTGCCAGAAGCGGAACTCGTCCAGCGCGGACGCCTTCGTCGTGAGGATCCCCGTCGTCACCGACACCAGCAGCGCGTTGATCGCCGCACCGCCGAGCGCGAGTTTCACCGGGGTCGCGCCGCCACGCCCGCCGGCGGCGATGGCGTACACGGCGACCGAGGCGAGCGCCGCGCCCGCGAAGGCGAACCACACGTACCCGGTGAGCGTGTGGACCCCGGCGAACGCGATGGCCATCACCACCGCCACCGACGCGCCCTGGCTGATGCCGAGGATGCCGGGGTCGGCGATGGGGTTACGGGTGATCCCCTGGAGCACCGCGCCCGCGAGCGCCAGCGCCGCGCCGACCATCAGCCCGATGAGCGTGCGCGGCACCCGCATCGTGCGGATCACCTCGGCGGCGTCGGAGTGACCGCCGTGCAGCAGGGCGTCGATGACCTCGCCCGGGGGGATGGAACGCGCCCCCACGGCGAGGCTCAGCAGCACCGCCAGCAGCAGGGCGACGACGGCCGCGGCCGTCGCGGTCGCGCGTCGGGAGAGGCGGGGCGCGCGGGGTGGCGCGGCGGCCCGCACGGGCGCTGACGCTGACATTTCAACCAATCGGACGGATACGGAACGTGAGGGAACGCTGGGGGGGGACGGGGCCGGTCCCGGTAAGGCTTGGCTAAGTGCGCGCCTCAGTCTAGGGGGCGGCACTTCAGGGCCGCCGAGGGCTTCGGGCCCGTCCCTGCGGGCCCGCGCCTGCCGGGCCGCCTCTGCGGGCCCGCGCCTGCCGGATCGCCTCTGCGGGCCCGCGCCTGCCGGGCCGCCCCCGGGGCCGCCCCCGTCAGGCTGCCCCGGGGCCCGCCCCCGGCCGGTCGGCACAATGGCAGGCATGACGTCCACGGCTCAGCACCCCGGTCAGCACCCGCGCCACCTCCCGCCCCACCACCCGCGCCGCCACCCCCTGACGGTCGGCTTCGACCTGGACATGACGCTCATCGACTCCCGCCCCGGCATCGCCGCCGCCTACCTGGCCCTGTCCGCGGAGACGGGGGTGCCCATCGACGTCGACCTGGTGGTGAGCCGGATCGGCCCGCCGCTGGAGACGGAGCTGGCGCACTGGTACCCGGCCGGCGAGGTCTCCGCCGCCGCCGACCGTTACCGGGGCCTCTACCCGGACCACGCGATAGCCCCGAGTCCGGCGCTCGCCGGGGCGCGGGAGTCGGTGGCCGCGGTGCGGGCGCTCGGCGGCCGGGCGATCGTCGTCACGGCGAAGTACGGGCCGAACGCGAAGCTGCACCTGGCCCACCTCGGGATCGAGCCGGACACGCTGGTCGGCCGGCTGTGGGCGGAGGCCAAGGGCGAAGCCCTGCGCGAGCACGGTGCGCAGGTCTACGTCGGCGACCACACCGGCGATGTGCGCGGGGCACGGGCGGCCGGAGCGCTGTCGGTCGCGGTGACGACGGGCCCGTGCGACGCGCAGGAGTTGCGGACGGCGGGCGCGGACGTGGTGCTGGAGGACCTGGCGGGCTTCCCGGCCTGGCTGGCGGCCTTCGAGGCGGACCGGACGGCGTGACGAGGAGGGGTGTCAGGCGCGGTTCGCGGCCCGCTTCGGGGAGCTGACCCACGCCGAACGGATGACGCCCGCCCCGGCGATCAGGAACCCGACGCCCATCAGCATGCAGACCGCGTACGCGACCGGCGGGAACGGGTCCGTGCCCAGGAACAGTGGGGCGACCGTGACCAGAGTGGCCAGTGCGCCGACGAAGAAGACGATCGCGCCGACCTGAACAAGCCGGTCACCTGCGCCTGAAGGAGTAGTACTCACCCGACCAGGGTAGTTCCCGGCCCGGAGGAACTCTCCGGCGACGTCTTGTCACCGGCCCTGGGGCCATTAGCCTGGGACCGGGCGGGTCACGGTGACCCGCTGTACTGCTATCCGGAGCCGTATCCCGGCTCTTCCGCACACCGACGAGGACGAGGACAGACGTGCCCACCGGCAAGGTCAAGTGGTTCAACAGCGAGAAGGGCTTCGGCTTTCTCTCCCGCGACGACGGCGGCGACGTCTTCGTCCACTCGTCGGTACTCCCTGCCGGAGTCGACGCCCTCAAGCCCGGCCAGCGTGTGGAATTCGGCGTGGTCGCGGGCCAGCGCGGCGACCAGGCCCTTTCCGTGGTGGTCCTCGACCCCACCCCGTCCGTCGCGGCCGCACAGCGCCGCAAGCCGGACGAGCTGGCGTCGATCGTGCAGGACCTGACGACGGTCCTGGAGAACATCACGCCACAGCTGGAGCGGGGCCGCTACCCCGACAAGGCCGCCGGCGCGAAGATCGCGGGCCTGCTGAGGGCGGTCGCCGACCAGCTCGACGTGTAGACGTGCAGAGGTGCGGACGCGTGGCGGACGTGTCCTCAGAGGGTCCTCAGAGGTCAGCCGGCAGCGGGAAACGCCAGCGCGTCCGGGCCGAGGGGCGGTACGAGCCCCTCGGCCGCCGCGCGGGTCAGCAGGCCGCGGACCGCCGCGTAGCCGTCCTCGCCGAGGTCGGCGGTGAACTCGTTCACGTACAGCCCGATGTGCTGGTCCGCGACGGCCGGGTCCATCTCCTGGGCGTGCTCCAGGACGTACGGCCGGGAGACCTCCGGGTGGTCCCAGGCCAGCCGGACCGAGCTGCGGACCGAGTCGGCCAGGCGTCGCAGGGTGTCCTCGCCGAGGGAGCGCTTGGCGATGATCGCGCCGAGGGGGATCGGGAGGCCGGTGGTGTCCTCCCAGTGCCGGCCCAGGTCGGCCAGGTTGTGGAGCCCGAAGTTCCGGTACGTGAAGCGGGCCTCGTGGATGACCAGGCCGGCGTCCACCTTGCCGTCCCGTACGGCGGGCATGATCTCGTCGAACGGCATCACGACGACCTCGCCGACGCCGCCCGGGACCATCTCCGCCGCCCAGAGCCGGAACAGCAGGTACGCCGTCGAGCGCTCGCCCGGCACGGCGACGGTCCGGCCGGTGAGGTCGAGGCCCAGCTCCTTGGTGAGGACCAGCGGCCCGCAGCCCCGGCCCAGCGCCCCGCCGCACGGCAGCAGCGCGTAGTCGTCGAGCACCCACGGCAGAACGGCGTAGGAGACCTTCAGGACGTCCAGCTCACCGCGCTCGGCCATACCGTTGGTGATGTCGATGTCGGCGAAGGTCACGTTCAGCGGGGGCGCGCCCGGGACCCGGCCGTGCGCCCAGGCGTCGAAGACGAAGGTGTCGTTGGGGCAGGGGGAGAACGCGATCTCGATCGCGTCCCCGGCCGGGCCCTCGCTAGCTGCGGTGTCGGTCGTCATGCCGGTTCCAACCTTCCAGTACGGGGGCGCTCTTCCCGAACGCGTCCGTGAGCGCCGCCAGCGCGTCGCCGATGCGCCAGGCGTCCCGGTCGCGGGGGCCGACGGCGTTCGAGACGGCCCGCAGTTCCAGTACGGGCACGTCGGTCCGGGCGGCGGCCTCCGCGACCCCGAAGCCCTCCATCGCCTCGGCCAGCGCCCCCGGGTGCGCGGCGAGCAGGCCGGCGGCGCGTTCGGCGGTGCCGGTCACGGTGGAGACGGTGAGGACGGGGCCGGCGGCGGCGCCCGCGGCGGCCGCCACCTCCCGTACGAGCGCGGGCGGCGGAGCGAAGCGGTCCCGGCCGAAGCCGAGCGCGGTGACCGGCAGGAAACCGTCGGGGGTGTCGGCGCCCAGGTCGGCGGCCACGATGTCGCTCGCCACGACCAGCGAGCCGAGCGGGGTCAGGGGGGTGAACGCCCCACCGATCCCGGCCGAGACGACGAGACCGTACGGACCGGAGACCGGTGCGCCCGACGTGCCCGCCGCGCCCGGCGACCGGGGTGCGGACGCCAGGGCGAAGGCGGTGGCCGCGGCGGCGGCGGCCGGGCCCGCGCCGCCCGCCAGGACGTCGAACGCCCCGCAGCGGTGCAGCTCGGCCCCCGGCAGCGCCACGGACTCCGACGCGCCCCCGAACGCACGCGTGACCGCGTCCCGTTCCACCGGGACAGCGGTCACGACCAGCACACGCACGGGTACAGCCTCAGGGTCGAGGACGGGGGAGAGGGCGCACTTCGGGTGGTGGGGTCAGTCCTTCTTGAACTCGAACTGCCAGATGCCCGTGAGCTTCTTGCCCTTGGTCTCCACGATGGAGATGTTCGTCTTGTCGGCCGGCTCGCCCGTCTGGCTGGCGAAGAAGGCGCTGCCGGGGATCGTCCGGTAGGTCTTCTCGAACGGCTCCTGCTCGGCCTGCTGGCCGTTGATGAAGAGCGTCCAGCCGTTCTCGGCGATCTCGGGGTCGACGCCGAAACGGACCTTGTCGTCCATGGAGACCTTGATGGTCTTCTCGGCCTTCTTGTTCAGGCAGCCCTGGATCAGGGACTCCTTGATCGCATCGCCGTCGTTGTAACAGGTGGCCTCGGAGTTCACCGAGTTGCTGCCGACCGTCACGGTGGCGAGCGGCGTCGGCTTGTCGCAGGCGGACAGGACAAGGAGTCCCGCGGACACGGCACCAAGAGCGACGCCGATTCGACGGCCCTTACCGGAGAAGAACGCAACGGTCATGGGCCGAAGGCTATCGGTCGCCTCCGCTCATGCCACGCGGGGGTGCGGCGTGCCGCGCCGCGCGGCCCCCAGGAGGCCCCGTACAGACGTGGCCGCGCCGAGCGCGAGAATGCCCGCGGCGACCGACATGCCGAGCACCGCGTTGAGCGGCAGGGCGATGCCGATGCCGCCGCCGACCACCCATGCCATCTGGAGCAACGTCTCGGACCGGGCGAACGCGGAGGTGCGGACCTCCTCGGGCACGTCCCGCTGGATCATCGCGTCGAGCGACAGTTTGGACAGGGCCTGGGTGAAGCCGGCGACCGCGCCGAGCGCGGCGACCAGCACGGTGGAGAAGAACACCGCGGCGAGGACCGCCATGCCGAGCGCGAGGCCGAGCACCGTCGCGATGATCACCTCGGGCCCGCGCGCCCGGAGCCAGGAGCCCACCGCCGTACCGCAGGCGTTGCCGACGCCCGCCGCCACGCCGACGATGCCGAGCGAGACGGCCGCGCTCTGCCCGGCCAGCGGGTGCTCGCGCAGCAGGAAGGCCAGGAAGAAGATGAGGAAGCCGGAGAGGGCCCGGTGCGCGGCGTTGGCCTGGAGCCCGTGCAGCACGGACCCGCCGACGGACCGCAGGCCCGGCGGCCGCTCCTTGGGCGGTCTCTCCCCGTTGCCGCCCCCGCGGAGGCCGGCCCAGGTGCTGCCCGTCCTCCCGCCGGCCGTGCGGGGGGCGGGCCGCGGCACGGCCTCCTCGTGGTGCGGGTCGATCAGCCGCGCCCGGCGCTCGCCCTTCGCGGAGTCGACCTTGTGCGGCAGGGTGAAGGCCAGGAAGGTGCCCGTGACGAAGATCGCGCAGGCGCCGTAGAGCGGCCAGGCGGAACCGATCATCTGGAGCCCCGCCCCGATCGGGGCCGCCACCCCGGTGGCCAGCAGCCCGGCCAGGGTGACCCGGGAGTTGGCCTTCACCAGGGAGAACTTGGGTGGCAGCAGGCGTGGCACGACCGCGCTGCGCACCACGCCGTACGCCTTCGACGAGACCAGGACGCCCAGTGCGGCCGGATACAGCTCCAGACCCCCGGTGGCGACCGCGCCCGACATGGTCAGCGCCAGCAGCGCACGGGCCAGCATCGCGCCCGCCATCGCGGCGCGGCGGCCGTGCGGCAGGCGGTCCAGGAGCGGGCCGATCACCGGGGCGAGCAGGGTGAAGGGGGCCATCGTGATGGCGAGGTAGAGGGCCACCCGGCCCCGCGCCTCGTCCGTGGGCACCGAGAAGAAGACCGTGGAGGCGAGCGCGATCGTGATCATGACGTCGCCCGCGCCGTTCACCGCGTGCAGCTCGATGAGCTTGCCGAGGCCGGACTCCCCCGCGCCGTGGGCGTGCGTCGCCTTGCGGATGCCGCGCGCCGTGCCGGTGAACGGGGCGTGCAGGGCACGGCCCGTCGCCCGTCCCGCCCTGCGGAGCGGGCCGGGACCGTGGTGCGACCTGGCGGCAGTCACCCCGTCATAGTGCCCCAACCCTGGCCGATATGAACGGTGATCGGCCGCGGACGCGCGTGTGACTCGCTGTCGGGCTTCCTGCCGGGCTTTCTTCCGGGCTCGCGGTCGGGCGGACGAGGGCCGTACCGCCCGCCGCGGTCGTCGTCGCCGCTGTCCGATCGGGTAAGGGCTGTCCCGTCATCCCTGGTGGATCAGCGCGCGGCGTCGGATGCGGTGCGTCGCAAGGCGGAGGGACGTCCGCATACTGGATGTATTCGGGCGTTCCGACAACGCGGCGAGGTGCCGTAGCTGTCGTCGTGCGCCCACCAGGGATGACGGGACAGCCCTTGGGGGCGGGAACCCGGCGGGGAACGGATACGGCACGTTTGGGACGGGCAGGTGGGCGCAGAGCGGCGGAGAGGGTAGCGTGCGTAACGCGCCACCGGCGGTTGTTCTTGGCCGCGCGCCTCTCGGCGATCCCGCAGAATGGGTGGCAGAAGGCGCGCCCGAGGCAGGCACAACGGGTGTGGACGTCGACGCGGCCCCCAGGTCCGCTCCGCCCGCACCTGTCTGGCCGAAACGGCAATCGTGCAGCAGCTGGCGCGCTCGTGAGACTGGCGTATGGAGAGAAGCGAAGACCTGTGAGTGCTGCGACGACGACGCGAAGCCGTACGGCCCGTACCCCCGTTCCCGACCGCCTGTGCGCCGAGGCGGTGGACCTCGCGCGCGCGGCCGCGGAGGAGGCCGCCGCGCCCGGTGTGGTCGGTGAGTACATCGGCGTGGTCTCCGAGGGGGACCGGGTCGTCACCCACTATTTCGAGGCCCGGGAGCCCGGCTACCGGGGCTGGCGCTGGGCGGTGACGGTGGCGCGGGCCTCCCGCGCGAAGAACGTCACCCTGGACGAGACGGTGCTGCTGCCGGGCACCGACGCGCTCCTGGCACCGGAGTGGGTGCCGTGGAGCGAGCGGCTGCGCCCCGGCGACATGGGCCCCGGCGACCTGCTGCCCACCGAGGCCGAGGACCTGCGCCTGGAGCCCGGCTGGACCGGCGAGGACGAGCCGCCGCCGAACTCCGTGGTCTCCGAGGAGCTGGCGGAGCTGGCCGACGCGGAGGACGCCGAGCTGACGGACCGGCCGGTGGCGGCCACCAGCCGCGGGTCCATCGCCGCGGTCGCGGACGAGCTCGGTACGCGCCGGGCGCGGGTGCTGTCGCGCTACGGGCTGTACGCGGCGGCCGACCGCTGGGACGAGGCGTTCGGCCCGAAGACGCCGATGGCCCAGGCGGCCCCCGCGACGTGCGTCAGCTGCGCGTTCCTGATCCCGATGGCGGGCTCGCTGAAGCAGGCCTTCGGGGTGTGCGCGAACGAGTTCGGTCCGGCGGACGGCCATGTGGTGTCGCTGGCGTACGGCTGCGGCGGGCACTCGGAGGCCGCGGTGATGCCGGCGCCGCCGAAGCCGGCGCCGCACGCGATGGACACGATGCGGGTGGACACGTACTCGCTGCGGCCCGAGCGGGACGGGGGCTCCGTGCCGGACGAGGCGGATGGGGCCTCGGAGGACCTGGGCCACTCCTGACGCTCCTGCCCGCTGAGGGGTCCGGGCTCGCGGTGCCCGGGAATCGCGGGGCGCCTGTTCAGCCCGTCCGGCGATTGAGGACGGAACCGTCGACGTGGGCACCGGGTGCCGCTGCGGGGGCCCGCGCCCGAGGTCCCTGTCCTATGTGCCCGCTCACCTAAGCAAGGGTTCCGTCCTCAAACGCCGGACGGGCTGATTCGCGCCGCCCCCGACGGGCTGAAGTGGCGCGCCGCCCCCGGCGGGCTGGGAGCGCGGTACCTTCGGGCGCACACTGGGCGGCACGGGTACGGGCGTATGTGCGCCCCACCCACACAGCGGACGGAGTCGAGAGCGTGAGCATGAAGGCGACCGAGGGGGCCGATCCGTTCGGGACGGCACGGCTGCGGCGCGGCGTGCTCGACGCGTGGGGGGCCGGGCCCGCCCGGTTCCGGGAGGACGCCAACGCCGAGGAGGACCTCGCGCTCGGCGGCTACCGCGACCGCCTCGTCGTCGAGCTGGCCCAGAACGCCGCCGACGCCGCCGCCCGCGCGGGCACCCCCGGCCGGCTCCGCCTCACCCTGCACCCCGCCGCCCCCGGCGACCCGGACGGCCGCTGCGTGCTGGCCGCCGCGAACACCGGCGCACCCCTGGACGCCACCGGCGTGGAGTCCCTGAGCACCCTGCGGGCCTCCGCCAAGCGCGAGGGCCACGCGTCCGCGGTGGGCCGCTTCGGCGTCGGGTTCGCCGCCGTCCTCGCGGTCAGCGACGAGCCCGCGGTGCTCGGCCGGCACGGCGGTGTGCGCTGGTCCCTGGCCGAGGCGCGCGAGCTGGCCCGCGGGGCGGCCGTCGGCAGCCCCGGCCTCGGGGACGAGCTGCGCCGCCGCGACGGGCACGTACCGCTGCTGCGGCTTCCGCTGCCCGCCGAGGGCTCCGCGCCCGCCGGGTACGACACCGTCGTCGTGCTGCCGCTGCGCGACGGCACGGCCGAGGATCTGGCAGCCCGGCTGCTGGCCGCCGTGGACGACGCGCTGCTGCTCACGCTGCCCGGCCTGGACGAGGTCGTCATCGAGACGCCGGACGGCACCCGGACCCTGAGCCGCTCGGTCCACGGCCCGTACACGCACATCGACGACTCCGCGCACGGCCTGAACCGCTGGCGCACCGTCTTCCACCACGGCCCCGTCGAGCCGGCCCTCCTCGCCGACCGGCCGGTCGAGGAGCGGCTGCGCCCGCACTGGTCGGTCACCTGGGCGGTCCCGGTCGACGAGTCCGGGGCGCCCCTCCACCCCCGTACGGCACCCGTCGTGCACGCCCCGACACCCACCGACGAACCGCTCGGCATCCCCGCCCTGCTCATCGCCTCCCTCCCGCTGGACACCGCCCGCAGGCACCCCGCGCCGGGGCCGCTGACCGACTTCCTGGTGGAGCGGGCGGCCGACGCGTACGCGGAGCTGCTGGGCGCCTGGCGGCCGGTGTCGACCGGGACCATCGGCCTGGTGCCCGGACAGCTCGGCAAGGGGGCGCTGGACGGCTCGCTGCGCGGCGCGATCCTCGCCCGGCTGCCCCGGGTCGCGTTCCTGGAGCCCGCCGCGCCCCGCGACGCCTCCGCCGAGGCCGTCGACCGCTGGGAGGACGGCTGGGAGCGGGACGGCTGGGAGCGGGACGGCGACACAGCCGCCCCCGGCGCCGCCGCCCTGCGGCCCGTGGAGGCCGAGGTCGTCGAAGGGGTCGGGGCCGAGACCGTACGGGTGCTCGCCGAGGTGCTGCCCTGTCTGCTGCCCGCCGGTCTTGAGCGCCGCACCGAACTGCGCACCCTCGGGGTCGCCCGGGTGCCCCTGACCGAGGCCATCGACCGCCTCGCCGGTCTGGAGCGCGACCCGGCCTGGTGGCACCGGCTCTACGACAGCCTCGCGGGCACCGACCCCGACCGGCTCACCGGCCTGCCGGTCCCGCTCGCGGGCGACCCGGACGACGAGCGGGCGGGCCGCCCGCCGCGCACCGCGATCGGGCCGCGGCAGATCCTGCTGCCGCTTCCGGACGGACTTACCGGTCCCGTCCTCGCCCGGCTCTCCCGGCTCGGGCTGAAGGTCGCCCACCCGGACGCCGCGCATCCGCTCCTGGAGAAGCTCGGCGCCCTGCCCGCCACGCCCCACGCCGTGCTGACGACCCCCCAGGTGCGGGCGGCCGTGGCCGGTTCGCTGGACGCGGGGGAGATCTGGGACGAGGACGCGCTCGACGCCGACGAGCTGGCCGAGACCGTGCTCACCCTCGTGCGCGATGCCGAACTGGCCCCCGGCGACGAGCCCTGGCTCGGTGCCCTCGCCCTTCCCGACGAGGATGGCGAACCGGCCCCCGCCGGTGAACTGGTCTTCCCCGCAAGCCCGTTCGCGCAGATCATGCGGGAGGGCGAACTCGCCCTCGCCGACCAGGAACTGGCTGACCGCTGGGGCGAAGGGCCGCTCGCCGCCTGCGGGGTGCTCGCCACCTTCGCCCTCGTACGGGCCACCGACGTCGTCCTGGACCCGGACGAACTGGAGCCCCGCGACAGCGACTTCGCCGAACCCGATGACGCCGGGCTGCTGGACGCCGTCGACGTGTGGTGCGAGGACCTCCTCGACCAGCTGCCCGAGACCCCGGTGCCGCCCGTCGCCACCGAGATCGTCGCTGTACGGGATCTGGACCTGGTCGACGACGACGCCTGGCCGCAGGCGCTCGCCATGCTGGCCCGGCCGCCGCTGCGCGACGCGCTGACGCAGCCGGTGCGGGTGCTGCTGCCGGACGGGACGACGCAGTCCGTGCGCCCGTACACCGCGTGGTGGCTGCGCGATCACCCCGTGCTGGACGGCCGCCGCCCCGCCGGACTGCGCGCGGCGGGCGGCGACCCCCGGCTGGCCGGGCTGTACGACGCGGTGGACGCCACCGGCTTCGACGACGCCCAGGTGCTGCGGGCCCTGGGGGTGCGCACCACGGTCGCCGCGCTCCTGGACGAGCCGGGCGGCGCGGCCGAACTGCTGGGCCGCCTCGCCGACGAGGACCGCCCCGTCACCCCCGTACAACTGCACGCCCTGTACACGGCCCTCGCCGAACTCGACCCGGACCAGGTGACGTTGCCGGACGAGCTGCGGGCGGTGGTGGACGGGGGCGTGGCGGTGGTCGACGCCGCGGACGCCGTGATCGCGGATGCCCCGGACGTGCTGCCGCTGACGGAGGGCCTGCCCCTGCTCCCCGTGGCCCCTGCGCGCGCGGCGGAGCTGGCCGACCTCCTCCAGGTGCGGCGGCTCGGCGAGACGATCGAGGCGGGCGTCACCAGCGAGGGTGAGGAGCACCGCGTACCGGAGTCGGTCCGGGTCCTGCTCGGACCCGGCACCCCGGACACGTACACCGAACACCCCGAACTCCGCGCGGGCGGCGTCGAGCTGGACTGGCGCCGCACCCCGGACGGGGTTGTCCACGCCGCGACCCTGGAGGGCGTCGCGGCCGGTCTGGCCTGGGCGGCGGGCCAGTGGCCGCGCCGCTTCGAGGTCGCGGCCCTGCTGGAGGACCCGTCGCGTACGGAGGAGCTGGCGCGGGACCGCTGGTTCGACTGAGAGCCCGGCCGTCCCGGCCGCCGGTGACCTCGTCGACGCGAAGGAGTACCCGGCACGCGGAAGCCCCCGGGAGGATCACCGTCCGGCCGCCGTCCTCCCGGGGGCTTCCCCGTGTGTGCCGAACCGGGGGCTTCCTCGTGCGTACCGCCTACGCCCGGAAGCGCCGTCCCACCCAGCGCCAGACGAACTCCAGCGCGGCGGCCGATGCCACCGCGATGCCGACCGCCGTCCACGGCATGGTCGTGCCGACCAGCTTCAGCGCGAAGAAGTCCTGGAGCCACGGCACCACGAGCACGATCAGGAAGCCGAGCCCCATCGCCGCCACGAGGCCGATGCGCCACCAGGTGTACGGGCGGGCGATGATCGCCAGGACCCACATCGCGACCAGGAACAGCGTCAGCGTCGCCGCGCTCGTCTCGGCCTCCAGCGCGCCGGGACCTGAGTAGTGGTGGCGGGCGATCAGGTAGGTGGTGAAGGTGGCCGCCGCCGCGATGACGCCCGAGGGGATCGCGTACCGCATGACACGGCGTACGAAGTGCGGCTGGGCGCGTTCCTTGTTCGGCGCGAGGGCCAGGAAGAACGCGGGGACGCCGATGGTCAGCGTGGCCAGCAGCGTCAGGTGCCTCGGCAGGAACGGGTACTCCACCTGGAAGCACACCACCAGGATCGCCAGCAGTACCGAGTAGACCGTCTTGGTCAGGAAGAGCGTGGCGACGCGGGTGATGTTGCCGATCACCCGGCGGCCCTCGGCGACCACCGACGGCAGCGTCGCGAAGCTGTTGTTCAGCAGCACGATCTGCGCGACGGCGCGTGTCGCCTCCGAGCCCGAGCCCATCGAGACGCCGATGTCGGCGTCCTTGAGGGCCAGCACGTCGTTCACGCCGTCGCCGGTCATCGCGACCGTGTGGCCACGCGACTGGAGGGCGGCGACCATGTCCCGCTTCTGCTGCGGGGTGACGCGGCCGAAGACCGCGTTCTGCTCCATGGCCGTGGCCATCTCGTCCGGGTCGGTGGGCAGCCGGCGGGCGTCGAGGGTGTTCTCTGCGCCCGCGAGGCCCAGCTTTCCGGCGACCGCGCCGACCGAGACGGCGTTGTCACCGGAGATGACCTTGGTGGCCACGTTCTGGTCGGCGAAGTACTTCAGGGTCTCCGCCGCGTCCGGCCGCAGCCGCTGCTCCAGGACGACGAGGGCGGTGGGCGCGGCTCCGGCGGCGACGTCGGGCGCGTCCAGCTCACCCCGTGTGCGGGCGAGCAGCAGCACCCGCAGGCCCTGCTCGTTGAGGTGCTCGATCTCGGTGAGGGTGGGGTCGCCCTCGGGGAGCAGGACGTCGGGGGCGCCGAGGAGCCACGCGGAGGCCGTCCCGTCGGCCTCCTCGAACGCCGCGCCGCTGTACTTGCGCGCCGAGGAGAACGGCATCGCGTCGGTGACGGCCCAGCTCTCCGCTTCGCCCCTGCCTGCCGGGTCCGTGGCGCCGTCGCCCGCCGGGTAGGCGTCGATGATGGCCTGGAGGCTGGCGTTGGGCCGGGGGTCCGAGGAGCCGAGCGTCCGCAGCACCTGCCGTACGTACGTCTCGTCGCTCCCGTTCAGCGTCCGGACCTCGGTGACGTCCATGCCGCCCTCGGTGAGGGTGCCGGTCTTGTCCAGGCAGACCACGTCGACCCGGGCCAGCCCCTCGATGGCGGGCAGCTCCTGCACCAGGCACTGCTTGCGCCCGAGGCGTACGACGCCGATGGCGAAGGCCACCGAGGTCAGCAGCACCAGCCCCTCGGGGATCATCGGAACGATGCCGCCGACGGTCCGGGCGACGGAGTCCTTGAAGTTGTTGTCCTTCACGACCAGCTGGCTGATGATCAGCCCGATCGCCGTCGGCACCATCATCCAGGTGACGTACTTCAGGATCGTGCTGATGCCGCTGCGCAGCTCGGAGTGGACGAGCGTGAAGCGTGACGCCTCCTCGGCGAGCTGCGCGGCGTACGCCTCGCGCCCCACCTTGGTCGCGGTGAACGCGCCGCCGCCCGCGACGACGAAGCTGCCGGACATCACCGGGTCGCCGGCCCGCTTGAGCACCGGGTCGGCCTCTCCGGTGAGCAGCGACTCGTCGACCTCCAGGCTGTCGGCCTCGGCGACCGTGCCGTCCACGACCACCTTGTCCCCGGGTCCCAGTTCGACCAGGTCGCCGAGGACGATCTCGGAGGTGGAGATCTCGGCGGCGACCCCGTCGCGCCGCACGGTCGGCTTCGCCTCGCCGATCACCGCGAGGCTGTCCAGGGTCTTCTTGGCCCGCCACTCCTGGATGACGCCGATGCCGGTGTTGGCGACGATCACGAAGCCGAAGAGGCTGTCCTGGATCGGCGCGACGAACAGCATGATCACCCAGAGCACGCCGATGATCAGGTTGAACCGGGTGAAGACGTTGGCCCGCACGATCTCGGTGAGGGAGCGTGAGGACCGTACGGGTACGTCGTTGACCTCACCGCGCGCGACCCGTTCGGCGACCTCGGCGGTGCTGAGACCGCCCGGTCGGTGGGCCGGCGGCGGTGGCTCCATGGGGTGCACGGGGTCGAGTTCCGCCCCCGCGTCGATCATGGCCGGCCGGGAGGGTCCGGGGGTCTGCTCCCCGGAGGAATCGAGTGCCCGCTGCGTCATGGCTCCGACGGTACGGGCGTGCGCCTCGAATCACCCAACGGGGGGGGCCGAAGATCCGACCAGGGGAGGACGAAGTCGGTCCTGTGGTCGTACGGGAGCGGCTACCGGAAGAGTCGTACGGGAGCGGCATGACGGCTTACGGGAGCGGCGTGGCGGCTTACGGGAAACGGCGTGCGGGCGCGTGGGCGGGCCGGGCGTGCGGGCGTGCGGGCGTGCGGGCGTGCAAAGAGGAGTCAGGCGGTCCGGTCGGTGCGGCTGGTCCGGTCGGTGCGGCCCGCCGGGTCGCCGCCCAGAGCGCTGTCCGCCGCCTCGGCCCCGGCGGCGTCCTTGGCCTCGGCGCGGGCCGCGTGCCGCTTGAGGGCGGCGTCGCGCCCGCGGACGTACCAGATCCCGATCAGGCCCAGTCCGGCGCCGGCCAGCGGGGTCCACACCCACCAGGTGTGGCCGCGGTCGGCGAACCAGTCGTAGAAGGGGAGCTGGGCGAGGAAGAGGACGAACCAGAGGATCGTGCCGCCGACGACGGTGGCGACGACGGGGCCCTCCAGGGGTTCGGGCGCCTCGTGCTTGGGTGTCCACTTCTCCATGGCTTCAGTGTATGGGGCCACGTACGGGCCACCCGATCGGCGGGCGGCGGGCCGGTCGGCACAGGGGTCTACGCGCGGAGATAGCGATCTTCGCCTTATGTATTCATACTGAATCTGCTTTGGGGTGGCTCGAATTGTTCGTCTGAACATCCAATTTCGATCGCCGTTCGCCCCTTTGCTCCGCCTCCCTTCGCTCCACCCCCTACGTACGACTGAGGTCACCCATGCCCCCCTCGGCCACCGCTCCGGTCGACGCCCCGCCCTCCTCGGCTCCGCAGCCCAAGGGCGGCCTGGACCGGTTCTTCAAGATCTCCGAGCGGGGGTCGACCGTCGCACGCGAGTTCCGCGGCGGGTTTGCCACGTTCTTCGCGATGGCCTACATCATCGTGCTCAACCCGATCATCCTGGGCAGCGCCCAGGACATGCACAAGAACTACCTCGACAACGGCCAGCTGGTCACCGCGACCGTGCTGACCGCCGCGTTCTCCACGCTGCTGATGGGCGTCATCGGCAACGTGCCGATCGCGCTCGCCGCCGGTCTCGGCGTCAACACCGTCGTCGCGCTCCAGCTCGCCCCCCGGATGAGCTGGCCGGACGCGATGGGCATGGTCGTCCTCGCGGGCATCGTGGTGATGCTGCTGGTCGCGACCGGGCTGCGGGAACGCGTGATGAACGCCGTACCGAAGTCGCTCCGCAAGGGCATCGCGATCGGCATCGGCCTCTTCATCCTGCTGATCGGTCTCGTCGACTCCGGCTTCGTCTCGCGCGTCCCGGACGAGGCCAACACCACCGTGCCGCTCCAGCTCGGCGCCGACGGCCACCTCGCCGGCTGGCCGGTGCTCGTCTTCGTCCTCGGTGCGCTGCTCACGCTCGCGCTGATCGTGCGCAAGGTGCCCGGCGCGATCCTGATCTCGATCGTCGCCATGACGGTCCTCGCCGTGGTCATCGACGCGGTGGCCGGGCTGCCCGAGGGGGCCTGGGGTCTGACGACGCCGTCGTGGCCGGGCAATCCGGTCTCCGCGCCGGACTTCGGGCTGCTCGGTGAGGTGAGCCTCTTCGGCGGCTTCGCCAAGGTCGGCTATCTGACGGGCATCCTGTTCGTCTTCACCGTGCTGCTGTCCTGCTTCTTCGACGCGATGGGCACCATCCTGGGCGTCGGCGACGAGGCGAAGCTGATCGACGAGAACGGCAACTTCCCCGGCATGAACAAGGTGCTGTTCGTGGACGGCATCGCGGTCGCCGCGGGCGGCGGCAGCTCCTCCTCCGCCACCACGTGCTTCGTGGAGTCCACCGCGGGCGTCGGCGAAGGCGCCCGCACCGGACTGGCGAGCGTGGTGACCGGTCTGCTCTTCTCGGTGGCGCTGTTCCTCACACCGCTGGCGACCATGGTCCCGTCGCAGGCGGCCACTCCCGCCCTGCTGGCGGTCGGCTTCCTGATCATCGCGGGCTCGGTGCGGGACATCGACTGGAGCGACTACACGCTCGCGGTCCCGGCGTTCCTCGCGATGGTGATGATGCCGTTCACGTACTCGATCACCAACGGCATCGGCATCGGCTTCGTCGCCTTCTCGGTGCTGCGCCTGGCGGCCGGCCGCGGCCGCGAGGTGCCGGTGGCGATGTACGCGGTGTCGGCGGTGTTCGTCTTCTACTACGCGATGCCGGCGCTCGGCCTCACGTGACCGGTGGCGTCACGCTCCTCCTGGAGTCGACGGTCGGCGGCACGCTCCTTCCGGAGTCGAAGGGGGGCGTCACGCTTCCGCTGGAGTCGATGGGGGGCGTCAGGCTTCCCCCGGAGTCGTCGTAGAACTTCTCCGTCTCCTCGACGGCCGCCTTGAAGCGTTCGTCGAAGTCGTCGCGAATGAGCGTCCGGACCACGTAGTCCTGGACGCTCATTCCGCGTTTCGCGGCGTGCTGCCGGAGTCGGTCGAGCAGCTCACTGTCTATCCGCAGGCTGAGCACTGGCGATCCCATGTCCAGCAGGGTCGCTGCCCTGGAGCGCTCTTTGCGTCACTTTCCGCTGCGAACTCACTCGTTCGGGTGATCAAACTTTCGCGAGTGCGCCATCGGGTGGTATTTAGATTGGGTAATGAGTTACGCTAACAAACATGCCTGACCTGATCCACGACGGCGACAGTGCCGCCGCCGTGAGCTCCCTCCGCTCCGCCGTGATGCTGCTGGGCCGTCGCCTGAAGCACCAGCGTGTCGACGAGTCGCTGAGCCCCACCGAGATGTCGGTGCTCGGCACCCTGGCCCGTTGCGGCTCGGCCACCCCCGGTGAGCTGGCCCGCAAGGAGCACGTGCAGCCCCCTTCGATGACCCGCATCGTCGCGCTGCTGGAGGCGAAGGGGCTGGTCAGGCTCGAACCGCACCCCGATGACCGTCGGCAGAAGAGGGTCAGCCAGACCGAGCAGGCCGAGGCCATGCTCGCGGAGAGCCGCACCAAGCGGAACGCCTGGCTGTCCCACCTCGCCGAGGGCCTGGACGAGGACGAGTGGGAGACGCTTCGGGCCGCAGCGCCCGTGTTGGAGAAGCTCGCCCACCTGTGACCCCCGCGGGCGCGCCGGCGGTGATCCGCCGCTGGACCGGAAGCACGCCATCCGGTCCGGCTCGGATCACCGCCGGCGCGCCCGTCGTCACGTCCTCGTCGGACCGAACACCGCAGACGCCCGAGGAGATGAACCCTTTTGAGTACGGGATCCGGAGCAGACTCCGCCCCCGCACCGACTTCCACCCACGAGAGCAAGACCGGCGGGACCTTCTCGTCGCTGAAGATCCGTAACTACCGCCTGTTCGCCACGGGCGCCGTGATCTCCAACACCGGTACCTGGATGTCCCGCATCACGCAGGACTGGCTCGTCCTGAGCCTGACGGGTTCCGCCACCGCCGTAGGCATCACCACGGCCCTCCAGTTCCTGCCCATGCTGCTCTTCGGCCTGTACGGCGGCGTCATCGCCGACCGCCTCCCGAAGCGGCAGATCCTGCTCGTCAGCCAGGCCATGCTCGGCCTGTGCGGCATCGCCCTGGCCGTCCTGACCCTCTCCGGGGCCGTGGAGGTCTGGCACGTCTACCTGATCGCGTTCCTGCTCGGCATGGTGACCGTCGTCGACAACCCGGCCCGCCAGTCGTTCGTCTCCGAGATGGTCGGCCCCGCGCAGCTCCGCAACGCGGTCAGCCTGAACTCGGCGAACTTCCAGTCCGCCCGGCTCATCGGCCCCGCCGTCGCGGGCGTCCTGATCACCACGGTCGGCAGCGGCTGGGCGTTCCTGCTCAACGGCCTCTCCTTCCTGGCCCCGCTCGTCGGGCTGCTGATGATGCGCAGAGACGAGCTGCACGCCTCGGTACGGGTGCCCCGCGCCAAGGGCCAGCTGCGGGAAGGACTGACGTACGTCCGTGGCCGCCCGGAGCTGATCTGGCCGATCGTCCTGGTCGGCTTCGTCGGCACCTTCGGCTTCAACTTCCCGATCTGGCTGACCGCCTTCGCCGACGGCGTCTTCGACGGCGGCGCGGGCATGTACTCCTTCTTCAACATCCTGATGGCCGCCGGTTCGCTGGCCGGAGCCCTGCTCTCGGCCCGCCGCCGCGCCACCCGGCTGCGGATGCTGGTGATCGCGGGCACGGCGTTCGGGCTGCTGGAGATCGCCGCCTCGCTGTCCCCGTCGGTCTGGCTGTTCTCGATCCTGCTGGTCCCGATCGGCATGCTCGGCCTCACGACGAACATCACCGCGAACACGAGTGTCCAGATGGCCGCCGACCCGGAGATGCGGGGCCGGGTGATGAGCCTGTACATGATGGTCTTCGTCGGGGGTACGCCGGTGGGCGCCCCGATCGTCGGCTGGATCAGCGACACGTACGGCGCCAGGACCGGCTTCGCGGCGGGCGGTGCGATCTCGGTGATCGCCGCCCTGGGCGTCGGTTTCGCCCTCGCCCGCGTCGGCGGCCTCCGCCTGAAGGTCGACCTCCGCCCCGGCCGCCCGCACGTCCGCTTCGTCCCGCGCGAGCAGCTGACGACGGCGGCGTAACGCACTGGATACGGCTGTACGCGCAGAACGCCCTCCTCCCGGAGCGACCGGGAGGAGGGCGTTCTGCGTGCGGCGGGGTCAGTCGCGGGGGAAGGCGTCGGTGGTCAGGGTGAGACCGACGACGGTCGACGTCAGGTCGACCGGGGTCCCGAAGTCCAGGCTCAGGACGCTGCGGTACTCGTCGTCCTTGGGCAGCGTGTGCAGGTGCCATGTGCCGGTGTACGGATCGACGATGAGGTAGACGGGGACACCGGCGAGGGCGTACGCGGCCTTCTTGGAGCCGTAGTCGTTGGCTGCCGTGCTCCGGGAGATCACCTCGGCGACGAACTCGATGTCCTGGCACCGCCAGCGGCCGTCCTCGCCTTTGGCCGCGTCCGCGGAGAGGGCTGCGACATCGGAGGCGAAGCCGTTGAGGAGGCCGGGGAAGTCGATGCGTACGTCGGTTTTCAGCTGCCGGCGTTCGTAGGTGGTGCGCAGCTGCTCCAGGATGTCGAAGGTGATCTCCCAGTGCGTGTCCCGCTGCGGCGACATGTAGACGTTCCCCTCGACGATCTCGACCTTGAATCCCTCGGGGACGGGCTCAAGCCACTCGAACATCATGTCCAGGGTGCGCTCGTCGCTGGTGTCGGCCATGTCGATCCTGTCGGTGTCTACGACGGTCATCGTGCCGCTCCTCCCCGCTGCCGCACGGGCGTGCGGGCAGCCGCGTAGTACAACGATAGGCCCGGCGCCCCGGACACGCCCGGACCTGCCAGACTCGCGCGCATGAGCAGCCACAGCCCCGGCCGTCCGCCCGCCCAGCGCCTGTTCGCCGCCGTCCTCCCGCCCGCCGGGGCGGTCGCCGAACTCCGTACGGCTCTCGCACCGATCCGCACCCTGCCCGGTGCGCGGGACCTGCGCTGGACGGGCCCCGAGAGCTGGCACTTCACGCTGGCGTTCTACGGCGAGGTGCCGGAGGACGTACGGCCGGAGCTGGAGACCCGCCTGGAGCGCGCCGCGCACCGCACCGACCGCTTCCCGCTCCGGGTGCGCGGTGCGGGGCACTACGGCGGGCGGGTGCTGTGGGCCGGGGCGGCGGGCGGGCTCGACACGCTGCGGCTGCTCGCCGGGCGCGCCGACGCCGCCGCCCGGCGGGCCGGACTGCCGATGGAGGAGCACCGCCGCCACACCCCGCACCTCACGCTGGCCCGGAGCCGGGGCGAGGCGGACCTGGGACCGTTCACCGCGGCGCTGGCGGGGTTCGAGGGGGAGCGCTGGGAGGCCGGGGAGCTGAGTCTCGTACGGAGCGATCTGCCGGTGTCCGGGGTGCCGGGGGAGCAGCCGCGCCATGAGGTGGTGCGGTCCTGGCGGCTGGGACGGTGAGCGGTGCCGTTACGCTCGAAGGGTGGACCCGAAGACCAGAAACCGCATCATGGCGGCCGTGCTCGTGCTGATATTCGTCGTCGTCGCCGTGGGGGCCGCCCTCGGCGGCTGAGACCGGCGGGACCGGCGGGCCGCCGGGCGGTGTCGCACGCCGCCGGGCGGCCCGGCGCGTCCTGGAGCCATGCTTGCCTGGAGTGGACTCGAAGGAGTTGGCTTGGGGGCCATGGAGTACACACAGCTCGGACGTACGGGACTCAAGGTCAGCCGGCTCGTTCTCGGGACGATGAACTTCGGCCCGCAGACCAACGAGTCGGACAGCCACGCGATCATGGACTCCGCGCTCGGCGCGGGCCTGAACTTCTTCGACACGGCCAACGTCTACGGCTGGGGTGAGAACAAGGGGCGCACCGAGGAGATCCTCGGCACCTGGTTCGCCCAGGGCGGCGGCCGGCGCGACAAGGTGGTCCTGGCCACCAAGATGTACGGGAACATGGCCGCCGACGGCGATGCCTGGCCGAACCACGACAAGCTCTCCGCCGTGAACATCCGGCGGTCGGTCGACGCCTCGCTCAAGCGCCTCCAGACCGACCACATCGATCTGTACCAGTTCCACCACGTCGACCGGAACACGCCCTTCGACGAGATCTGGCAGGCGATCGACGTCCTGGTCCAGCAGGGCAAGATCCTCTACGCCGGTTCGTCGAACTTCCCCGGCTACAAGATCGCCCAGGCCAACGAGCAGGCCGCCCGCCGGGGTTCGCTCGGCCTGGTCAGCGAGCAGTGCATCTACAACCTCGCCGAACGCCGCGCCGAGATGGAGGTCATCCCGGCCGCGCAGGACTACGGACTCGGGGTCATCCCCTGGTCGCCGCTGCACGGCGGGCTGCTGGGCGGCGTCATCAGGAAGACCACCGAAGGCGGCCGCCGCACCTCGGGCCGCGCGGCCGACGCCCTGGCCGACCCCGCCACCCGCGCGCAGCTCCAGGCGTACGAGGACCTGCTCGACAAGCACGGCCTGGAGCCCGGCGAAGCGGCCCTGGCCTGGCTGCTGACCCGCCCCGGCATCACGGGCCCGATCGTCGGCCCGCGCACCGCCGGCCAGCTGGACAGCGCCCTGCGCGCCCTGGAACTGGACCTCCCGGAGGCCGTGCTCACGGGCCTGGAGGAGATCTTCCCGGGGCCGGGGGCTTCGCCGGAGGCGTTCGCCTGGTAGCGCCTGCGGGCGCGATGGGGGCCTCCCGCCACAGTGGCGGGAGGCCCCCATCGGTGCCGCTGGTCCGTCCGTCAGCTGAGGGCCTGGAAGTCGAGCCAGCCGCCGGCTCCGACGGCGACGCCGCTGCCGGAGAGGTTGGGATAGACGTAGAGCTTGCCGTCGCTGCCCGTGGCGAAGGCGTCGGCTCTGTTGTCGGAGCCGGCGTCGGGAAACGCGGTGAGCAGCGGCCGGTGGGCGAGTGTCCAGTCGGTCTTGGTGACGGTCGCCGTGGGGCCGTTGCCGAGGCCTTCGCCCGCGGGGCCGATGCCTTCGTAGAGGCGGAGGTCTCCGCTGGTCTTGTTCCGGGCGATGAGGTCGACGCGTCCATTGCCGGTGCGGTCACCGGGGGCCAGCAGGTCGTAGTTGGACCAGTTGCCACTGCTGACGAGGACGGGCGCGCGGGTGTCGTCGAGGTAGAGGGATGCGGAACCGAAGTACAGCCAGAGGAGGTCGCCCTCCTTCACCAGAAGATCGGGGTAGCCGGCGACATCGCTGGTGCCGTCGCTGTCGGTGTCGAGGGGGCCGTCGACGTCACCGATGGCGAGGATCTGGTCGGCGTTCGCCCAGTGGTTGTTCGCCTCCTCGAAGACGGCGAGCTCCTGGCGGTCGTACAGACAGGAGCGCGAGTGCCCGTCGGCCTGCTCGTCGCGTGCGGTGCAGGCCCAGCCGACTCCGTTGTTCGGGTAGAGCCGCAGGGTCTTGCCGCCGTCTCCGGGAAGGATGGCGACGAGGTCTTCGAGGCCGTCCCCCGTCCAGTCGCCGCGGTGGGTGATGCCGGCTTGAGTGAAGTCGCTGTTGCTCGCGACGGTTCCGACTCCGATGTAGCCGTTGCCCTGACCGGGGTAGAGCCACAGTTCGCCGTTGTTCCGGACACCGTAGAGGTCGGCGTGATCGTCCCCGTTGAGGTCGCCGGCCTTGTCGGGGACCGAGAGCCCGTTCGCGTAGAAGAGGTAGGAGGCCCGGTCGGAGCGATTCTGTGCGGCGTCGAGGCTGCGGACGTAGAGCCGCTGTGATCCGGCGGCGGGCGGGGTCAGGACGAGTTTGGCATCGATCCTGCCGTCTCCGTCGAGGTCGGTGTTGGGTGTGACGGTGCGCACAGCGGGGTCCCAGTCACTCCAGTACTCGTACGACTTCACGTCGTTGACGCCTCCGTCGCCGAGGACGAAGGTCCCGGCGGTGCGGGCCTCCCCGGTGGTGGCGGGCCAGCCGTCCGTCCCGTCGGGGAACTGCTGGGAGCTGATGGTGGGCGGGGTGCTGGGCCGGGTGGGGTCGAACGTGAACCCGCAGATGCCTGATGGCGTCCAGGCGGACTTGGACGTCGCGTCGAGTGTCTGCACCTTCCACCCGAAGTGGCCGTTCGCCGCGGCCAGGTGCTGCTGGAGCGTGGCCTTGGGGACCTTGACCTTCGCCACCGTGCCGGAAGTGGCAGACACGATCTGGTTGAAAATCTCGGTCCCGCCGGCCAGCCTGTTGGTCCTCCACATGCGGAACTGGGCGCGGACCGTTCCCCCGTCCGCGTCGGAGACCTTGGCGGTCAGGGTGACGTCGGTGTTCCCGATCGTGGTGTATGGAGCGACCGTGTCGCACCCGCCGGAGCTGGGAATGGTGTCCAGGCTGTTCGGCACGTTGGGCACGGTGTTGTACGTCGTCGAAAGCGTGGCCGAGTTGGCGTCGAACTTCTTCCACCCGTAGACGTCGCTCTCGCTGGAGGCCCGCATGCCGAAGGTGAGCGTGTTCCACCGGTTGGCGATGCCGTCCTTCGCCGCCGCGGTCACGTCGAAGGCGAGGTTGCCCGCCGGGCAGCCCGAGTCGTAGCCGCGGGAGTCGTTGACGGAGTCCAGCTTCTTCCGCCACGTGGGCTGCTTGTTCCAGGTGGTGGACGAGGAGATCGCGCTGGTCGCCCAGAGCTCGACGGTCCGGTTGGTGCACGACCAGGACCAGGTGTTCTTGATCCGGAAGGTGGACGAGGAGACCACCTTCTTGGTGGACCACAAGTTGCTGGCGTTCATCCGGAAGAAGGACCGGGCCAGCCCGTTGGTCACGCTCTCGTACCCGACGCGGGCAGTCGTGGTGCCCTTGACGGTGTTCCAGTTCGCACCGTTGAAGAACGAGCTGTTCGGGTGCTTCTTGTAGGCGATCGTCCAGGAGTGGCGGGACCCGGAGACGGCCGGGTCCAGCAGCACCGGGTACTGCGTGTCCTCACCGGTCAGGAGTTCCTGGTCCGGGGTGAGGCTCAGCTTCCCGTCCGTGACCGCGAGGTCCATGGTCGCCTGCTGCGCGCCGTAGCCGGGTTCGAACTCGTCTGAGGGCGACGGAGGTTCGGTGGCGGCACTGCGGGCCGAGAGGGTCGCCGGAGCCGCAGCTGAGCTGCTGTCCCACATCAGGGGCGTCGGGGCGGTGAAGACTTCCTCGCCGGCCGGGTTGACCGCCGTGAAGTTGCCGTGGGAGTCGGTGCGCGCCTCCAGGCCCTTGGTGTCCAGGTCGAACTGGACGCGCCTGAGCGCCGGGTCGGCGGCGGCCGCCGCCGACTTGACGACGAGAAGACTGGTGAATCCGGCGGGGCTCGCCTTGAGCTTGAGGTCAACGTCGGTGAGGACGTTTCCGTACGTCACGGTGTCCCCGTCGACGTCCGGCTCGGGCAGCGGCCGGGGCCAGGTCCAGGACATGCTGCGGCCGTCGCGCTCGACGGTCACCATGGCACCTTCGCCGCCGCCGGAAAAGCGTACGTCCACCTCGGTCGCCCTCGGCGAAAGAACTCCGTCCGCATGGGCTTTCAACGTCGTGTCAAAGGGTACGAGTTTGCCGTCCTTGCGCACGAACTTCGGTAGTGCGTACGTCTCTTGGGTAAAGGAGCCATCAGGATTGGCGAACAGCTGTGATGTCTCGGTGCGTTGGGCGAGCACCTCGGCCGGTCGGCCGGTTTTCGAAGCCTGCGCAGTGGCCGCGGCCGTGGCGTCGTTCTTCGATACTTGAGGCGTCGTGGCCGCCTCGGATTCCGCGGCTGCGGCTTCCTGCTGGTAGTGGGGAACACCGAGCGCCAGGAGGGCGGCGAGTGTTGCCGCCCCCGTGATGCCCCGCTTTGTTCTCCATTTGGTCTTGCGTCGCAAACGTTCCATTAGAGAAGTCCCCTCCCGAGTGAGTACGAGTCGCACCCTAGAACGTGGGGGAAGCGTGATGAAAGTAATGCCCTGGTGATGCCGTATCGAATGGCTGATTTGGTGGTGGTGATTCTTCTTATTTCGGTTCATCTCTCAATGAAGTGCACACTCATTTATGTGCGGCGTAATCGGATCTGGCTGAATCGTTGCGCACGAACTGCGCTGAACCTGTGGAGTCCCTGCTAGCTTCCGTCCTCAGCCATGACCTTTTGCGGCAACAGGGTGGGGAGTTCTGCGCATGCTTACGGGTGGGGACGTCAGTACGGGACGGGTGAGAGGACGGGCGCGACCGGTAGCCGCCGTCCTCGCCGCGTTCCTGTTCGCGGGACTGCTGGGCGGGCCGGTAGCGGCAGCCGCCGAGCTCGACCTGCTGGGGCTGGGAAAGCCGGACCCGGTGCCCACCGACGAGGTGAAGAAGAAGGGTGCGGGCAAGCCCGACCAGACTTCCCGGCATCCGTGGAAGAAGGCCAAGGTCGCCTGGCCCGAGCCGGGCACGGCGACTCCCGCGCTCCGTGCCAACGGAGCTCAGGTGAAGGCCGGCGCCCTCCCCGTCAGCGTGGGCCTGGCCGGCTCCGGGGCGGTGAAGCCGACGAAGAAGTCCGCCGCCCGAACGTCCGCTTCCGGTCAGGCTCCGAAGGCCGGCCCGAAGAAGGTCCAGGTCCAGGTCCTCGACCGCGCCACCACCGACGCGCTGGACGTCGAGGGCGTCGTGTTCGCCCTCCGCCCCACCGCGGGGGCCGAGGGCGCCGTGGACGTCAAGGTCGACTACTCCGGCTTCCGGAACGCCTACGGCGGTGACTGGGCCTCCCGCCTCACGCTGAGGACGCTCCCCGCCTGTGCGCTGACCACCCCGGGCAAGAAGGGCTGCGTCACCGGCGAGGCCCTCCCCACCAGCAACGACGTGAAGGCGGGCTCGATCGAGGCTGCCGTACGGCTGCCCGCGGCCACCGCGGAGACCACCTCCCGCACCGCGGGCGCCGACCCCGTCGCGCCGAAGGCCGGCGCCCGTGCGGTCTCCAGCGGCACCGTGCTGCTGGCCGCGACAGCCGCTGCGGCCGGCTCGTCCGGCGACTTCGGGGCCACCTCGCTCGCCCCGTCCGCGTCCTGGTCCGCGGGCGGCTCGACCGGGGCGTTCTCCTGGACGTACCCGATCTCCGCACCGGGCGTCGCGGGCAGTGCGGTTCCGGACCTGAAGCTGGGCTACTCCTCGCAGTCGGTCGACGGCCGTACCGCTTCGACGAACAACCAGGCCAACGGCATCGGCGACGGCTGGTCCATGGAGCCGGGCTACATCGAGCGCCAGTACATCTCCTGCACCGAGGACACGAAGAACAGCACCACCACCGCCAAGGTCGGCGACCTGTGCTGGAAGAAGGACAACGCCGTCATCAACCTCGGCGGCCGGTCCAACACCCTGATCAAGGACTCCACCACCGGTGAGTGGCACCTGGAGAGCGACGACGGCACCAAGGCCGAGAAGTTCACCAACACCTCGCTGGCCAACGGTGACAACGACGGTGAGTACTGGCGGGTGACGACCCCGGACGGTACGCGCTACTACTTCGGCTACAACCGCCCGAAGGGCTGGACCACGGGCAAGGACGAGACCGAATCGACCTGGACCGTGCCGGTCTTCGGCAACCAGAGCGGTGAGCCCTGCTACGCGGCGTCGTTCAAGGACGCCTGGTGCCAGCAGGCCTGGCGCTGGAACCTGGACGCGGTCATCGACCCGCACGGCGACGCCATGACGTACTACTGGGACAAGGAGACCAACTACTACGGTCGCAACGTCAACCCCAACACGGGGGCGTCCACCGCGACCCCGTACATCCGCGGTGGCGCACTGAAGCGCATCGAGTACGGTCTGCGGTCCAGCAACTTCTACGCCGAGCCCGCAGCCAAGATCGACTTCACGAACAGCGAGCGCTGCCTGAGCGACTGCGACACCTTCGACAAGGCGCACGCGAAGAACTGGCCCGACGTCCCCTTCGACCGGTACTGCGCCAAGGGCACCGAGTGCAAGGACCGCTACTCGCCCTCGTTCTGGAACCGTAAGCGTCTGACGAAGATCGACACGTCGGTGCTCGTCGGCACGGCCTTCAAGCCGGTCGACACCTGGACCCTCGCCCACCAGTTCCCCGCGACCGGCGACGGCAGCGATCCGGCGCTCTGGCTGAAGTCGATCACCCGCACCGGTCACGGCGGAACCGGATCCGTCACCCTCCCCTCCGTGACGTTCAAGGGCCAGGCCCTGCCGAACCGCGTCGAGGGAGCCACCACCGGAGGCGACCCGGACCCGGTGCCGCCACTGTGGCGCTACCGCGTCCACGGCATCGACACCGAGACCGGCGGCACGATCGGCGTCACCTATTCGCCGCCCGACTGCAAGGCGGGCAGCATCCCCACGCCCACGTCCAACAAGCGGCGCTGCTATCCGGTGAAGTGGTCTCCGCCGGACGCCCCGGCCGCGGACTACGAGCCGTACCTCGACTGGTTCCACGCCTACGTCGTCACCCAGATCCTGGAGACCGACAAGACGGGCGGCGCCCCCGCCAAGCAGACGGACTACGCGTATCTGGACGGCATGGCCTGGGCCAAGTCCAAGGACGACGAGTTCACCGACGCCAAGCACCTCACCTACGGCGACCGCAAGGGATACGGCCGGGTCCAGGTGCGCAGCGGCGTCGCACCGGACAAGCGGACCCTGAAGGAGTACCGCTACTTCCGGGGCATCGACGGGGCCGCGGTCAAGGACCACGAAGGCGTCGCCGTCACCGACAGAGAAGCCTTCGCCGGCATGACCCGTGAAGAGGCCACGTACAACTGGGACGGTGGCAAGCTCGAAACCACCACCAGTCACGAGCCGTGGCGCTCGGCCGCGACGGCCACGGAAACCCGTGCCGAAGGTCTGCCCACCCGCTACGCGTACGCCACGGCCGGCAAGAGCGAGCAGACCCGTACGGCCGTGGGCGCGGGCTGGCGCACCACCCGCACCGAACGCACCTTCGACGCCCTCGGCCAGACGCTGACCGAGTCCTCGCTCGGGGACACGGCGAAGACGGGCGACGAGGAGTGCACCACCAACACCTACGTCCGCAACGCGTCGCGCAACATCCTCACGACGATCTCCGAGACCAGGACCGTGGCCAAGGCCTGCGGTACGACGCCGTCCCTTCCGGCGGACCTGATCTCGGCAGCGCGCCACTACTACGACGGTGCGACCAGCCTGACCGCCGCACCGGTCAAGGGCGATGTGACGCGGCTCGACGAGCAGGATGCCAAGGGGACCGGTTACCTCACCACCGCCACCCACACCTACGACCCGCACGGCCGGGAGAAGACCTCCACGGACGCCCTGAAGAACACCACCAGGACCGACTACGCTCCTGCCACCTTCAAGGCGCCGACAACGGTCACCGTGACCAACGCCCTCGGCCACGAGGCGACCACCACCCGCGACCCGGTGCGTGGCGTGGTCACCTCAGCGGTGGACGCGAACGGCAAGCGCACCGACGCCGTCCACGACGGTCTCGGCCGCGTGCTGAAGGTGTGGGAGCCGGGCTGGGCCAAGGCCGACCACGCGGACAAGCCCTCGGCGGAGTACGGCTACACGATCTCCAAGAGCGCCGCGAACGCCGTCGTCACCAAGACGCTGAAGCAGAACGGCGACTACCGAACCACCTACGCGCTCTACGACGGTCTGCTGCGCGAGCGCCAGACGCAGGCCCCGGCCACCGGCACCCAGGACCGGATCATGACCGAGACCCACTACGACACCCGTGGCTGGGCCTGGCAGACGTACGCCCCCTACTACGCCAAGGGCGCACCGTCGGCGGCCCTGTCCTCCGCCGCGGTGAACACCGTGCCGGCGGCGGTGCAGAACCACTTCGACGGGCTGGGCCGGGTCACGGACGCCCTGTCGGTGAAGTTCGGCGACGAGCAGTGGCGCAGCAGGACGGCGTACGAGGGGGACCGCACCACCGTCATCCCGCCGAAGGGCGGCACGGCCACCACGACCGTGACGGACGCGCGCGGACGCACGACCGAACTCCTCCAGTACACGAACACCGCACGTACGGCGTCCCAGAAGACGACGTACGCGTACGGCAAGTACGACGAGCCGAGCAAGGTCACGGACCCCGACGGCAACGTCTGGAGCTACACGTTCGACAGCCGGGGTCAGAAGACCAAGAGCGATGACCCGGACAAGGGCGTCACGGAGACGACGTACAACGACCTCGGCCAGCCGGTCACCACGACCGACGAACGCGGTGTCACGCTCACCACGGAGTACGACGTGCTGGGCCGCAAGACCGAGGTCAAGCAGGGCGACACCCTGTTGTCGAAGTGGACCTATGACACTCTCGCCAAGGGCCGGCTGACCAGCAGCACGCGCTACGCCGGGGGCGCCGCGTACACCACGGCGACCGACGGCTTCAACGACCGCTATCAGCCGACGTCCACGACGAGCACCGTTCCTTCCGCCGCAGGTGGCCTGGCGGGCACCTTCACCTGGAAGTACGGATACCGGCCGGAGACCGGGGCGCTGCTCTGGACCCTGAATCCGGCCGTGGGCAACATACCGGCCGAGCGGGTGACGACGAACTACAACGGCGACGATCAGCCGTTCCGTACCAGTGGCCAGTACGACGCGCTGGTCTCGAACACGCGGTACGACGTCTTCTCCAGGCCAGTACGTACTGAATTCAGCGCGAACCTCGGCAAGAAGGCCTACAAGACGCAGGTCTACGACGAACACACCGGCCAGGTCGTTCGGCAGACCACCGACCGGGACGTCGCTCCCCAGCGCGTGGACGACACCACGTACGCGTACGACCCGGCGGGCAACGTCACCGGAGTGACCAACGTCAGCGGCCAGGACGCGCAGAAGTCCACCGACACCCAGTGCTTCACCAATGACCCGCTGGGCCGGCTGACCGAAGCGTGGACGGCGAAGACCGACTGCGCGGCGGCCCCCTCGGCCTCCACGGTCGGCGGTCCGGACGCGTACTGGCACAGCTACGGCTACGACAAGCTCGGCAACCGCACGCAGCAGACCGAGCACGCCACCTCGGCCGGGACGACGGACGCCGTCACCGACTACACCCAGCCGGCTCCCGGCAGCGACCGGCCGCACGCGGTGCAGCAGGCCTCCGTCACCGGCGGACCGGACGACGGGCGTACGAGCACCTTCGCGTACGACAAGACCGGCAACACGACCAAGCGCACCATCGGCTCCAAGGTCCAGAGCCTGACGTGGGACGCCGAAGGCCACCTGGCGACGCTCACCGAAGCCGGCAAGCAGACCAGCTACACGTACGACGCCGACGGCAACCGCATCATCGCGAAGAACGGCGACGGGTCCAGCACCCTCACGCTCCCCAACGGCGATCAGCTGAACCTCGCGGCGAACGGCACGAAGACCGCGACCCGGTACTACACGCACAACGGCGAGACGGTGGCGGTGCGCAACGGCAATGCCATCGCCTACCTGATCAACGACCACCAGGGCACGGCGATGACGGCCATCGCGGTCGGCACGCTCGGCCTGACCCGCAGGAAGCAGCTGCCGTTCGGCGGTCTGCGCTCCGAGCAGTCGGCGGTCTTCGGCAACCGTGGCTTCGTCGGCGGCACGAACGACCCCACAGGCCTCACGCACCTGGGCGCCCGCGAGTACGATCCGGTCCTGGGCCGATTCCTGTCCGTCGACCCGGTCATCGACTTCAATGATCCGGCTCAGATGAACGCCTACAGCTACGCCCACAACAGCCCGCTCACCAAGTCGGATCCGACGGGCCTGCGCCCGGACGGTCCGGTGGGCGGCAACTCGTACAACGACGAGCGGTGGGCGAACGACCGGGGGATGACGGCCGGCTATACGAAGAAGAGCGGCAAGTGGGTCTGGAAGCAGGCACCGAAGAAGGACGCTGATTCACAGCGGAAGTACAGGAACTACCGGGCCAACCCCGCCCACTACATGATCGACGACAAGCACGCCCGCAAGTACGCGGCCGATGCCAAGGCTCAGCGCAAGAAGTTCTACGATGACCGAGCTCGCGATGCTGCCGCGGAGCAGCGCAAGAAGGACGGCATCTTCGGCAGCATCATGAAGGGCAACTGGGGCGCGGCTTGGGAAAATACGGTAGATGCATTCGTCAACCCTCAGGACCACTGGAGGGGATGGCTGGAGGTGGGAGCTTTTGCAGTCTGCGTCGCTTCCCTGGTGGGCTGTGTTTTCGTCAGCGCTATTGTGGTTGGCGCGAAGTACGCCGCTGACTACGGCGAGCATGGTCCTGCAGTAGCCGGTGTGAACTTCCGTGCGAATGCGACAGGGGCGTTGATAGGGTTGGGTCTGGCCAAAGTCGGCGGGGTGGCGATCAATCATTTCGCCAAGGGTGCGGGAATCGGAAGGAACCTTCCGATGGGGAGACATGCTTCGACGGGGTCCGGGAAGCATGCGGCGCCCAAACGAGGTGCGCATGCGGCACGCCCAGACAGGATGTTCCGCGGGGGAGTGGTCGGTGCCAACACTCTCCTGGGTCAGGCGGGCTGTGGTACGACGATGAACGCGCCATCCTGGTGTGGCTGAGCATCTGGTGTGATCGCCTGGGTGGGTCTGCGTCCGCAGGTCCACCCAGGCCCAATGAGGTGATTGGTGATGTCGAGAAACGTCACAGCCGTAACGCGAAAAGGTAATGAGTTCTACAGCAAGGTCCGCTACCTGGGGCTGGCGGGTTCCGCTGCCATGTTCGCGTGCGGGGTATTTCTCGCGGCAAGTCCGGGTGGTAGTGGCGAGCCGCTGATCAACCGGTCGATGGTCGGTGGAGCGATCAGTGCCGCGATTGCATGGCTGGCCTGGGTCCTCACCTATCGCCCTCGTATCTACCTGCTTGGTGAATCGATCGCCGTGCGAAATTGGTTCACGGAGACAGTCATCCCCTATCGTTGCATCGCGCGGGTGCGGACGGGCGGCGGACTGACACTTGAACTCAGGGGTGGGTATGAGATCAGGGCCTGCGTCGTCGGGAAGTCTCCTGCTGGGGAATGGTGCGGATATCCATCGGCCAAAAAGATAAAGAGGTCCATCCTCCCTCTTCTGGGGCAGGGTGGGATGGATTCCGGTGGAGAGATCCGGGAAAAGCTCTCGCTTTCGCTGAAGGTCCCCGTTCTTGTGGCCGGGCTGCATGGCGTCTGCTATTTTGCGCTGAAGTACATCTTCCATGTTGCTTGAACTGGGCTCTTATTCGGTCTTTGAGTGAGAGGCGGGGGAGTGTCCGTCGCAGTCACGGTCACCGGCCTGTTCTGGATGGCATTCACCGGCTGTTGATGCCGTCTACGGCGTACCTCGCGCCCGACGGCTCCGGTCGCCGGCCCCTGCGAGGGGCCGGCGACCGGGAACGCGTCTGGGATGCGTACCCTCCGTCTTGCCGTCGCCGACGGGAGGACCGTTCGTAGGAGGGGGTACGGAGATGCGAACCACGGAGACCAGGGTGTTCCGTCGTGCCGCGTATGTGTGGTTTCCCGTGGTCGCGGGGGTCGCGGGCTACGTCTGTGCGGTTCTGGTCGCGAGTCCGTTGGTCCGGGAGCCGACGCCGGCGTTCGTGATCGCCGGATTCGTGGTCTTCATGTGGGCGATCGGATGGGACTCCGCCATCCGCAGCACCGACCGTCATGTGTCCTTCACGAACATCCTGCTGACCACGACTGTCGCCTGGACCGATGTCAGACAGGTGGACATGGAGGGTGGGCTGGGTATCACCTTGAGGGACGGGAGCGAGCTGTCCTCGATCGCGTTCGGCGGTTCGCTGCTGGGGGATCTCACCGGTTACCGGACTCACCGACCGGCCTTCCGGCAGCTTCGGCAGATCCACCGCAAAGCACTCGCGTCGAAGCGCCGCGGCGACCGACAGGGGCCGGTGCAGCGGAAGTTGTCGTTCGCCTGGCGACGGCTCCTCTGCGCCCTCGCCGTCGTCTACGTTCCGCTCATGGCCGTCGTCGTCCTGTCGCGGTGAGCTGGATCGCCGGGAGCCCGCCCGTGTCCCTCACACCCCGCGAACCCGTCCAGAGCCCTCAGCACCGCCCGCCGGGTCTCCGTGCCGCCCATGTGGCCCGCGTTGTCGATGATCGTCAGTTCGGCGTCCGGCCAGGCGCGGTTGAGTTCCCAGGCGGTGATCAGGGGGCTCGCCAGGTCGAAGCGGCCGTGGATCAGGGTGGCCGGGATGCCGGTGAGGCGGTGCGCCCGGTCGAGCAGCCGGCCTTCCTCCAGCCAGGCGCCGTGGGCGAAGTAGTGGGCGCAGATCCGGACGAACGCCTGCTGGGCGCGGCCCGGACGGCTGCTGTACGGGGGCGGGCCCGGGATCGCCTCCATCGAGATGACCGCGTCCTCCCAGGCGCACCAGTCGGCCGTGGCCTTCTCCCGTACGGCGGCTTCCTCGCTCTCCATGCGGCGGGCGTACGCCGTGACCAGGCCGGTCGGGTCGCTGGTCTCGGGGACGCCCGCGCGGAAGGCGTCCCAGGCCTCGGGGAAGAGCTGGCCGGCGCCTCGGTAGAGCCAGTCGATCTCGCTGCGGCGGGTCGTCGTCACCGAGGGGATGACCACCTCCGTGACCCGCTCCGGGTGCTCCTGGGCGTACGCCAGGATCAGGGTCGAGCCCCAGGAGCCCCCGTACAGCAGCCACTTGTCGATGTTCAGGTGTTCCCGCAGGCGTTCCATGTCGGCGATCAGGTGTGCTGTTGTGTTGTGCGCCATGTCTGTCGCCGGGTCGCTCGCGTGCGGTGTCGAGCGGCCGCAGCCCCGCTGGTCGAAGAGGACCACCCGGTAGCGGTCCGGGTCGAAATACTGGCGGGCGCGGGGCGAGCAGCCGGAGCCGGGGCCGCCGTGCACGACCAGGGCCGGCTTGCCGTCCGGGTTGCCGCAGACCTCCCAGTGCACGAGGTTCCCGTCACCGACGTCCAGCATGCCGCTTCCGTACGGTTCGATCGGCGGGTACGGGTCGTTCGGTTCGCGGCGCACGGAGTCGTTTCTCCTCGGTCGGCAGGTGGACGGACGGGTGGTCAGTCACGTTACGCGGACACGGTTGTCAGAGGCGGCCCGTACGGTTGTGACCATGGCAGCACGCATCGATCTGACCCTGGACTGCACCGACGCCCAACTTCTCGCCGCTTTCTGGTAGCCGGCCCTGGGCTATGTGGACCTTCCCCCGCCGCCGCCGTTCGCGACCCGGGAGGAGTGGTTCGCCCAGGCCGCCGCGCCTGCCCCGGCGGCCGCCCCTTCTGCTCCGCCCGCCGCGTAGCCTGGACGCCGTGAACGCTGCTCCCCGGGTCCTCGCCGTCGTCGATGAACTCCTAGCCTCCGCCGAACCAGGCGGGCGCGGCGCGCTGTGGCATCTGGCGGAGGCGGGGCGGGAGTTGGATGCCAATCTGGTGCGCCTGCCGCCGGGCGCCGAGGTCGGTGAGCATCAGGAGGACGTGCTCGACGTGTTCCTGGTCGTGCTGGAGGGCGGGGGGACCGTCAGGACGGGGGACCGGGCCCTGCCTCTCGGGCCCGGCACCGTCCTCTGGCTGCCCCGCTCGTCCCGGCGTGCACTCGCCGCCGGGCCGGACGGGCTGTTGTACCTCACTGTCCATCGCCGCCGCCCCGGACTCGCGATCAAGCCGCCGAGCGGGGCGTACGAGGGTGGCGATGGCGGCAAGGGGTACGAAGGCGGCGAGGGGCCCTGCATGCTGGACCGGGTCTGCCCGGAGTGCGGGAGGCTGTCGCAGGACCCCGCGCCGGTTTTCTGCAGCCGGTGCGGGGAGCGGTTCCCCGAACGGTGACCCGGGCGGGTCGTGACCGGGATGCGGCGCGGTGAGCGGGGCGCGCGAGTGAGGGGGCGGGCGTGGGGGAGGAGGCGGGCCGGCGGTGAGCCCGCGCGGGCCAGGGGCCTGGTGAGCCCGTGCTGCCCAGGGTCTGGTGGTCCCGTGCCGCCTGGTGCCTGGTGCCTGGTGAGCCCGCGTGGCCCAGGGGCCCGGTGAGCCTGTGCTGCCCAGGGTCCGGTGAGCCTGTGCGGGTCTGTCGGGTCTGTCGGGTCTGCCGGGTCCACCGGGTCGGGCCTCAGTGTCCCTTGCACTCCGTCAGGTCCGGGCGGCCCGGCGGGTTCTTGTTGCCCACCAGGCCGGACAGGTTCTCCTTGTACATGTCCTCCCAGATCCTGCCGTCCAGGATCGTCCGGAGCGCCGAGCACACCTCGCCCTTCAGGATCGGGGTCTTCGGCCGCATCGCCACGCCGTAGCCCTCCGCGCCCTGGATGTTCTCCAGCCGCCGCACCTTGCCCGGGTTGGCCTCGACGTACCCGGCGAGAATGATGTCGTCCGAGGCGACCGCGTACACGTCGGACTTCGGGTCCAGCAGCTTGTCCAGGCAGTCCTGGTAGGTGTTGGGCTGCGACTTAGCCAGGGTGAAGCCCTGCTTCGGCAGCGTCTTCTCGTACGTCGACTCCCGTGCCGTGCACACCTCGACGCCCAGGTCCACCAGGTCGCTGGAGTCGTTGATCGTGTACTTGGCCGACTTCTCACGGACCAGGAAGCCCCGGCTCGCCTCGTAGTACGGGCCCGCGAAGTCGACGCTGTAGCCGCCGGGCGAGGCCGTCTTGCGGTCGTCGGTGATGCTGTACGACGCGATGACCAGGTCCACCTGCTTGGTCTTCAGTGCGGTGCTCCGGTAGTCCGTGGCGACCGTGGTGAAGGCGACCTCGCCCTTGCCGTAGCCCATGCTCTCGGCGATCGCGTAGGCCAGGTCGATGTCGTAACCCTCGTACGTACGCGTCTTCTTGTCGAACTTGCTCAGTCCGGGCTGGTCGTCCTTGACGCCGATCTCCAGGGTGGGGTGCGTGTCCTTCCACCGTTCCTGGGTGCCGCTGCCGTCCTGGCCCCCGCCCTGCCCCTGGCCCCGCGTCGAGCCCGCGCGGTCGCCGGTTCCGCCGTCCTCGCCGTCGCCCCGGGCGGCCAGCCAGCCCGCCCCGGCCAGCAGGGTCACGCACACCACCGCCGCGGCCGCCCTCCGGCCCCGGCGCCGGCGCCGGGCGCGCTGTCCGTTCGTCGTCGCGGGGGTGGGCGCGGGCGCCGGAGGAGGCGGGGTGACCGGAGCAGGTGCGGGCGTCGAAGGGTTCGGTGTGGTCACCGCCGTCGGCGGGTGCGTCGCCGAGGCCGCCGCACCGGCGTGCGGCGCGGCCGGGTCCCCGAGCACCTCGCGGAGCATCGCCTCCGCCGTGGCCGCGTCCAGCCGCTCCCTGGGGTCCGTGATCAACAGCCCCTGGATGACGGGGGCGAGGGGACCGGCGTACCGGAGGGCCGGGTCGGGGGACTGCCGGATGTTCTCCTGGACCTCCCACACCTCGTGCCCGGCGAAGGGCACGCGGCCCTCGACCGTCTCGTACAGCGTGATGCCGAGCGCCCACAGGTCGGAGGCGGGCGTGGGGCCCGGGGAGGCGGCGAAGAGCTCGGGTGCCAGGTAGGAGGGTGTGCCGATGACGCTGCCGGAACGGGTCACCCGGTCCGCGCCCTCGAACGTGGCGATGCCGAAGTCCACCAGGATCGCGAGGCCGTCGTCCCGGACGAGGACGTTGCCCGGTTTCACGTCGCGGTGGACGACCGATGCCGCGTGGACCGCCCGCAGGCCCTGGAGGACCTGGAGGCCGATGTTCGCGGCCCTCGGCACGGCGAGGACCTGTTCGCTGCTCAACAGGTGTCCCAGGGACCTCGCTTCGAGCAGCTTCATCACGATCCAGACCTGGTTGTCGGTCTCGACCTGGTCGTGGACCGTCACCACGTTCTGGTGCTCGATCTTGGCGATGGCCTCCGCCTCGCGCCGCGCCCGCTGCAGCGCGGCCGTCTGGGTGGCCGCGGTCATGGCGTTCCGGTCGAGCAGCCCCTTGACGGCGACGAACCGGCGCAGCCGCCGGTCGTGGGCCTTCCAGACCTCGCCCATCCCGCCGCTGCCGATCGGCTCCAGCAGCTCGTAGCGGCCGTCGATCACGGTGCGGGGGGAGGGGGAGGGAGGGGGCGGGGGTGGAGACGGAGGCGGGGTGCCGTGCGGCGGGGTGCCCGGCTGCTCCGGAGTTGCTCCCGCGTCCGGCGACCGGGGGGCGTTGCCCGCCCGGCGGTCCTCGGGACCGCCGGGAGCCCCGTCGCCCGGTCCGCCGACCCTGTCTTCGTTGTGCATACGACCCCCTGTGCACTCCATGGACCACGCCAGATTAGACGTTCCGTCATGCTCGGATGTGCTGTCCTGACGTGCCGGCCCGGCGTGCTGCTGCGCGCTTGGAGAGAGCCCCGGCGGGCGGCGCTGCGGACCGGACCCTAGGAAGCCGCGCCGCCGTTGCTCTTCAGCAACTGGCCGTTGACCCACTGCCCTTCGGGCGAGCACAGGAAGTCCACCAGGTGCGCGGTGTCCTGCGGGGTGCCGACGCGGCCGAGCGGGGTGCCCCCGGCCAGGGCGTCGCGCAGGTCGTCGGTCATCCAGCCGGTGTCCACCGGGCCGGGGTTGATGACGTTCGCCGTCACCCCGAGGTGGGCCAGCTCGTGCGCGGCGGCCAGGGTGATGCGGTCCAGGGCCCCCTTGCTCGCGCCGTAGGGAAGGTTGCCCACGGTGTGGTCGCTGGTGAGCGCGACGATCCGGCCCGTCGCGGTGCCGGGCGCGGTTCCGGGGGTGGTCCCAGGCGTGGTTCCGGGCGTGATGCCGGACGCGCGGTCCGGTGCGCCGCGGAAGCGCAGCCCGTACTCGCGGATCAGCAGCCAACTGGCCCGCGAGTTCACCGCGAAGTGCCGGTCGAACGCCTCCACGGTGGTGTCCAGCAGCCCCGAGTCCACCGACTCCGCGTGCGAGAGGACGAGCGCGGTCACCGGGCCGCCGAGGTGCTGTTCCGCTTTGTCGAAGATGCGGGTCGGCGCGTCCGGGTCGGACAGGTCCGCCTCGATCGCCGCCGTACGGGCCCCGGCCTCCGCCAGTTCCTTCGCGATGGACTCGGCGGCCCCGGGCTCGGCGCCCCAGTCCATGCGGCGGTCGTACGGCGTCCAGTAGGTGAAGGCGATGTCCCATCCGGAGACCGCCAGCCGGCGGGCGATGCCCGCGCCGATACCGATGCTGCGGCCGACGCCGGTGATCAGGGCGACGGGGCGGGACGGTCCAGGGGCGGACGAAAGCTGTTCGGTGGTCGTCACGTGGTGATCCTTCGCGACCCGTACGCGTACGTCAATGGCCTTTTCCGGCCCCCGGGCGGCGCCCTTGCGCCCGCGCTGACCTGCGGTGACCCAACTTCCTGGTGGGCCGACAGGATCTTTGTGTTTCCCCGTGGCGGGGATGCGCTCCTAGCGTGGTCAGCGGAAACTACGACGAATGCCGCACATCGGACTGCGGTCGAGTGGGAGGAACCGTCATGAGTGAGCAGCAGAAGTCGCTGGCCGGCAGGACCGCGGTGGTCGCCGGTGGTGCGAAGAACCTCGGTGGTCTGATCAGCCGCACGCTCGGCGAGGCCGGCGCGAACGTCGTCGTCCACTACCACAGCGAGAACACCTCGGCCGATGCCGAGAAGACGGCGGAGGCCGTACGGGGCACGGGCGCGCAGGCCGTCGTCATCCGCGAGGACCTGACCCGCGTCGAGGGGGTGCGGAGCCTCTTCGACCAGGCGCTGGACGCCTTCGGCGGGGTGGACGTCGCCGTGAACACCACCGGCATGGTGCTGCGGAAGCCGATCGGCGAGACGACCGAGGAGGAGTACGACCGCATGTTCGCGATCAACTCCAAGGCGGCGTACTTCTTCCTCCAGGAGGCCGGTGCGCGCCTCAACGACGGCGGCCGCATCGTCAGCCTGGTCACCTCCCTGCTCGCCGCCTTCACCGACGGGTACGCCACCTACGCCGGCGCGAAGGCCCCGCTGGAGCACTTCACCCGGGCGGCGGCCAAGGAGTTCGCGCCGCGCGGTATCGCGGTGAACAATGTGGCCCCGGGGCCGATGGACACGCCGTTCTTCTACCCGCAGGAGACGCCGGAGCGGGTGGAGTTCCACAAGTCCCAGGCGATGGGCGGGCGGCTCACGGAGATCGAGGACATCGCGCCGCTGGTGAAGTTCCTGGTCACCGAGGGCGGCTGGATCACCGGCCAGACGATCTTCGCCAACGGCGGCTACACGGTCCGCTGACCACCCCGCGCAGCGACCGAGGGCCTGGAGAGACCGCGTGAGTCTGGACCTGCGGAAGCTGGAGCATCTCGTCGCCGTCGCCGAGGAGGGCGGGTTCACCCGCGCGGCCGAACGGCTGCACCTCAGCCAGCAGGCGCTGAGCACCTCCGTCCGCACCCTGGAGCGGTACGTCGGTGTCCAGCTCCTGGACCGAGGTCACCAGCACGTCACCCCGACCCCGGCCGGGCAGGCCCTCATCGACGACGCACGGGCCCTCAGCGCCCAGGCGCTCGCCGCCCTGGACCGCGCCCGCCGCATCGGGCGCGGCCGGGCGGGGCACCTGCGCGTCGGCCACACCCCGGCCGTCACCGCCGAGGAGGTCGTCGAGCTGCTGACCCGGGCCGGTACGGAGGAACACGGCATCCAGGCCCACGTCCGCCAGCTCTTCCCCGACGAACTGCGCGAGCAACTCCTCACGGGCGCCTGCGACCTGGGCCTGAGCCGTGCCATGCCCGCCGGGGCGGGCCTGACCCGGGCCCGGATCGCCGAGCACCGCCTGCGGGTCGCCGTCCCCGCCGGGCACCCGCTCGCCGCCCGGTCCACGGTGGCCCTGGCCGACCTGCGGGGCCAGCCGCTCACGGTGTGGGGCGAGCCGGGCTCGTCCGCGTACACGGATCTCCTGACCGGCCTGTGCCGGCAGGCGGGCGTCGAACCGGACACCCGGCGCAACCCGGTCCAGGGCACCCCGCCCATCACGGCCGTCACCGCGACCGGCCGCATCGCCTTCGTCACGACGGCCCCGGGCCCGGCGGCGGGCGGCGCGGCCCACGTCGTCGACCTGGACCCGCCCGTCCAGGTTCCGGTCCACGCGCTGTGGCCCCCGCACACGACGTGTCCGGGTCGGGACCTCTTTCTCAGCCGGGCCGGCGACACCCCTGCGGAAGCCGCCGCTCACGAGGACCCCTCACCATGAACGCCACCTCCCGGCACGCCCGACATGCGGTGGCGGGTGTGCCGACAGAGACTCGGTGAGGCTCTCCGGGACGCCCGTTCCCGGACGCGCAGAGGAGGAACACGATGACCACATCGACCAGCGACCCGGTGGTGGAGAAGTTCATCGCCGCGGTCAACGCGGGCGACAAGGACGCCTTCTACGCCGACGTCCTCACCGAGGACGCCACCATGTCCGACGACGGCAGCGAACGGGACCTGGCGGCGTGGACGGAGAAGGAGATCTTCTCCCCGAAGGCCAACGGCCGCATGAAGGTCGTGGACGCCTCCGACGACGGCCGCACCCTCGTCGTCGACTACACGAACGACACCTGGGGCACGATGCGGACCCGCTGGGTCTTCACCGTCACCGGCGACCGCGTCAGCCGCTTCGAGACGGGCCAGGCGCCGTCCTGACCCCGGCCGCCCGTTCGACGCCGGTCACCGGTCACCGGTCACCGGTCGCCGGTCGCCATGAGCCGGTTGCTGCTCACCGGTCACCGCCGCCCGCCGCCCGCCGGTCATCGGTTACAGGCGGCGGTAGGTGCGGCCGCCGCGCCGGGGGAGGGCCGCCGGGTCGTCAGGGCCGGTCCGGGTGGCCCTCAGCGCGAGGTGGAGCTCGGCGCGCACGGTGGCGTCGGCGAGGTTGCGCGCGAGGTGTTCGGCGCACTGGGTGAGCCAGATCGCCAAGGTGGTGCGGTGGACGTGCAGTTCGGCTGCGGCGGGGGCGGTTCTGGCGTGGTGGCGCAGCCAGCAGGCCAGTGCGATCCGCAGGTGCGTCTCCAGACCGCCGACCAGGCCGCTCGCCCAGGCGCGGGCCGCCTCGGTGTCCAGGAGGCCGTCCGGCAGCGTGTCCAGCCGGGCCGACCGGGGCACTCCGCCGTCGCTGTCCCCGCCGCCGCTGTCCCCGCCGCCGCTGTCCCCGCTCCCGCTGCTGCTGTCCCCGCTGCCGCCTCCGCCCTTGCCTCCGCTCCCGCTCCCGCTCCCGCCTCCTCCGTCATCGTCGTCAGGGATGGGGGCGCGGAGGGCGAGCAGCAGATGCGCTTGCACGGTGGCGTCCTCCAGGTCCGCGTCGAGCAGCCGGGAGAGGTCGCGTATCCGGGCCCGTACCGTGCCGGCGGACAGCCCGAGTGCGGCGGCGGCGCGGGGCTTGCTGCCGGTGCGGAGCCACACCAGGAGCAGGTGCTGATGGGCCGGAGTCAGCGGACGCAGCACGGATCCTGCCCACCGCGTGTACGCGGCGGCGGGCAGGAGGGGCGCGAGCCGGGAGGTGCCGACGGCTTCGGCGGGGACGATGCGGCGGGCGGGGGTGGCGCTGTGCCGGGCCGCGGCGGCGCCGCTGTGGGCGGTGGGCATCTCGGCCAGGGGCAGCGGTCCGGCCATGCCCGCGAGCAGGCGGTGCCGCTCGCTCACCCGCGAGACCAGGCGCAGGATCCGCCCGTCGTCGCCGCCGTGGTGGAGCTCGGCGACGACGAGTTCGCCGTCCATCCGGCCCATCAGGGTGCAGGCGTCGGCGTGCGGGGCGAGGGAGGGGCGTACCGCCCGCCAGAGGACCTCGTGGGCGGCCGGGACGTCGGCGCCGGCGAGCCGGTAGACCGTGACGTGCGTGAGCCTGTTCCCGTCCAGGGTCTCGGTGACGGTGGTGGTGTGGCCGGTCAGCAGCAGCCGGATGAGGGTGGTGTGCAGCCGCATCTGCTCGCCCCGCAGCTCCGCCGCCCGCTGCCCGCGCACCTCCAGGAGCGCCGCGGTGGTCGCGGCGACGTGGCCGGTGTGCTCCGGGGGCGCGGTGGGCGCCGGGGCCACGACGAGGACGGCCCCGGCCGCCGGGATCAGGACGCAGCGCGGGTGTTCCTGCGGGGCGGCGGCCGCGTGCACACCGTCGGCGGCCGCGGCGGCGGGGGTGCTGTAGACGGCCCCGGCGATCGGGTCGGCCAGTACCGCCCAGCCCTGGACCAGTGACGCGGCCTCGGCGATCAGATGGGCACCGGAGCGGGTCGCCGCCCGCAGCAGCCGGCCCGCCGTTTCCCGCCCGTCCCGGGCACCCCACGAGCCGGCGGCCTCGCGGTCGGTCGTGCCTGTGGTGCTCATGCGCAAGCCTCTGCGGGCCGTGCGCGCCGCGCATGGGAAGTCCTGTGCGCGGCGCGGCAGTTACGGACGTGGTCAGGGCGTGTCGGCGGATCAGGGCCTAGGGGACGCGGGCGACCGCGCCCCACCCGGCCCGTGCCGTGGTGGTGCCGGTATTCGCGTCGGGCCGCCAGTTCGGCCAGGACACCATGCCCGGCTCCACCATCTCCAGCCCGTCGAAGAACGCGATCGTGGTCTCCGGCTCCCGGAAGATGTACGGGATCGCGCCGCTCGCGTTGTACTCGTCCTGGACGGCGCGGTGGGCGTCGTCGGAGGCGGTGGAGTGGCTGAGCGAGAGGTAGCTGCCGGAGGGCAGCCGGTCCACCAGGCGCCGTACCAGGGACAGGGCGTCGTCCCAGTCCACGATGTGCCCCAGGACGTCACTGATGACGAGGGCGACGGGCTGCGTCAGGTCCAGGGTCTTGGCGGCCCCGGTGAGCACCGTCCCGGTGTCGCGCATGTCCGCCTCGACGTAGGCGGTCGCACCCTCGGGGGCGCTGGTCAGCAGCGCGTGGACGTGCAGGAGCACCAGGGGGTCGTGGTCGACGTAGACGATCCGGGACTCCGGGGCTATCCGCTGGGCGACCTCGTGCGTGTTGTTCGCGGTCGGCAGCCCCGCGCCGACGTCCAGGAACTGCCGTATTCCGGCGTCCCGGGCGAGATGGGTGACCGTACGGCGCAGGAAGTCCCGGGATTCCTTCGCGAACGTCTCGATCAGCGGGTACTTCTCACGGTAGGCGTCGCCCGCCGCCCGGTCGGCCGGGAAGTTGTCCTTGCCGCCGAGCCAGTAATTCCAGACACGTGCGGAGTGCGCGACGCTCGTGTCGATCTGCGCGGGCAGTTCAGGCCCATTTCCGGTCGTACTCATCCTGTAACACCTCTCCTGTTCGGGCCGGCCGCATCGCCATCACGCACGACACGTCCAGCATTCCCTGATACGTCTGTACGGGGTGGGGGCTGTCCCACACCTCCGCGGTGCCGGGCAGCCCGCCCTCCCGCACCACATGGTCCGCGATCTCCCGGATCTCCACCCGGTACAAGGTCAGCGCCGGGACTCCGGTCAGCGGGTGGGGCGGCGCGTACTCGGGATGCAGCTGGACCGTCACATCCCCTCGCTCCGCGATCTGCTGGAGCGTTCTGACCTGCTCGCGCATCACCTCGTTGCCGCCCACCCGGCAGCGGAGCGCGGTGACGGGCAGCACCGCCCAGAGCCGGGCCTGCTGTTCCTGGAGCCGTTTCTGACGCTCGACCAGGAAGTCCGCCCGCCGCTGCCGCCCGGCCGCGTCCCGGCCGGGGCACATGATCTCGTCCACGGCCATCGCGTAGGCCGGGGTCCGCAGCAGCAGCGGCACCAGCGCCGGATCCCATGTGCGTACGACACTGGCCGCGGACTCCACGCTCATCAGGTCCATCAGCCACGGGGCCATCGCGTCCCGCCACGGATGCCACCAGCCGGGCATGTTCGCGGCGTTCAGCCGGCCCATGATGTCGTCGGTCTCCGCCGCGCCCGCCCCGTAGGCGTCGAGCAGGGCGGACACCTGCCCCACGTCGAGGGAGGTCTGCGCCTGCTCCAGCCGTCGCAGCGTCGTGGGATGCCATCCGAGCTGGGCGGCGGCCTGCGGGACGGACAGGCCGGCACCCTCGCGCAGGTGCCGCAGGCGGGCCACCAGGACCAGGTGCTGCGCCGTACGCCCCGACCTCTCGCGCGCCACGGCTTCCCCCCTCCCCGGTCCGGTCCTGTTCCGGCTCGATCTATCCGACATTCCGCGCAGTCTGCGCACAGTGCACACAGCGCACCTTGCGACGCTCGCACGGCGCTCTCAAGGTAAGCATGTCCGACTGTGTCGCATGCCAACTCGGTGAGACCGGACCGATCTTGCCTCTCCTCCTCGGTCTCCCCTTCCTGCCGCCTTCCCCGCCCCCCCCGCCCCAGCCGTTCCGTGCACTGCCGTTCCACGCACCGTCGTTCCGGCGGCCCGTTCTCTGGAGCCCACCCGATGAGCCACCTGACCCACCTGACCCGACCGACCCGCCCGAACCTCCGGTCCGTCGTCGGGTCCGCTCGGCCCGTCCCGGCCCGCCCGCTCGATCTGCGTGTCCGCGCCCAGCGGATCCAGATCGACGAACTCATCGTCGACGACCCCCGTCAGGTGCTCGCCCACGCCGGTCAGGCTGTGCTCGACGACCCCGAGGCGGCCGCCCTGCTCGGGCTCAGCCCGGCCGGCCCGCTGCCGCTCCCGGCGGCGGCCGCGCTGCTGTGCGCGCTCTACGACACCGACGCCCTCACGGCCATGGGGCTCCGCCTCACCCGCCACACCACCCGCGTCTCCGCCTCCGACCAGCAGACGGAGCCCGTCTCCCTGGTGCGGTCGACCAACCCGGCCCAGGAGGGCTGAGCTTTCGGCCGGACAGGCGTCCGTGACGCGCTGAGGGCGGGGCGGGGCACATGGGTTGCAGGACCCACTGGCTGAATCAGGTCCAAATTCTGCGCGAAATAACTACAACCCTCGCGCAAGTGACACAACTCACGTCCGCAAAGGGGTGTTTGCAGTGCTTTACTTGCCTGTTCTCGCCTGGCTCGATCTTGCCGCTGCTGATTTCATTCGGTGATCGGCAATGCCAGGCCAGGGGGGATCTCTTTCGGCGGGTCACGCCGACGCGTCGTTCGCATGACGTCGACTCGTGTGTTGTGACGTGTATTCGTGTGACGTGATGCGCATGACGACGGGAGGGGCGTCGGGCGGATCGAGCGCCGAACGGCTCCTCGCGCAACTCGCATAAAGCAGTACTCGCATAAGCAGTGGCGGACGACGCCCCCCTCCTCGTCGTCCTTCGATCTACAGCAAGGATGATTCCCACCGTGGCCCGTACACGCACACGCCTCGCCATACTCGGAACGGTCCTGGCCGCCACCGCCGGCTCTGCCACCTTCACCGGTACGCACGCTGTGGCCGTTGCCGGGTCCGCCGCCCCCGCCGCTCTTCAGGCATCCACCGTGCGCCTCCACATCGGTGAGGGCGACACCACCCGATCCTGTTCCGGCGCGCTGGTCGACCGCCAGTGGGTGCTGACCGCGGCGAGCTGTTTCGCCGCCAACCCCGGCGAATCGGTGGAGATCCCCGAGGGCAAGCCCGCCCTGAAGACCATGGCGACCATCGGCCGCAGCTCGCTGTCGGGCACCGGCGGACACGTCTCCGACGTCGTCGAGCTGATCCCCTCCGCCGGCCGCGACCTGGTCATGGCCCGTATCGCCGTGCCCGCCACCGGCATCACGCCCTTTGCGGTGAGCGCCACTCCCGCAGGCCAGGGCGACACCCTGCGGGCGGTCGGTTTCGGCCGCACCAAGACGGAGTGGGTGCCGGACACGGCCCACGCGGCATCGATGACGGTGGGTTCGGTCTCCGCCGCCGAGCTGTCCTTGACCGGTGCCACCGCGAACGACGCGCTGTGCAAGGGCGACACCGGGGCTCCGCTGCTGCGCGACACCGCCGACGGCGTCGAGCTCCAGGGCATCGCCACCCGCTCCTTCCAGGGCGGCTGCCTGGGTGTGACCGAGACCCGCACCGACGCCCTCGCCACGCGCACCGACGACGTGGCCGACTGGGTCGCGACGACCGTGAAGCGGTCGTGGGCGCTGCTGATGACGTCCACCGACTTCAACGGTGACGGCAAGGGCGACCTGCTCGCCGTCGACGCGGACGACGAGCTCCTCTACCTCCACCCCGGTAACGGCAAGGGCGGGTTCGGCGCGCCCGTCAAGGTCAGTCCGGGCCGGTGGAGCGGGATGCGCATGCTGAGCACCGCCGACTTCACCGGAGACGGCAAGCCGGACATCCTCGGCACCCACACCAGCGGCAGCCTCTACCTCTACCCCGGCAACGGGAAGGGCGGCGTCACCGGGTCCTCGATCGTCGGCAGCGGATGGGGGAACATCCGGCTGCTCGGTGCCGGTGACTTCAACGGTGACAAGAAGGCCGACCTGATGGCCCTCCACACCAACGGCACCCTCTACTTCTACGCGGGCAAGGGCAAGGGCTTCGCCGCCGGTGTCCAGGCCGGCACCGGGTGGGGCGACATGCGCCTGATCGCCGGCGGTGAGTTCACCGGCGACGGCCGGATCGACATCTACGCCGTCCACGACGACGGCAGCCTGCACCTCTACGCGGGCAAGGGCAACGGCACCTTCAACGCCGGCGTCAAGACCGGTGCCGGCTGGCAGAACTTCCGCATGCTCGACTCCGCCGACTTCAACGCCGACAAGAAGCACGACCTCATCGGCCTGCACGCCAACGGCAACACCCTTGCCTACCCGGGCAAGGGCAACGGCAGCTTCGGAGCCCCCGTCATCACCCCGCCCCCGGCGAACTAAGCGCAACCGCTGCGCACTTCGTGCCTCACCCTCCGTACGGACGACGCCTCCGCCGCCAGCCTCGAACGGCTGGTGGCGGAGGCGTTCGGCCGTCATCCTCCGCACAGGTCCTTCCGGTCGGACCGGTGGGCGCGACGCGCGGCAGACCGGGCGTCTCCCCCCGCCCGCGCAGGTGCCGAGGATCTCGGCGCAGCCGGACGCCGCCCCGGTCAGCAGTCCCAGAAAGGTGCCGCCTCCAGCAGGTCGACACGGGTGTCGTGATCCCGCAGGACGAGCGCGGCGACGATCACGCAGATCGCGGCCCCCACGCCGTACGCCGCGCCACGCGCCACGACGCCGCCAAGTCGCAGACGCGGTTCGAGTACCCCGTTCGTATCTCTGCTCGTGCGGGCCATGCGGGTGCAAACACAAGTGTCAGGCCGGCATGGTTGTCCAGCCATTTCCATGGCTGGAACCCGTTCCCGATCGCGTACGTGTGCATGACCTGCGTTAGTCTCATCGACGCGCAGAAACGGAGTGCAGGCAGACGGGGGAGTGTCGTGTCCCATTCGGAGCGTTGGCAGGAGCTGTTCGGACCGACCGTCGATGGGCCGGAGATGAGGCTCGCCTCGGCGTCCGACGACTCCGGGGCCGGTGCGGGCGGAACAGGGAACCTCAAGTACAGCAAGGGTCCGTGGACCAGTGCTTCCGGCACCGCCGGCGATCTGAGGACCAGGGCGGAGACGAGCCGGTCGGTGCTCGGGCGCGGCCACGAGGGCGTCGAGGCGGGAGCCGCCGGGCTCAGCTCCGTCACGGCCCTCAAGGGCGTGCTGACGTCCTGGGAGGAACGCCTTCAGGCGGTGCGGGACGAGTGCGAGCAGCTCAAGGGCACCCTGCGGACAGTCGCCAAGGAGATGGGGGAGACGGAGACCGCGGTCAAGACGTCCCTCAAGGGGGTCCACGTCCCTGGCGAGGGGGATGAGAAGCGATGACCGTAACCCTCACTTGGCAGCTGCTGCGCGACCTCAGGACCTCCGAGCTCACGCAGTCGGGCGACAAGTGGCACGAGGTCTCCGGCCGTTCGGCCTCCGACCGGACACGGGTCGACCGCGCGATGTCGGCGAAGCTCCGCGAGACCGAGGAGAGCGATACAGCGGAAGCGGCCCTCGGCAGGCTCCGGCGCCTCAGCCGCAACTTCCAGTACCTGCACACCGAGTGCGGGCTCGTCCGGACAGCGCTCAACGGGCTTGCCGGTGATCTCGCTGATCCTCAGCGCCAGTTGAAGCAGGCACTCGAGGACGCCGCCTCCTTGAACTTCACCGTCCACGAGGACGGTTCCGTCAGCTACCCGGCCGTCGAGGTCGAAGATGTGACCGGAGCGAAGCAGGATGCGCCGGGCGGCCAGGCCCGAGGCAGCTCCCACCTCCCGCTGGAACCGCCAGGCCTGGGCTCGCAGGGGCGGCAGCCGCTCTACCTCGGCTACTCGCGCTTCAAGCCGACGAACCCGAACGCGGAGAAGGCGCAGGACGTGGCCGACCGTATCGCCCTGGCCGTACGGTCCGCGCGGGAGATCGACGCCCGGTACGCGAAGACCCTCAACGGTCTGAAGGCGGAGAAGGGCCTCGATGTCACTGCGGCTACGCTGAAGGATGTCGCCCGGGACACCGCCGACGTCCGCTCCACCGCCGGTATGCACCTCGCCGAAGGCATCCCGCAGGACAAGGACCCCGCCGAGCGCAAGAAGTGGTGGGACGGGTTGACCGATGAACAGCGGCAGGAGTACTTGAAGGTCGCACCGGATCTCATCGGCGATCTTGATGGCATTCCGGTGGTGGCCCGCGACGAGGCGAACCGCAACCACCTGCCGGTCCTGATCGACGAGATGGCGCGACAAGATGGCGACGACGCCAGGACCAAGCTCGACGCCCTCCGCATGATCCAGGGCAAACTGGGCGAGTCGAGTCACCCGCCCATGTTCCTTCTGGGCATCGGGGACGAGGGCAACGGACGCGCGATCGTCTCGTACGGGAACCCCGATACGTCAAGGCACGTCGCGGCGTACGTTCCCGGTCTTGGCACCAAGCTCGACGGTGACTTCGTCAAGGGCACGATGAAGCGGGCCCAGGACACGGCCATCGGTGCCCGAAAAGTGGACCCGTCCACCGCCTCGATCATCTGGCTGGGCTACGACGCCCCGCAGAGTGTGGACGTGATGTCGAAGGGCGATGCGCAACGGGGTGCCCCGGCGTACAACGAGTTCATGGCGGGCATCTCGGCGACGAACGCGGACGAGGACCCGCATGTGACGGCGATCGGGCATTCCTACGGCTCGCTCACCGTGGGCACGGCCGCCAAGGAGTCCGGGGGGATCCCGGGCGTCGATGATGTGATCCTGCTCGGCAGCCCCGGTGTGGACGCGCAGAAGGCGACGGAACTCGGCGTGGGCAAGGATCACGTGTTCGTCGGCGCCGCCGACAACGACCCGGTCACTCATCTGCCCACGAAGGGCGAGGCGGCGTTCGGCCCGGGGCTCGGCTGGGTGATGGGAGGCCCGGAGGGGGTCAGAAGGGCAGGTGACCTCTTCGACATCGGCAACGACGATCTGTACTTCGGCAAGGACCCGGCGAGTGAGGCCTTCGGGGCGCAGCGCTTTCAGGTCGATGACGGGCCCAGGATGGTTCTCGAGGCCGGAAAGTTCAAGGCCCACTCCCAGTACTTCGATCCGGAGAGGGATCATGATTCGGCGGACAACATCGCCAGCATCGTCGGCGGACGTCCTGAGGACATCGTGAGGGAGAAGCATCGATGAGGCGCATCACGCGGACCGTTCGCCTGGCCTGTGCGGTGGTTGTGGCCGGCGTGATGGTCGCCGGGTGCGGGCTGTTGGGCGGTGCCAAGAACGGAAAAGGTGCATTGGCAGGCATGGACATGCAGGGAGCGGCGGAGCGCGCTGACGGGATGTTCTACGCGACGGTCGGGGCAATCAAGCCGGAAACCGAGTGGGTCCACTACACGACGACGACCGGCAGCTGCGATGTGACGCGCTACTGGACCGTGATGACGGTCGTCTCCGAACAGCGCCGGGGCAACTTCCTCGGCGTGGTCGAGCGCTTCTGGAAGGCGAGCGACTACCGGATCAAGACGGTGAATCCGAGTAAGGAGATGCCTGCGATCATCGCCGTATCCCCGGACGGCTTCGGCATCATGGTCAAGTTCGGTTACAAGGGGCAGGCGTTCTTCGATGTCACCAGCCCGTGCGTGGACGAGTCGAAGGTGGCCCCGCCCACGAAGGTGGCCAACGGCCGTACGTACGAAGGTGAGATCCCCACCCCCAACGTCCGCTCCGACTTCTGGTCCGCCGAGACTCCGGTACCGGGCCCCGCGCCCTCACCCTGACCGAGAGTGGGCCGATGGGCCCACGGCTGCACCGGATCGACGGTCGGGAGCCCCGGCCTTGCTCAGGAGGCGGCGAACTCCACGAAGGACGTCCAGGTCGCGGGAAGACGGCGAGTGTGGGGACGGCGAGGTCCGTGGGTCGCGGACGGTCCACCACCCCGACAACCGGGAACCACGTAAGCCGCACAGCGACCCGACGCAGGGCTCGGGCAGGGGGGGGGCGCAGAGGGCGGGTCCGTGTGGCTGCCGGGTGCATCAGGCGCCCCACAGCCAGGAGCCGTACGCGGCCGATGAGACGAGTTCGCCCAGGCCGAAGGCGAACGGGACAGGCACCAGCAGGAAGGCGCCGGCGCGGACCAGGGCCGGTCCGGCGATGGAGACCACGTCATGGCGGCTGGTCGTCGTGAGGAAGTCCCGCCAGCGCAGGATGTCACCGAGGCTGCACGCCCAGAAGAACAGCCCGATCACCAAGAAGACCGTGCCGGTCAGCAGTCCCAGATAGGTGGTAGCTTCCAGCAGGTCGACACGGGTGTCGTGATCCCGCACGACGAGTGCGGCGACGATCACGCAGATTGCGGCCCCCACGCCGTACGCCGCGCCACGCGCCATGACGCCGCCCAGTCGCAGACGCGGTTCGAGTACCCCGTTCGCGTCTCTGCTCGTGCGGGCCATGCGTGTGCTCCCTGTCGTCACCGCCGCGCCGGAGGATGCTCCACGTCCACCGGCATCAGCTGCGTCTGCACGGTGTCGCAATCGGGCCGGACACGCAAGGTGGTGCGGTGACGTGAGGTGGTGTGGCCGCACTGTGCGAACTCGTCGGCCACTGATGGGGCGGGCCCGGGAAGCCCTTGGCCGGGCCGGCCGGGACTCAGCGACCCCGCCCCGGACGCCGGCGGCGGTAGTAGGACACCGTGACGACCGCGAGCAGCGGGCCCCAGGCCAGCAGGGGGAGATAGCAGGCGGTCATCAGCCAGTAGTGGAATCCGTCGGGGGATCCAGGGGCGCCCATGTTGTCCGCGCCGTTCCAGGTGAACGCGCCGGTCACCGTGATGAAGGTGACGAGCGCCGCGCCGAGCGACGCGGGGATCACCGCCGTCATGACGGGGATTCTCCGGCCGCCCAGGACCGGTACCCAGTGCGGCAGTTCCTCGCCCCATCTGTGGATCAGACCCAGGGTGAGCAGTCCGAACGCCTCGGCCAGCACGCTGAGGCCGATGAGGTAGAAGGACTCGGGGCCGGGGAAGTTATCCGGGTGGAGGAACTCGTCGGTGAATCCGGAGTCCCAGCCCAGAGCGATGGCGACGCGCCACAGCCCGGAAGGCACCAGGGTCAGCGCGGCGGCGTGCGCCGCCAGGCGGACGGAACCGGGGACCTGGGGTACGGAACGGGGGACCTGGGGTACGGCTGTGCCGGCCGTTCCGGCGGTCAGGGTGTCAGCCACGGCGGATCGCCGCCCCGGGCTGCGCGGGAGTCTTGGCGATCTCGGCGTGGACGACCTTGTAGCCGCCCTTGATCACGGTCGTGAACGGTGCGGGCGCCATGCACGTACCTGCCCGCGGCATGACGAGCTGGCCGTTCTCATCAACGTTCCCCGGGTCGGCGTTCACCACCCCCCAGGAGAAGCCGAGCCGGTCCGGCTCACCCCTGCCGCCCTGCTGCACGCTGATGCCGAGCCGGGCGCCGACCTTCCCGACGTTCGTCTTCGTCACGATCGCGGTCAGAGTCGCTGTCCGGCCACTGGTGACCAAGCAGTCCACCTTGGCCTCCGACCACCCCGTGGGTCCGCCCCGGAAGGCGTGGGAGAACTTCAACGTGCCCCGGGCGTCTGTGGACAGGCCCTGGGGTGCCTCGGGCGGCATCGGCCTCGTGAATGGCGTCTGTTCGGCATGGATGGTGAAGCGGATGTCGTCGTCGGGCGACTCGATGTAGGAGATTCGTGCTTTCCCATGAACGCTCGCGGTCTTCGCCGGCTTCTTCTCGACGGACGTTGCCGGGGTTGCCGGGGCTGCGGGCCCGGCTGCGGGAGCGGCTGCGGGAGCGGGCCCGGCAGTGACCAGCCCGGCGAGGACGGCGATGACCGCCGTAGCGCCGATTGCGGTGTTGCGCATGATGAACTCCCTTTTCCTGAACGGGGTTTGTGTCGCCGTGGTCGCCGTGGTCGGTCGGACAACTGAAGCTTCGCCCCTGGCGCCGCGCGATCCCATCCGCCGTTCGGCACAAAGACCGCGCCGATGCCCGCCCTTCTATGCCGTTCGGCAGAGAGCCCCGCCGCATCGCGCACTCGTACGCTGATGACCATGTGGGAATCAACCGGCTCGGCCGTCCGGGCGCTCGGCGCTCTACCGTCACTCGCGGCCGCGGGCACGCTGGTGTGGGCCGTTGCCCGCCCCCGCGCCGCGGTTCGTCAGCGGCTCGGCCGTCTCGCCCGCCCGACCACGGTCTGCGCGGCCCTCTCCCTGATCACCAGCTTCGCCCTGCCGGATTCTGGTCTCGGCTCCGGCTGGAAGCTGGCGGAGGCCGCCTTCCTGCTGGTCCTCCTGGCCGTGATCACCCGCTGGTCACCCCCGCGCGAACTCGGGCCCGCCCTCCCGCTGGCCGCCCTCGCGGTGACCCTCTGGCCGCTGCCGCTGGTCGCCGGTGAGTCCTTCCTGGAGTCCGTCGGAATCGCCACCTTCTGGCTGCTGCCCGTAGCCGCCGCGGTGGCGGCCGGCGCCTACCCCCGCCGCCAGGAGGCGCGTCGCCGGAGCGCGGTGGCCGAGGCCCGCAGCGCTCAGCGTCTTCAGCTCTCCCGTGACCTGCACGACTTCGTCGCCCATGACATCAGCGGGATCGTCGTCCAGGCTCAGGCGGCCCGCTTCGTCGCCGCCACCGACCTCTCGCAGGCGATGCTCGCCCTGGAACGCATCGAGAAGGCGGGCCTGAGCGCCCTGGCCGCGATGGACCGGACGGTGGAGATGCTGCGCGGTCCGGAGGCTGCCGCCACCGAACCGCTCCCCGACGTCTCCCAACTGGAGGCCCTGATCGAGAACTTCACCTCGGCGGGAGCCACCGAGGCGTGTCTGGACCTGCCTCCGGTGGTCACGGAGATGCTGTCCCGCGAGGCGGGCACCGCCGCCTACCGCATCGTCGTCGAGGCGCTGACCAACGTCCGCCGGCATGCCCCTGACGCCTCCCGCGCCACCGTCGCGTTCGTGCCCACCGCCACCACGGTGGAGCTCCGGGTCACCAACGACAGCGGCGCCCGCACGGGCCCGGCCCGCAGGCGGGCGTCCCGGGGCGGCCTCGGCCTCCCCGCTCTCACCGAGCACGCACAGGCCCTCGGCGGGACCCTCTCGGCGGGACCGTACGGCGACGGCGGCTGGCGTCTCACCGCCGTCCTGCCCGCCACGCGGCACGGGTGAGCGGCCCCCGGCGACTACCGCGTCGGCCCGTCAGGCTGCGGCGAACTCCACGAAGGACGCCCAGGAGGCGGGGGAGACGGCGAGCGCGGGGACGGTGAGGTCCTTGGAGTCGCGGACGTGGACGGTGTGGGGGCAGGTGGCGACCTCTACGCAGTTGCTGCCCTGGGGACCGCTGAAGGTGGACTTGGACCAGGTGAGCGCGACTTCGATGCAGTCGCCGCTGTCGTCACCGCTGTACGTGCTCTTGAACCAGTGGAGTTCGGTGCTCATCTCGCCAACTTCTCGATCTCTGTTTGGGATTCCTCCGGGCTAAGGGCTTGTGCCCGCAGAGTGCCATATTTCCCGAACAGGACGGCCACGATCGGATGTTCGTCGGCGAGGAGGCTCTGGCTCTGCACTTCGAGGTAGGCAAACCGCCGCCGTTCCCTTGTTTCCAGCAGGACGAATGGTCCGCTCAGGCCACCGTGGGTCTCGCGGTGGGGAGACATCACCTGAAGGGTTACGTGGCGCATGCGTGCCACGTCGAGGATGTGGGCGATCTGCTTCCGGTGTACGGCCCGGCCTCCGATAGGTCGAGCCAGCGCGCTCAACTCGATGACAAAGCTGAGCTCGGGCACGTCCTTGCGGGTGATGAGGGATTGCCGGGCCAGTCGGTCCGCGACTCGGCCTTCGATCACGTCGTCGTCCTCCGGCGGGTAGCACGCTTGCAGAACGGTGCGCGCGTAGGCCTCAGTCTGAAGCAGGCCGGGCACCACATGCGTCTCGTATGCGTGCCGAGCCGCCGCCTTCCTCTCCAGTCTCGCCAGTTCCTCGAACCAATCGGCGAGGTAGCTACTACCGGTGACGTCCTCTCCTGCGGCCACGAGCGCACCCTGTGCACCCACCGCGTCGTCGGCGCGCTCGACGAACCCCCCTCTCGGAGGCCGGTTTCCGCGCTCGACCATCGCCACTTGCGACTTGGAGAACCCGATTCTCCCGCCCAGGGCCTCCTGCGACAGCCCGGCACGCACGCGGAAGTGGCGCAGCAGTCGGCCGAACATGACGGCGTTGCCGCTCGTCTCGTTTCCCAGGTGCACGGTGCCCCCTATAAGTGCACAGTGGTGCACGGAGTCCTCAGAACTCTGGTCACGGTACGTGTCCGGCGCAACGCTGAGCGCATGGAACTGAAGAATTCACCGGATCCGGTGCCCTCCTGGATCCCCGCCGCCGGCCACGCCCTCCGCCATGTCGGCATTCACTTCGACGCCGTCCGCGCCATCGGGCTGCTCGGTGAGGAAATCGCGTACGAGGTCATGCAGTTCACCGACTTCCGCGCCGGGCCCATCGTCCGCTCCGGCATCGGCGAGCGCAGCATGTACTTCCTGCTCGCGCCCGGCACCGCCGCCGGGCACCGCTGGCCTCCCGGGGTGGAGGCGATGAGCCGGAGCGCGCGGGGGGACGCGTTCGTCGGGGTTCCGGCGCTGGCCGGTGGCACCTGGCCGCTGGACTGGCGGTCGCGGCCCACGGTCCAGGAGCCCTTCGTGGACGGTGGGTTGCTGCACGAGATGGCCTGGCTGCGGGCGGGGTGCGGCGTGCGGGAGTGAGCGGGGCCGGCTTGCCGCGCTCCTGGCCCGGGAGAACGCCGCTCCCCGGTATCAGCTCCGGCGTCACCTCATGGGGCCCTCGCCGGATCAGGAAGCTCCGCGATCTTCTCGCTGTTGTCGGCGGCCAGGTCCACCAGGCGCTCGTACTCCTTCGCGGTGAGTGCGCGGTCGGAGGTCCTGATCTCGCCGTGGTACTGGCCCCGGCTCGCCCCGGACTCGACGGGTGGCCCGATCGCGGTGCATGACAGGTCCTCCGACGTGCCCGGCTTGATCAGGAGGGCACCCGAGCACTCCGGGTCCAGGTCCATCGGAGTGCCGTCCCGGTCGATGGCCCACGCGTAGGTCACCGGGACGGCCTTGGAGGCGTCCGGGTCCGAGGTGGGCCCGAGGTACGTAACGGTCACCCGCGCGGTGAAGACGCAGGCGGTGGGGGCGCAGGCGCCCTTGTAGCCGCGCAGGATCTGGGAGGTCATCTTGATCCGGTGATCCACCGAGTCGCGGATCAGGGGGAGCTTCGACCGGAAGTCGGTGGAGAACCGCTCCACCTCCGGCCTGGACATCGCCTTGATGTCGAGCACGGCCGTCCCCCCGGGGAAGCTGATCCGGTCCACGAACCGGGCGCCGTTCGCCCGCTCGTCGCTCAGGCAGATGGTGGTGTCGTCGGCGTGGATCGGGGTGCAGGTGTGGTCGCCCACGGTGACGGGCTCGCCGACGGTGATCTTCTCGTCCGGAACGTCCTGCGCCAGCACGGTCTTCGCCAGCGCCGGAGGCGCCAGGGCCGTGGCGGGGTCCTGGGAGAAGAACATTCCGGGCTGCACCATTGCGGGGTGTTCCGCGAGCACCTTCGACTTCTCGGCCATGCCGAGCGACTGCCACGCCTCGGTCTTCCCCCGCAGGAACGACTCGCCGTCGATGGCCACGTAGTCGAGGGCCGGGCTGTCGGGCATCCGCAACGTGCCGAGCGCGTCGGCGGGGTTACTGACGATCAGGTCCACCCGGGCGTCCTCGCCCTTCGGAGCGCCCGCTCCGCCGCTCCGGGAGCGGCGTCCTCGGGTATGACCATCAGGGCGCGTCCGGCGCGTCCGGTGGTTCCCGTCCGGCCGGTGGCTCCGGTGGCTCCGGTGGCTCCGGCCTGTTCGGTCTGTCCGGCCCGTTCGGTCTGTTCGGCGCATCCGAGCCGGGCAGGGCAGGTGTCCCGTCGGCTTCCGTCTCCACCAGCACCAGTCTGGTCACCACCGCGTCGGCGATCACCGTCGCACGCTCCGACTCCAGCCCGCGCTGCGCGGCCATCGTCAGCACCGACTCCCGTACGATCAGGAGCTGTTCACGCGTCAGCGGCGGAATGGTCACCGGCTCGGGCGCGGGTCTGCGGAACAGCCTGCGCAGGGCGCCGCCCGTCCTGGCGATCCCGTTGTCCACCCAGGTCCCCACGATCCGCTGCGCGGCCTGGTCCACCGCCAGCCACACCACCGGGGTCACCAGCGCGGCGACCTCCCCGAGCCCGAATCCCAGGGGCTCCCGCCGCCGGTCCCTGCCTCCCAGCCGCCGTACGGCCCTGGCGTCGTCGAACCCGGCGAGGCCCGCGATCAGCGGCAGTTCCTCCGGGGCCACTTCGGTCACCACATCCCGGACCAGGTCGCGTACCCGAATCGCTTCGACGTCCATGACACCTCCGGAGGCCGGAAACCGGAAACCGAACCGTCGACCTGGTGAAATCCCCGTATGGCCAAGGGAGTTCAGACTCCGGTCACGTAAGGAAGAGCGTAGCGCCTCCGGTGCCGCGTTCGGGCTCGGAACGCCCTTTTGGAGGGGGTGTGGGTGTGCGGCGACGATTCGGTCACCGGCCCTCCGGTGGGCGCACCATGAAGACGTCGATCGGGTCCTGCGCTTCCACGACGAATCCGTGGCGCTCGTAGAGCCGGCGGGCGGCGCTGCCCTGGAGGACGTTCAGGCCCACGGTCATCCCCTGCGCGTCCGTTCGTTCCAGGACCGTGCGCAGCACGGCGGATCCGAACCCTCGGCCCTGACGGTGCGGGGCGAGGTAGAAGTGCTCCAGCCACAGCCTGCCTTCGGCGGGCCGGACCGTGACGCATCCCGCGAGTTCACCGTCGATCGTGATGATCGAGCTGTGCTGCGGGGAGAACGAGTCCCGCAGCCGCTGCCGTACCCGGTGCTCGTCGTAGCGGCCGAGGCGTTCCAGGTCGGCACGCATGACCGTGGCCCGCAACTCCGCGATCGCCTCGATGTCGGCAGGCTCCGCAGAACACAGCGCCCAGCCCCCGGCGGTCGTCGGCGTGGCCCCTGCGGGCACCGCTATGTCCGACCGCGTACCGCTCTCCGTCGCCCCAGCATCCATGGCCGGAGTATTTCAGTCCGGCTGCTCCGAAGAGCGAGCTCAGAGGGTCCGGTGGATCTCGCGCCGATGGCCGACGGCCAGCACCCAGACGATGAGCCGACCGTCCTCCACGGTGTAGACGGCCCGGTAGTCACCCACTCGGAGACGCCAGCGTGCGTCATGACCCTGGAGCGGCTTGACGTCGAATGCGGCGAGGTCCCCCGCATCCAGGGCCTTCCGGAGGTCCGCCAGGCGGCCGAGGACGCGCCGGGCTTCCGGCAGGGGAATCTTGAGAAGGTCCCGCTGCGCGTGGGCCGTGAATCGTGTGACGTGGCCCATGGGTCAGTTGGCCGAACGGAGGAGTGCGGCCATCTCTTCGAGGGATACCGATCCGTCGGTTCCTTCGGCCTCCGCCTTGTCTGCGAGTCGGTTGAGCCATTCATCCTCATACCGCTCGGCGGCCTCGCACAGGCGTCTGTACTCGTCGATGTCGACGAGTACCGCTTCACTCTTGCCTCGGCGGGTGATGATCGTGGGCGTCTCGTCACGGCGGGCGCGGTCGATGACGTCCGCGAGGTGCTTGCGTACCTCTGCCATGGATGCGGTTACGGGCTCGCTCATATGGATTAATGTATCAGATGTACATCTGTTGCGTGCCTTGGGGGCGGAGGGTGAGTGGGTCGCCACTCTCTGCGGTACGGTGATCGTGACATTACGCTCCGTGTGCTCAGGTTCGACAGCGCACAGGGCGGCCCCCGGGGGTGTTTGCGCACCGACCCGAGGGCCTTCACCACTAGTGGATTCGGAGTCCACCCGCGATGCTTTCGCATGTTATCCCGCCCCCTCGGGGCTACACGAAGGCCCCCAACGGACTGGTGCGCAATCCGCGCATCGGCAGCGACGCGAAGGTCCTTGTCCTCTACGTCCAGGGGCTGCCCGAAGAGGACCGGGACAAGGCTCTGGGCGAGCACGCCCGCGCTCTGCGCATGACCGGTCGCGCCTACCAGAAGGCCAAGGCCGACCTCGTGACGCACGGGTACGTTCACGAGCGGCGGGAGAGTATCGCCAAAGGGCGCTGGCGGACCGTCCAGGTGTTCAGCAACCAGCCGTTGTCCGATGACCAGGCGGCCCGTCTCCGCGCCGGTGTTCCCGCCGATGGGTACGAGTACGTGGGCGTCTCCGCCGTGCCCGACGCGTGGCCCGCTCCGAGTACGCACTCTCCGACGGTCGGTGAGCCGACCGGTCGGAGGGCCGGTGGTCAATTACCCGCAGACGAAGAACAGGGCGAAGACTCTTCCCACCCACCCACCGAACCGGTTGACGAGCCGGTAGCGGAGCCGGAAGCGGAAGCGGGGACGCGAGAGGAAGCGGAGCCGGAAGCGGGGACGCAGGAGGAAGCGGGGCCGGAAGCGCCTGCGCAGGATGAAGTTCTGCTCGCCGAACGCGTGTTGCTCTCGCTGCGGCACAAGACGCGTGAGCTGTCGCTCGGGGTGCGCGAGGCCCGCAAGCTCGCTTCGCTCGCCGCCGAGTGGCTGCGGCGGGGCGTCAGCGCCGGGGATCTGCGCCTGGCGCTGAGCAGCGCGTTGCCGGCGGAAGGAGTGCGCACGGCCTTCGGGTTCCTGGAGCACCGGCTGCTGGAGAAGCTGCCCGCGCCGCCGGGGGAGACGGCGGACCTGGCGGTGGCGGCGGAGTCCGTACCAGCACCGCTACCGCCACTGCCCCTGATCGCCTGCGACGGACCCGGCGAGGAGCACATGTTCCGGCCCCGCGAGTCGTGGTACACCACGTGCGGTCGGTGTCACCGCGAGAGGGAACGCGCCTACTGGGCCGACGTACAGGCCCGTGCCGAGGCCGACCCCGCACCTCCGCCGCCGCCCTGGCGGGAGCTCGTCGCCGCAGAGGCCCGCGCGGACGGGACCGGTGGCGGGGGCGTCGCGCGGACCGCGGGGGCTTCCGGCTACGGAACCCGGGCCACCGCCACGTAAAGGCCGCTGTGCTCCTGGGCGGGCGCGGGGGTGCCGTTGAACCACTCCGGGGCCTTCACCAGGCCGGGGGCGGTGATCTCCAGGCCCTCGAAGAACCGGGAGAACTCCTCGCGGGTCCGCAGGGCCAGTTGGATGCCGCCCTTCTTGTACTCGTCCTCGCTCCGCTGCCCCATCTCCTCGTTCACGTCGGACGCGCCGTGGGACAGCACGACGTAACTGCCGGGGGCCATGGCGCTCGTGAACGTACGGACGATGCCGATCGGGTCCTCGGCGTCGGGGAGGAAGTGGAGGAGGCCGAGGAGCGACAGGGCGACCGGGCGGTCGAAGTCCAGGGTCTTGCGGGCCGCGTCGAGGATGATCGCGGGCCGGCGGACGTCGGCGTGGACGTAGTCCGTCACGCCCTCCGGCCGGCTGATCAGCAGCGCCTCCGCGTGGCGCAGGACGATGGGGTCGTTGTCACAGTAGACGACCCGGGCGGAGGGGCGGACCTCCTGGGCCACCTGGTGCAGGTTCGGCGCGGTGGGGATGCCCGTTCCGATGTCCAGGAACTGCGTCATGCCCTCGCCCGCCAGCCAGGCCGTCGCACGGTTCATGAAGGCGCGCTGCTGATGGGCGCCGATCTTCGCCTCGGCGGGCAGGAGTTCGGCCATCTGCTGGTCCACCGGGTAGTTGTCCTTGCCGCCGAGCAGCGCGTCGTAGACCCGGGCCGAGTGGGGCCTGCTGGTGTCGATCGGAGGGGGAGGCGCCTGTGCCGTCATGCCGGACTCCAGATACATGTGGTGTGGACCATTAGGTTCAGTCGACGCAGTCTGCCACAGCGATCAAGGCGGCGGGCGGGGGCAGTTGAGAGTGCTTGGGGTCCCGGTGATCCGGTGGCCGCCCCCGTCCGGGGCCGGTAGCGGGCCGTGTCCTCGTGTCGCGTTGACCCGTACGCGGGCGGCGACCGAAGATCACTGGTGTGAACCCCCCATCCGACATACCCCAGCCCCAGCCTCAGCCTCCGTTCCAGCCCCAGCCACCTTCCCAGGCCCAGGCCCAGCCCTCGTCCCAGGCCCAGCCCTCGTCCCCGTCCCAGCCTTCGTCGCCCTGGGCCCCGCCTGCGTCCTCGGGCGAGCCGCCCCGCCCGCCCGAACCGGGCTGGCAGCACGGGTGGGACAAGCCCCCGGAGTGGAGCCGCCCGCCCTCCGGGCCGGTGCGGGCGCCCGGGGGCTCCCGCTACGACGAGCAGGGGCGCAACGGCCGGGGCGGACGGTTCGGCTGGCTGGGGGAACTGTCGGTCGTCGTGGCGCTCGTCCTGGCGGGCATCCTGGCCGTCAGCCTGGTCGGTATCGCTGTCGCGGAGCTGCTGGACGCGGGACCGGCGTCGGCAGACAGTGACATCTTCTTCGAGGACCCCGTCGCGGATCTGGCCATCCAGCTCCTCGGCATCGCGATCGCCATCCCCATCGTCCTGTGGGCCGCCCGCCTCGTGGGCCGGCGGCCCGCCGGGACCCTCTCCTCCGTCGTCGGGCGGCTGCGCTGGGGCTGGCTCCGGCGGTGCGCCGCCGTGGCCTTCCCGCTGATGACCCTGCAGATCGGCCTGCTGATCGCGTGGACCTGGAACGACGAGCCCCTCGTGGGGACGGGGAGCGGCTTCCCGGGGTGGCCCGTCTTTCTGCTGAGCCTGGCCGTGGTGCTGGCGCTCGTACCGTTCCAGGCCGCTGCCGAGGAGTACGTATTCCGGGGCTGGCTGGTCCAGGTGATCGGCCGGGTCGTGCGTTCGCCCTGGCCCGCGATCGTCGTGGCTTCCCTTCTGTTCGCCCTGGCCCACGGGTTCGGCGAACTCTCCGGGTTCCTCCTGCTGTTGTACTCGGCTCTGTGGTGGGGCTGGCTGGTGATCCGTACCGGCGGTCTTGAGGCCGTGATCGTCATGCACGTCGCGAACAACCTGCTGGCGTTCGGCCTCGCGGCGGGCTTCGGTGAACTGTCCACCACGGAGACCGCGGCCGACGCCCCCTGGCAGGCCATGGTGGTCGAACTCGTCTTCGCCCCGCTGTACTGCCTGACCATCGCCCGGATCGCGGACCGCCGCGGGGTCGAGCGGGTGAGTCCGGGACCGATCCCGGGGCCGCTTTCGGGGCAGCTTTCGTAGCGGCGGCCGGGGCCCGCGCCCTCACGTCGCGTTCAGTGCCACCGTCGGGTGCAGGCGCGAGGCGCGGATCGCCGGGTAGAGGCCCGCGACCACGCCGATCACCAGGGTCGCGGCCAGGCCGCCCGCCAGGGACCACGGCGGGACCACCGCCGTCCACCCCTGCACCCGCGCGAACCCGTACGTCGCCACCGTGCCCAGCAACGCGCCCGTGACGCCGCCCAGCGCCGACAGCAGCAGCGACTCGGTCAGGAACTGGAGCCGGATCGCGTTGCGCGTCGCCCCCAGCGAGCGGCGCAGGCCGATCTCCTGGCGGCGCTCCAGCACCGAGATGACCATCGTGTTGGCGACGCCCACCCCGCCGACCAGCAGGGCCACCGCGCCCAGCCCGAGCATCAGGGCCGTCAGCCCCTTGTCGGCGGCCGCCCGCGCGGCCAGCGCGTCCGAGGGGCGCGAGACCCGGACGACGGCCTCGTTGCCGGGGCTGACCGTGCGGGCCAGTACCGCCCGTACGTCCTCGACCGAGGCGTCCGTGGAGCGCTCGAAGACCGTGGTGGGGTGGCCGTCGAAGCCGAAGTAGCGTGTCGCGGCGGGGAATCCGACCAGGGCCACCCGGTCCAGGGTGGGGACCAGCTCGATGGGTTCGAGGATCCCGACGACGGCCACCCGGGTGTCGTTCATCATGATCGTCCCGCCGGGGCGGGTGATGCCGAGCCGGTCCGCCGCCACCGCGCCCAGGACCGTGGTCGGCAGGTGCTCCCCGGCCGGGGTCAGCCAGGTGCCCCGGGCGACCTCGCCGCCGAGCGTGGAGAGCAGGTCGGTCCGGGCCGCCTGGGTGGTGACCCCGGCGGTGCGCTCCTCGGGGACGACGTCGCTGCGGCGGATGCGGGCGTCGACGTCGGCGGTGGCCGTGGCGTGCCGCACCGGGCCGATCCGCTCGACCATCGCCACCACGTTCTCGGGCAGCTCGACCGTGGCGCCGAGCGGATCTTCGCCCGCCTCGGCGGTGAGGAGATTGGTGCCGAGGCGGTCCAGCCGGGACATCAGGTCCGCGCGGCTCGACTCGGACAGGCCGACGACCGCGACCATCGTCGCGATGCCGATGGCGATGCCGAGCGCCGAGAGCACCACCCGGGCCCGGCGGGCCCGCAGGCGGACCGCGCCGACGCGCAGGACGTCCCGGGGGGGAGAGGCGGGCGGGTTTGAGGTCGTGGGTCATGCGCCGGCCTCCGACGTACATGGTGGGGTGGTGCGTTCGTCCGAGACGATCTCGCCGTCCCTGAAGCGCACTTGGCGCGGAACCGCGTCCGCGATCCGGTGGTCGTGCGTGATCACGCAGACCGTGGTGCCGGACGCGTTCAGCTCGTGCAGCAGCTCCATGACGATCGCGCCGGACGCCGTGTCCAGGGCCCCGGTCGGCTCGTCCGCCAGCAGCAGCCTGGGCTCGCCCACCAGGGCGCGGGCGATGGCGACCCGCTGCTTCTCGCCGCCGGACAGCTCGTTCGGGGTGTGGGAGGTCCGGTGGTCCAGGCGTACGCGGGCCAGCGCCTCGCGCGCCCGGTCGCGCCGCTCCCGGCAGCCGACGCCCGTGTACAGCAGCCCGTCGGCGACGTTGTCCACCGCGCTCCGGCCGGCCGCCAGGTGGAAGTGCTGGAACACGAAGCCGATATGGCGGGCCCGGAGGGCGGAGAGGCGGGCGTCGGAGAGCGCCGACACGTCGTACCCGGCGACCCGGACCGTACCCGTGGTGGGCCGGTCCAGGGTTCCCATGGTACGGCGTGGAGACGGCCGCCACCGGCGAGCAGGCCCTCGCGCTGCTGGCCGGGGAGCGGGGCGCCCGGGTCGAACTGGCCGTGCTGGACCTGATGCTGCCCGGCATGGACGGCTTCGAGGTGTGCCGCCGCATCCGGGCCCGTACGGCGGCCCTGCCCGTCATCATGCTGACCGCACGCGGCGACGACCGGGACATCGTGACCGGACTGGAGGCGGGGGCCGACGACTATGTGGTCAAGCCGGTCACCGCGCCCGTCCTGGAAGCCCGCATCCGGGCCGCCCTGCGCCGCGCGGTACCGGCCGTGGGCCACGCGGTACCGGCCGTGGGGGTGGGGCAGGAGCCGGACGCCGGTCACCTGAACAGTGCCGATCGCGCCGGTCACGCGGATCGTGCCGATCATGCCGGTCTGGTGATCGACCGGGCCGGGCTGACCGTCACCAAGCACGGCACGCACATCGCCCTCCCGCCCACCGAACTGCGGGTCCTGCTGGAGCTGTCGGCCGCGCCCGGCCGGGTCCTCACCCGGGAGCAGCTCCTCGCATCGGTGTGGGACCACACCTTCCTCGGCGACTCCCGGCTGGTGGACGCGGCGGTGGGGCGGCTGCGGGCCAAGATCGAGGACGTGCCGGCCAGACCCCGGCACGTACAGACCGTGCGGGGCTTCGGCTACCGCTTCGGGCCGCTGTGAGGCGACGCCCCACCAGGAACGGGCGCGTGGGCAGGCGCGGGCTCGGGCACGGGCGCGTGGGCAGGCGCGGGCGCGTGGGCGTGCGCGGGCCCCGGCGGTTCGTCGGCGGGCTGCGCGTGCGGCTCGTCGTCACGTTCGTCCTCGTCGCCCTCGTCAGCGCGGTGACCGCGACGGCCCTCGCCTACCGGGACGCCCGCACCGCCGTCCTCCAGCGCACCCAGAACACCGCCGTGAACGACCTGAGGGAGCGGGTCGCCTCGGTCGCGGCGGGGTTCGACCTGCCGCCCGACCAGCGGTCGCTGTCCCGGTTCGCGGCGAAGGTCTCCGAGGGGCTGGGCGCGCGCACCGTGGTCGCCCGCCACCAGGACCTGCCCGCGGTCTCCGACGCGAACGCCGACACGGAGGGCCGGATCACCGCCGAGCTGCGGGCCGCCGTACGGGCCGGGGACGGGACCCGGTTCCAGCGGGTGGAGTGGCGGGGCGATCCGTACCTGGTCGTCGGCACGCCCGTGACGTATGCCGACGGGGACCGGCACGCCTCCGGCCTGGAGGTCTTCGCGATCACCGACCTGCGGGCCGAGCGCGACGACACCGCCGCCCTGCTGGACTCCGTACGGACGGGGACCGTGCCCGTGGTGGTGCTGGCCGCGCTGCTGGCGCTGCTGGCCGCCGGGACGGTCCTGCGGCCGGTACGGAAGCTGGGGCGGGCCACCCGCGAGCTCGCCGAGGGGGACCTCGGCAGCCGGGTGGCGGTCCGGGGGCATGATGAACTGGCCGACCTGGCAAGGACGTTCAACGAGACCGCCGACGCACTCCAGGCGTCCGACGCCGAGTTGCGGGCCCAGGAGGCGAAGGCGCGGCGGTTCGTGGCGGACGTGTCGCACGAACTGCGCACCCCGCTCGCGGCGATGACGATGGTGGCGACCGTCCTGGAGGAGGACGCCGACCAGCTGCCGCCGGACGCCGCCCACGCCGCCCGTACGGTCGGCGCGGAGACGGCCCGGCTGTCCCGGCTGGTCGAGGACCTGATGGAGATCTCCCGCTTCGACGCCGGGGCGGTCCGGCTCAACGCGTCCGTGACGGACCTCGCCGACACCGTACGGGCGTCGCTGGCGCTGCGCGGGTGGACGGACCGGGTGACGGCCGAACTCCAGGCGGACGTACGGGCCGTGGTCGACCGGCGGCGCATCGACGTGATCGTGGCGAACCTGGTGGGCAACGCGCTGCGGCACGGGGCGCCGCCGGTCACGGTCACCCTGGCCGCGCCCGGGGGCGACCGGGTGACGCTGGAGGTCGCCGACCACGGCGAGGGGCTGCCGCCGGAGGCCCGGGAGCGGGTCTTCGACCGGTTCTACAAGGCGGACGCGGCGCGTACGCGCAGCACGCCGGAGGACCGCGGCCATGGCGGCGGGCTCGGGAAGGGCGAAGACGTCGGGAAGAGCGCCAGTGGTCTCGGGCCGGGCGGCGGCCTCGGGCAGGTCAGTGACCTGGGGCAGGACCGTGGCTTCGGGCAGGGCAGCGGCCTCGGCATGGCCATCGCCCTGGAGAACGCGCGGCTGCACGGCGGCACCGTCGAGGTGTCCCAAGGCCCGGAGGGCGGCGCGGTGTTCACGCTCCGGCTGCCCCTGCGGCACTCGGAGGAGGAGGGGGACGGGTGAGACGTGTGCGGGGAGTCGTCCTTACGGTGCTGGGGGCCGCGCTCGCCGGGTGCGGGGTCCAGCCGACCGGGGTGATAGAGGCGGGCGAGCCCGCGTCCGGGCTGACGCGCGGGATGCGGCTGTACTTCGCGTCCGGCACCGGGCTGCGGGCCGTGCCCCTGCTCGACCAGGACGTCAGGAGCCTCGACTCGGTGATGAAGCTGCTCGCCCAGGGGCCGTCGGCCGCCGAGCGGCGCGAGGGGCTGACGACGCTGCTCCACGCCCCCAGCGGCTACTCCGTGACCGGGGACGGAACCGGCGTCACCGTGAAGCTGGAGGGCCCGTACTGGGCGGACGCGCGGGACCAGGTGACGGGGCAACTGGTCTGCACGCTCGCCGGCTTCCAGTCCGTCCGGGAGGCGGAGGTCCGGCCGGACGACGTGGAGGTGACGATCCGCCCGGGGGAGGGGCCGGTGCTGGGGCCGTTGCGGTGCGCGGAGTTCCTGGGTGGCTGAGGAGCGCGGCGGGGGCGGGGCGTGGGCGTGGCGGCTACCACCATCGAGATGCCGATGCCGATGCCGATGCCGATGCCATCGCATTCGCCTCCGAGGGGTCGCCCTGACGAACAGCCGGCCAACAAGTCACATGTCCAACAAGCAAGTCACATGTCCAACAAGGCGCAAGCCCAACAATGCGCAAGCCCGACAAGGCGTACTGCTCGACGCAGGTGCCCGAAGTCCGAAGTCCGACACCCCTTGTCGGCCGTTGATGATCTTCGTGAAATGCTCATCAAGCCGTCGATCGGTCGCCAGGGGCTTCGGGCAAAGCCTCGAAAGGCCCGGTTGGGCCGGCGGTCAGCAGGAGGATCAACCGGCATACGAAAGAAGGCCAGGACACCGACCATGCCCTTGTCCCGCTGGGATGCGGCGTATCGCCGTAGCGGCCCGAGAGGGACGATGCCGCAGCAGGACACACGGGGCTTCCCGCGGAAAGGTTCTTCTCAGTTTCCGGTCGAACGTCGGAGGCTGCCACTGATAGCCGTTCTCGCCATCGCGGTCGTTTGACGACTGCTCCAAGGCGGCTGCCCCGCACGCGCGGGGTGGCCGATCATTCGCGCGTTCTTTCGGGAAGAGGATTTTCATGACCGACGAAATGGTGCTCCGCGCCCAGAGATTCGTTAACACCACCTACGACAACGGTGTCACGCTCGGCATATCCAAGCTGACCGAGGACGGTCGGACCGGGTGGTCCGTCATGTACGCCCTGACCCGGGCTCTCCAGTACGAAATGGGCATCACCGCACTCTCCAACTCCTTCGGTCCGGCCACCCTCGGGAAGATCGGCGAGCTGTACGGCAAGATCGACGAGACCACCGCTCCGTCCGCGACCTTCTGCCGGATCATCCAGTCCGCCCTGTACTGCAAGGGTTACGACGGGGGTGAGATCGACGGCGTCTACAACGCCAGGGTCAAGGCATCGGTCGCCAAGCTCCACCAGGACATGGGTGCCGACGCCGCCCACCCCGGCGGCGCCCTGTGGCCGAAGACGACCAAGGGGCTGTTCAACATGGACTCCTACGTCACTGTCGACGGCGGCTCGGACGGCATCCGCTCCATCCAGCAGTGGCTGAACGGCCGTTACCTGCCGCGCAAGGACTTCTACGTCATCCCCTGCGACGGCCGCCATTCCAGGGACGTATCCAGGTCCATGCTCTTCGCGATCCAGTACGAACTGGGTATGGCCGATGGCACCGCGAACGGATTCTTCGGCCCCGGGACCCGGTCGGGCCTGAAGAGCCACACGGTCTCGGTCGGCACCGTGGGAGTCTGGGCGCAGTTGTTCACCGCTGCCATGATCCTCAACAAGCGGGACGTGCCCTTCGGCAGTTTCACCGCCACGGTGAAGTCCGGCGTGGAGAGCTTCCAGTCCTTCACCAAGCTGCCGGTGACCGGGCAGGGCGACTTCCCGACGTGGGCCTCGCTGCTCGTCTCGTACGGCGACCAGTCCCGCAAGGGCACCGCCTGCGACGGCGTCACCATGGTGACGCCCGCCCGCGCACAGGCTCTGAAGGACGCCGGCTACGAGTACGTCGGCCGATACCTCTTCAACCCCTCCAGCACCTCCCTGCCGGAGAAGCAGATCCAGCCGGGCGAACTGGCCACCCTCAAGGAGTACGGTCTCCGCTGCTTCCCGATCTACCAGACCTGGAGCCGCTCGGCCGACTACTTCAGCTACTCCCAGGGCTGCATCGACGCCACCAACGCGATCGAGTGGGCCCGGATGCACGGTTTCAAGCCAGGCACGATCATCTACTTCGCGGTCGACTACGACGCCATGGACGGCGAGGTGACCGACTTCGTTCTTCCGCACTTCCGGGGCGTGATGCGGACGATCGGCGAGAACTCGGCGTACCGCGTCGGCGTCTACGGTCCCCGCAACGTCTGCCAGCGCGTCGCCGACGCCGGCTACGCCGTGGCCAGTTTCGTCTCCGACATGTCCTCGGGGTTCTCCGGGAACCTGGGCTACCCGCTGCCGACCAACTGGGCGTTCGACCAGATCTCCACGATCACGGTCGGATCCGGCAGCGGATCGATCGAGATCGACAACAACATCGCCTCCGGACGCGACACCGGGCAGGGCGATTTCGGCCCCGGCATCCCGACGGAGCGCGATCTCGACGTCGAACTCGACAAGACCGCGTACCGGACGGCGATGCTGGAGGATGTGCGGACGTACCTGAACTCGATCGGAGTCCCGGAGACCGGCGGCGCATGCTGGACGGCGGACGACGACTGGGTCACGTCCAACGTGGTCTCCACGAAGGAGGCCTTCGACATGGTCATGGACGCCGACTGGCTTTTCACGAACCTGGCCCGGACGCTCAAGCTGCGGAAGGCCCTCATCCAGGCCCCGGTCCTGTGGGAACTGCGCAATCTGAACCCACTCGACGCCGTCGCCGACGAAGCGGTCAAGCTCGGACTGCGGGACGACAGCGGCACCGGCTGGGGGCAGATCTTCGCCGGGGCGACCATCGCTGCCCGCAACTACTGCATGCGGAAGGGCATCATCCACGGCACCCCGCTGCGCGACAGCGATACCCGGGCCGTCTGGGAGAAGCTCCAGGAGCCCGAGTACAACGTCCCGTCCGTTGCCTACCTGACCCTCCACAACGCACACAGGCTCGGCAGGGCCCGGCCGAACCTGACCACCAGCCAGGCCGATACCCGGGCGATCCTCGCCCGCCACAACGGCACCGGGCGCAGGGCGGCACAGTACGGGCGCGAGCTGATCGGCCTGTACAACGTGCTGGAGAACTACAACAGGCTCAGCCGGGCCAGCTGAGTCCGGAGCCGTTCTTCCTGGTCATCGGATTCGGATGGACCGGAGCAGCCGGATGAATCCCGCTGAACGAGAACCGATGACCGAGACCGACAACCGACAACCGAAAACCGACGAGAGAAGAGAAGCATGAACAACGGAATGTCGCGACGGACCGTGGTGCGGACCGCGGCCGTGCTGAGCGCGGTGGCGGCCGTCGGCCTGGCGTCGGCGCCGACCGCGGCATCGGCCGCCGACACCGCGGAGTCCGGGCGGCAGGGCGCCGCGAAGCAGCCGGAGACGACCCCCAACGGGTGGCCGGTGCAGGCCAACGCCGACCACGACACCCAGGTGTGGACCCGTGCGGTGGCCGGCACCGGGCTCCACGTACCGGTGTGGATCGGTGACCCGGAGGCCATCCTGCTGCACGTGGTACGCCGCTACCACTACGAGGTGGCGGAGATACGGTCCGGCGAGCTCACCGGCTGGCAGAAGGCGGGCGGGGCGGACACCACGTCCCCCGGGGCCAACACGGCCTCCGGCAGCGCGGTCCGCATCCGCCCGGGGGCCTCCGCGCCGGGCAGCCTCTTCCCGCTGGAGAGGACGGCGGTGCGGGACATCGTCGCCGACTGCGCGGGCGTGGTCCGCTGGGGCGGTGACGACGACCGTGCGGACGAGTCGCTGTTCTACCTGGACGCCGGACCGCGGGACCCGCGCGTACGGGCGCTCGCCGACCGGCTGCGGGAGAGCGAGGCCGCCCCGGGCCAGGGCGCCGGCCATCCCGTACCCCTGGCGGGCTGACGGCACGTCGGGCACGGCGGAGGGCGCACTCCCCGGGATCGCGCCCTCCACCCGCTGTTCGTGCACGGCACACCCGGCCGGAGTGGGCCGGCCAGCCTTCCGGCTCCTGGCCGGCGCCTTCGACGCCTTGAGGCGCTGGGGGGCCTGGACGTTCTGGAGTCCTGGAGGTCCTGGAGGTCCTGGAGGTTCTGGAGGTCCTGGGACGAGACGCTGCTGCGCGGGGAGTTCGCGGTCAGGGGCAGAGCCGCAGGGCCGTGGGCGGCCGCGTCGGCGCGGGCCTGCCCCCTCACGAACCTTCGGCCGTCCTCGTCAGCCTGTACAGGTCCCAGGAGTCCGGGTCGCCGATGTACTGGTAGAGGGTGGGGCGGCTCTCCGTGCCGCCGACGTTCCAGTGGCCGGACGTGCACGAGGCGATCGTGACCTCCACCTCCTGCGACCACGTGCCCCCGCCGGGGTCGTACGTCCAGGTGCCCTGCCCCGTACAGCCGTCGCGCCCGCTCTCCGTGTCCTCCGCGGCTTCAGGGCCCACGTCGTCGTCCAAGTCGTCCAAGTCGTCCAAGCCATCCGGGTCATCCGGGTCATCCATGTCCCTCGTGTCCCCGCCGCCGAGGTCGTCGTCGATGCCGTCGGCGGTGACCCGGCCGTCCGCCGTGAAGGTGAGGGTTCCGCCCTGCCCGTCGGACCACCGCCCGACGATGTCCGCCGAAGTGACCGCCGGCGGGCGGTACTCCGTTAGCAGCCCCGTCGACAGACCGACACCGCCGAGGACGGCGGTGAGGACCACGGCGACCAGGCCCCACAGCGTCACCGGCCCGAAGATCCGCGTTCGGCGCGACCGCCAGCACAGGGCCGGAACGGTGAGCGCGGCCGTGGTCAGGAGCCAGCCCAGAGCGGCGGCGGCGGGCTCCGCACCACCGGACAGGGCGACGACGACTCCGACGAGGACGAGGGAGACGGCCGCCGCCACCGGCAGAACCCACCACCACACCTCGCGCCCGCCGAACCGGCGTCCCAGCACGTCGCTGAGCCAGGCGGTCGGGAAGACGAGGGCCACGGACAGCGCGGCCGCGGCCACGGTGGTGAACACGGCGAGTACGGGCAGGAGCAGCACGAACAGCGCCGAACCGCCGACGCCCGTGTTCGGCGACTCCTGCGTGACGCCGTACACGACGCTCACGACGAGCGCGAGCGCCGCTTCCAGGTGCAGTGCCAGGATCGACAGCAGCAAGGACAGTCCCCAGCGCCGCTTCACCGCGACGTTGCTCTCGTCAGCTCGTACCGGTCCAGGTCGCCCGGGTCGCCCGGGTCGCCCGGGTCGCCCGGTTCCTCCAGGCCGCCCGGGTCGCCCGGGTCGCCCGGTTCCTCCAGGCCGCCCGGGTCGCCCGGTTCCTCCAGGCCGCCCGGGTCGGCGGATCGCAGGATGTTCCGGTAGAGGATCGGCCGGTCCTCGGTGCCGCCGACGTTCCAGAGGTCTCGGCCGCATGAGGGCACGTCCACGCCGACCCCTCGGGAGTCGCGATGCGTTCCCGTGCCGTATCCCCAAGTGCCCCGGCCCACACAGGCCTCACCTCCCTCGCCGGAGGTGCCGTCGAGGCCGGAGACCGTGGCCCGGCCGTCGGCCGCGAGGGTCAGCATTCCGCCCGTTCCGTCGGACCAGGTCCCCACGAGCTCGGCCCGGGGGACCGCCGGCGGACGGTACATCGTCAGGACGCCCGTGGAGAGGGCGATGCCTCCGAGGACGGCGGTGAGGGCCACGGCGGTCATGCCCCACAGCGTCACCGGGCCGAAGACCCGCTTACGGCGCGAGCGGCAGACCAGCGCCGGAACGGTGAGCGCGGCCGTGGTCAGCAGCCAGCCTTCGGCGAAGCCGGCGGGATCCGTGCCGCCGGTCAGGGCGACGGTCGCGCCCACGAGGACGAGGGAGACGGCCGCTGCCACCGGCGGCACCCACCACCACGCCGCACGCCCGCCGAACCGGCGTCCCAGCACATCGCTCAGCCAGGCGGTGGGAAGGACGAAGGCCACCGACAGCGCGGCGGCGACGGTGACCGCGAACAACGCGAGAAAAGGCAGCAGCACCACGGAGAGCGGGGAGCCGCCGGTCGGGGTCTGCGCCCACGACTCCTGCGTCAGGCCGTACAGGACGGCCACGACGAGTGCGAGCGTCGCCTCCAGCAACAGGACCACTGTCGAGAGCAGCAGTGACAGCCCGTAGGGCCGCTTCTTCTCCACCGTTTCCTTTTCCACCGTTCAGTCCCCCTCGCGCACGGTGATGCATGTGGCACGCCCGATCGGGGCGGCAACTGCGGCAACTGCGGCCATCGTGCCAGAGTCGTTTGAACGCGTTCAACGCGGGGTTCGGGGCGTGGGAAGGTGCCCCGGCGGTGCTCTCGTGGCTCGGGTACGGGGTGAGTTCGGGGTGAGTTCGGGGCGTATCCGGGGCGCATCCGGGGCGTGCAAAGAAGAAGCGTTTCCGCGTGCGAGTATTCGCCCGTACGGGTGTGGCGCGGCCGTCCGGACGGCGGTGGGGCGAGCACAATGGGGCGGCGGTTCGTGCAGAGGCGCGCAGGCCCCTCTCCCGCACCTTGCGCTCAAGGAGGACCGGTGGCGGAGAGCTGGACGGTTCAGCGGACCGGGCCCGGGGATGTCGCGCGCACGCAGGCGCGGGAACACCTCCTGGAAGCAGCCAGGGAGTTGTACGGCATCAACGGATACCGGGCGACCACCGAGCACGACGTGTGCGAGGCGGCCGGTGTGCCGGTCGAGGTGCTGCGCCAGGAGTACGGCTCCCGGGAGGGCCTGCTCATCGCCCTCCACAACCGGGTCACGACGACCGGGCTGCGGGCGTCGGAGAGCGCCCTGCTGGCCGAGGACATCGAGGAGTGCTCGATCGCGGAGCGGGTCCGGCGGCTCTTCGACGCGTACGTGGAGGCCGTCACCCGCGACCCGCGCGAGGCCCGCGTGACGTTCGTCGAGGTGCTGGGGGTGAGCGCCGTGGTGGACGAGCACTGCAAGCTCTGGCGGGCGCTGTGGACGGAGTTCCTGACCGGGGAGGCCGAGCGGGCGGTGGAGCGCGGCGAGGCGGAGGACCGGGACCACCGGGTCGACGTGATGGTGATGGTCGGCACGGTCCACGAGCTGATGGCCCACCACACCCGCCGCTGCCGCCGGGCCCGCCCCGGGGAGGTCTCGGGAGAACTGACCGAACTGGCGCTGTCGATGCTGGGGTCGCAGCGGAGCGGGTGAGCCTCAGCGGCCACCAGGCGTCGTCAGGCGTCGTCGTCAGGCCGGCAGGGGCTGCGCCTGGAGCGGCGCCGGCAGGGGCTGCGCCTGGAGCGGCTGCCCTGCGTACGGGCCGCCCACCCCCCACGCCTGGTGCATCGCGTCGGCGAAGGCGGCTGCCAGGAGGTGTTCGCCGGTCGGGCCGGGGTGCGTGCCGTCGTACGTGTCCGTGTGGATGTCGTAGCCCGGTGGGCGCGAGGCCAGCAGGAGCGGTGAGGCCGGTTCGTCGAGGTCGGCGACGGCCTTGGCGAGGAGTTCGTTGAAGTGTGCGCAGGAGTCGGCGAAGGGGGCGTCCGTCTCGGCCCGGACGTTCGGTATCACCGGGAGCAGCACCATGCGGATGTGCGGGTTCGCCGTGCGCGCCGCCGTGACGAACGCGCGGGCGTTGGCCGCCGTCTGCTCGGCGTCCGTGTAGAACCCGAGGTCTATCAGGCCGAGCGAGACCAGCAGGACGTCCGCCTCCGCCTCGCGCACCGCGTCCGCGATCACCGGGGCCATGTGCAGCCAGCCCTCGCCCCAGCCGGACAGATGCCGGCGGGCGGCGGGCGGGAAGGACGCGTCGGCGTACGCGTGGGAGAGCGGGGCGTTCGCCTCGGTGTCGTACAGCGTCGAGCGCGGCCCGACGATCTCGTACGGGAGGCCGCCGCGCGCCTCCAGGTGCTGCCACATCCGGTAACGCCAGGTGAAGTCGCCGGCGCGCCCGATGGTCATGGAATCGCCGACGAAGAGGAAACGCATGGCGTCATCATGGCCGATCACGGCTCCGGCCTGCGACGTGAGGATGGACACTTGGGCCATGCGCTCGTATCCGACCGGCCCGGCGGGCCGTGCCGCCGCCGCCCTCGCCGCCTCGCTCGCGGCCCTTGTCCCGCTGTTCGCCGGGGCCGGTCCGGCCGTGGCCGACGACGGGCGGCCCGACCGTGACTTCACGATCGAGGACCCCCGCATCACCGAGTCCAGCGGCCTCGCCGCCAGCCGTGCGCACCCCGGCGTCTACTGGACGCACAACGACAGCGACGACGGCCCCTATGTCTTCGCCGTCGACTCCCGGACCGGGAAGACCCTCGCGACCATCACCATGCGGGGCGTGGGGGAGCCGAGGGACGTCGAGGGCATCTCCATCGGGCCGGACGGCGACCTCTACGTCGGTGACATCGGCGACAATCTGGACGGCGCCTGGAGCCATGTCTGGATCTACCGCTTCCCCGAGCCCAAGACGCTCCGGGACGCCACGGTCACCGCCGTCCAGTACGACGTGAAGTACGCCGACGGGCCCCGCAACGCCGAGGCGCTGATGGTCCACCCGAAGACCGGCCGCGCCTACATCGCCTCCAAGAACGGGGACGGCGGCGGCCTCTACGAAGGCCCCGCGAAGCTGACCACCGGCTCCACGAACGTGTTCCGGCGGGTGGACGAGGTGCCGTGGGTCACGGACGGGGCCTTCTCGCCCGACGGGACCCGGCTGGTGCTGCGCTCGTACTTCAGCGCCCGCGAGTACGCCTTCGAGAACGGCCGCCTCGGTGAGGACCGGCCGGTCGGAGCCCCGTTCCAGCGGCAGGCGGAGTCGGTGACGTACACGGCGGACGGCTCGGCCCTGATGTTCGGCTCGGAGGGGTCGCGCAGCGAGGTCGTCCGGGTGGAGGTGGAGGGCGGGCCGGAGAAGCCCGGCGGTGGGTCCGGCTCCGGCGACGGGTCCGGCGACGGGTCGGAGGCTCCCTCGAAGGGCGGCGACGCGGCGAGGGAGGGGGACGGGGCCGGCGAGGGCAATGCGGCCCTCGGGGCCGCCGTTCTCATCGGGGCGGCGGCTCTCTGGCTCGCGCTGAAGCGGCGGCGGCGCGGGCAGGGGTAGGCGATTCGGCGCTCCCGCGCTCCCGCGCTCAGGTGTCCTCCGTCACCGGCCGCACCTCGTAATGCAGCGTCCGGTCCCGCTTCAGCCGGTGCGCGAGCGGGACGAGCACGCCCTGTACGACCGGGTACTTCCGCGACAGCATCCGCGCCGCGTGCGTGTTCTCCTTCGTGCCCGGCCGCAGCAGCCGTGCGTGCGCCTTGATCTGCGGTCCGGTGGGCCTGCCCCGGACCGTGCAGGGGGCGAGCTCCACCTGCGGGTGGTTGCGCATCCGCTCGACCTTCCAGGCGGACGAGAACGTGCGGATGAACGCGTGATCGCCCTCGACGGCGATGTTGACCGGGGTGCCGACGGGGGTCCCGTTCTGCCGGTGGGTGCTCAGCAGGACGGCGTACTGCTTGACGAAGGGAGCGAGCTCCGGGCTGGCGTCCATATATCCAGTGGGGCACGGGTCGGGGGCGCTGTCATTTCCGGGCTGCTGTTCGGTCCGTGGCTCAGCCTGCCGCTCAGCCGGTTTCGTGGCTCAGCCTGCCGCTCGGTCGATCCGTGGCTCAGCCTGCCGCCGGTCCGTCGCACGGTCCGTGGCTCAGCCCGTGGCTCGCTCAGCCCGCGGCTCGGTCCGTCGCCCGCTCCGCCGTCCGCTCCGCGACCAGCGCCTCGAAACCGGCGATCAGCCGTTGCAGCCCGAACTCGAAGTGGTCGAACTCGGCGCTGAAGGTGTCCTCCGACATGCCCGCCATCATCGGGTACGCGCCGCTGAGCATGGCCCGCTCCAGGTAGGGGCGCTGGTTGTCCCAGAACTCCTCGTCGCTCAGCCCGGTCTGCGCCACCGCCTCCGCCTCGTCGGCCCGGGTGCGGGCGAGGCCCTCCACGAAGCTGTTCACCGTGATGATCACGCCGATCAGCTCGGGGTCCCGCAGGCCCATGCCGCGCAGACCGGTGAGCGCGCGTTCCAGCCCGCGCAGGGCGCTGGGGCCGAGCACCGTACGGGCCTGGTTGATCTTCAGCAGCCACGGGTGGCGGCGCAGGTTCTCCAGGTAGGAGCGGGCCATGGTGTTGATCGCCACCCGCCAGTCCTCGGGTACGTCGTGGGTCCCGGCGGGACGGTCGGGCCCGGCGGACAGCGGCTCGCCCAGCACCCGGTCGAGCATCAGGTCCAGCAGTTCGGCCTTGCCGGGGACGTACCGGTAGAGCGACATCGTGCCCGTGCCGAGCTCGGTGGAGAGCCGGCGCATGGAGACGGCGGCCAGCCCTTCCGCGTCCGCGACGGCAATGGCGGCCGTGACGATCCGGTCCAGCGTGAGGCCCGGTTTGGGGCCACGGCTGGGGCGCTCCCCGGTGCCCCACAGGAGCTCCAGGCTGCGCGCGATGTCGCCGCTTCCGGTAGCCGTGCTGTCCGTCGCCGCTGTCGATCCGTCTTTCGCCATGGGGTCAGCGTAGTGCTCCGGAGCAGAAATGGGTACGCCGTACTCGCATGTGGGTACGGCGTACCCATTTTGGAGTACGGTGCACTCAGTTAACTTCCGGTCAGTCGGAGAAGCAGGAGGTCGGGCCATGGGCATGCCTAAAACCGGGTCAGGGCACGCGGTACTCGCCGAGGGGGTCGTGAAGCGTTACCGGGGGCGGGGGAGGAAGGCGACGGAGAAACGGGCGCTCGACGGATTCGACCTCGCCGTCCGCCCAGGCACCGTCCACGGCCTGCTCGGCCCGAACGGGGCCGGCAAGACCACCGTCGTGCGGGTCCTCGCCACGCTCCTGCGGTACGACGCGGGCCGGGCCGAGGTCGCGGGGCTCGACGTGGCGCGCGAAGCCCGTCGCGTACGGAGCCGGATCGGGCTCACCGGCCAGTACGCGGCCGTCGACGAAGGTCTCACCGGGCGGCAGAACCTGGAGATGTTCGGGCGGCTCTTCCACCTCGGCAACCGCCGGGCCCGGCAGCGCGCCGGGGAGCTGCTGGAACGGTTCGACCTGACCGAGGCGGCAGACAAGGGCGCCACGGAGTACAGCGGCGGCATGCGGCGGCGGCTCGACCTCGCCTCCTCGATGATCCTCTCGCCCGACGTGCTCTTCCTGGACGAGCCGACGACCGGGCTCGACCCGCGCGGCCGGGGCGAGGTCTGGGACGCGGTCCGGGCGTTGGTGGCAGGCGGTACGACGGTGCTGCTGACCACGCAGTACCTGGACGAGGCGGACCGGCTCGCCTCGTACATCACCGTCATCGACCGGGGACGGGCCATCGCCGACGACACCCCGGACGCACTGAAGAACCGGGTCGGCGGCGACCGGATCGAGGTGGTGGCCGCCGACGCGGGGGACCTCGCCGCGGTCGCGAGGGCCGTAGACCGGGTGGCCGGCGGCGGGCTCGTCGTCACCGAGGCCCCCGCCCGCCGGGTACACGCCCAGGTCGCCGACCGGGTGGCCGCGCTGACCGAGGTGGCCCGGAGCCTCCAGGACGACGGGATCGCGGTGGAGGACATCGGGCTGCGCCGGCCGAGCCTGGACGACGTGTTCCTGCGCCTGACGGGACACGGTGCCGCACATGACATCGCGGGCCGCGACACCGAGAACCACGACCTCCCGGAGGTGGCGACGGCATGACCGCGCTCGAACAGAACCCTGCGGCGACCCGCCCGGGACGTGACATGGGCCTCGCCTACTGGGCGGTCTCCGACTGCTGGAACGTCACCCGCCGCGTCCTCACCCACTATCAGCGCCGGCCCGTCGCGATCATCTGGCAGCTCGGCTTTCCGATCCTCTCCGTCCTGCTGTACGGATACGTCTTCGGCAGCGCGATGAAGGTGCCCGGGGGCGGCGACTACCGGGCGTTCCTGATGCCCGGCATGTTCGCCATGACCATGGCCATGGGCTTCATGAACACCGCCGTGGCCGTCGTCACCGATGTCGACAAGGGGGTCGTCGACCGGTTCCGGTCCATGCCGATGGCCCCCTCCGCCTTCGCCTCGGGACGCGGGGCGGCCGACCTGGTGGTGGCGGCGGCCGAGCTGACGATCCTGGCCGTCACGGCACTCCTGATCGGCTGGCGCGCGGACGGCGGGGTGGCTGCGGGCCTCGGGGCGTTCGGGCTGCTCCTGCTGCTGCGGTTCAGCCTGATCTGGGTGGGCGTGTGGCTCGGCATGCTGGTGCCCACCCCGGAGGCGGCGGGCGGGCTGTACGCGGTGGCCTTTCCCATCACCATGATCTCCAGCACCTTCGTGGCCCCGTCCCTGATGCCCGGCTGGCTGGGCACGGTCGCGGCCTGGAATCCGATCTCCTCGACCGCGACGGCCACCCGCGAACTGTTCGGCAACCCGGTGGCGGGTGGTGGCACGTGGGTGGAGGAGCACGCCCTGCTGATGGCCGTGGTGTGGCCGACCGTGATCACGCTGGTATTTCTGCCGCTGGCGGTCCGCCGCTTTCAGCGCCTGAGCCGGTGAGCGTCCGGACGTGCCGGCCGTGAGCTGCGGAAACCAGGGTGCCCGGGGTGGTGGCCCGGCATAGGGTCGGGCACCGTGCCGACGACCATCACGCCCCCGCCGTTCACCACCGCCCGCCTCGACGCGCTCCCCCTCGATCCGGCGTACGCCGAGGAGATGGCGGTCGTCCTCGCCGACCCCGCGCTGTACGTGTTCACCGGGGGCGGCCCGCCGGACCCGGCCGCGCTGCGGGCCCGGTACGAGCGGCAGTGCGCCGGTTCGCCGGACCCCGGGGAGCTGTGGTGGAACTGGGTACTCCGGGTCGGGGAGGACGGAAGCCTCGCCGGGTACGTTCAGGCGACGGTACGAGGGCCCCGCGCGGAGATCGCCTGGGTCCTCGGGACACCGTGGCAGGGCCGGGGCTACGCGAGCGAGGCCGCGAAGGGCCTCGCGGCGCACCTGGCCTCGGCCGCAGGCGTCCGGGAGCTCGTCGCCCACATCCACCCCGACCACGCGGCGTCCGAGGCGGTGGCTGCGGCGGCGGGCCTCCGGCCGACCGGGGAGTGGGAGGACGGAGAGAGGCGATGGGCTGCCAACCCGCCCCCGCCCGCCCGCGCCGAAAAAGCCTGAGGGGCCGACCCCAACCCGGACAGGACACCGGCCGAAGCCGCTCCGGCCGGCCGCGAGGGTAACGGTCGCACCCATCGCCAACTGTCAGGGAACGGGCCGGATTTGGGGTGCGCTGGCCCTGGCGTCGGAGGGCTGCGCCGGGGCCAGGGGCGTCACGGGAACGCTGTCAGGCGACAGCCGGAAGCGCCTGAAGCCGGTTGCGGAACTCAAGGACCGACGGCACCCCGGCGTACGGCTCCAGGTAGTCGCTGAACTTCGTCAGCCGGACGTATGCCCGGTCGGATCGGACGCGGCTCTCCAGCAACTCCAAGCCGAGGTTGGCGGCGTCCAAGGCGCCGTCCAGGTCCCTGGCGGCCAACCGTGCCGTGGCGAGGCGGCCGGACCGCACGGCTCGGTCACGTGGGACCGCTTGGTCCACTGCTACCGCGAGGACGCTGGTTGCCCGCTCGGGGTAGCCGGAGCGGAGCATGATCTTGCCCTCGGTGGACTTGAGCTGGGCCTCGCCGTACCAGCCAAGCCAGTCGGGGCGGTCGCCTTCGCGGTGTGTGCCCCACAGGTCGTAGGCCCGGTTGAGGGACTTGCCGGCCGCTTCGTGCTGGGTGTCTCGGGACAGGGCTTCGGCCTGGTGGAGGTGGAGGTACGAGGCCGCCGCAGGCGGGAGGGCCGAGGGGGCGTTGCCAATGGCGGTGTCGATGAGCTTCACGCGTGCGGCCGTGTCGCCGGAGTCGGAGATGTGGACGCCCATCTCGGCGAGGATGAAGGCGCCGAAGCCGTCGTCCTTGGCGCTGTGGGCGCTGCGGAGGGCGCCGACGTAGTAGCGCTGGCCGAGCGAGCGGAGGCCCTTGTCGTAGGCCATCCAACCGGCGAGGTAGGACACGCGGGCTGCCGTGGCGTACAGGCGGTGTTCGACGGCGTCGGAGTAGCGCCCGTGGTCGAGGAGGCTGGTGATCAGCGCGAGGTCGCTGGTGGCCTGGTCCAGGAGGCGTGCGCCACCCATCTGGTCGTCGAGCGTGCGGAGGGTGTCCACGCGCGCTTCGATGGTGGTCACCATCGCGTCGGTGACGCGGTCGCCGTCGAGTGCCGAGGCGAACGCCTCTGGCGCGGCTGCCCAGTTGGCGGCAACGCCCGTCAGTGCGACGCCGGTGATAGACAGGAATCCCCGACGATCCATGTGGCCGCTCCTGACCAGATCAGCGAAGACCTTCACCGTGCCGGCCGGAGTCCACGGGGCCGCCAGGGCCGTCGACTCCCACGCCGGCAACCATCGAGGCCAGGCCACCGAACGTACGTGGTTCTCGGGGACTTCCAGCAGGTCAGCGAGCACCCGTTGCGCGTCCGCGTCAGGCGCCTGTCCCTGCTCCCACTTCCAGACCGTCGTTCGGTTGGTGGCCAGCGGTACGCCCATCTCGGCCCCGCGTTCACGCATGCGCCGGGCTAACTCGGCCTTGCCCCAGCCCTTGCCTTCTCGCACGTAGGTCAGCGGGTGCAGAGCCATCGGGTCAGACATCCCACCCCTCCCCTCAGGTTGGTAGTCAGGAGGCTACTCCCCGTGCGAGAAACGGGGGTTTCTCTCGCTGGAGGAACCCCCGGGAAACGTTCCGAGCCCGTGGTCCACGGCCGTTCACTGGGCCTCACGCCGTTCGGAGCTGAGCACCCGGGTTAACCGGCTCCCCCGCCCGCTCCGGACGGCTTCCAGGACCGCAGCCCGTCATCGACGTCCCTCGTGTGGGTGGCGGGCTGCACCACCCCCGAGGAGGTCGTGATGAGCCAGCCTCTGCCCGTTCGTACGCCCGGCGACAGCGGACGACAGCACACGGTTCCCGAGCCGCCGGCCGGTCCGAGTCCGGCCCTCCGAGCCCGCGCCGAGTCCGGGTGGGAGAGATTCCTCCGGCGCGGAGCGAGCGACCGCGAGGAGTCCGAGCGGTGAATCCGGTCGATGCCGAAGGCCGGGAGGACCACCCCCTCCTTCACCGCCTGGTCCGCGACATCGCGAGCCGGGGCGAAGGGGAGCTGACGGAAGTCGTCCACGAGAGACACGGCGGCCGACTCATCCGCATTGCTCACATCCAGCCCGCGAACGGCATCGCCTGGTCCACCGCCGCCGACAACATCGGGCCCGCCCTATGAGGCAGCGCCTCGCTGTTGCGGCCTACGTGATCGTCACCACCATCGGCGTCGTCGCGATGGCCATCGCCGGAACCCCGGACTACTGAGCAACGGGAGGAGCACCATGAGACGTACCGCGAACCGCGGCTTCAACCACCGCCAGGCCATGACCGAGGAGTGGTTCCGCACTCGGGTTCTTCCCCGTGTGTCCGCCGCTCGGTTCCTCCCCTACCAATTGCGGCAGCTACGGAGCGAGCACCTCCCCGCGATGCTGCGCGACGAGGACAGGAAGAGCCTGGCCCGCATCTCCGGGGACCTGGCGAAGGTCTCCGCGCGGTGGCGCTGCCTGCCGTTCCACTACTTCCGCTACGCCGGATACCGGGACGAGGTGTCGGCCGAACGGGCTTGTTCGTACTTGCCGGAGACGGCCCTGTTCCACCGGCTCCTTCCCCGCGTGAACCGGGACACGATCGATCTGGACGACAAGACGTCCTGCAAGAAGATCCTTGCCTCGGCCGGTATCCCGCAGCCCGCGCTGATCGCGAGCGGTGACCGCCGCGCGGGTGTGACCTCCGACGGTGAGGCGGTGTCGCTGCGGGTCGTCCTCGATCGCGCTTCCGTCTTCGGGCGCGTGGTGGTCAAACCCTCCCGCTACTCCAGCGGTGGATCCGGCGTCGTGATCGTGCGGCCTGGTGAGGACGCCTTCGACCTGCCGGCCTACGCGCAGCGGTGGGGCACGTGGCTGGTGGAGCAGCACGTGCCGCAGCATCCCGACCTGGACGTGCTGAACCCGTACGCCCTCAACACGTTCCGCGTGATCACCCTGCTGCGGGAAGGCGCCGCCGAGGTCCTGTACGTGATGTTGAAGCTCGGCGGCAGCGAGACCGCCACGGACAACTCGGCCGTCGGCGGCATGCAGATCCGTGTCCACCCCGACGGGCGACTCGACCGCCACGGCTATGACCGACACCTCAACGCCCACACGCGCCACCACGTCAGCTCGGTGCCATTCGCCGACCACCGGATCTCCCGCATGACGGAGGTACGAGAGCTGGCCGAGCGCTGTGCCCGCCTCTTCCCGCAGGTGCCCTTCATCGGCTGGGACATCGCACTGACGCCCGGTGGCCCCGTGGTCATCGAGGGCAACAGCAGCCCTTCCCTCGCACACATCCAGCGCACCCACGGCGGCGTCGCGCTGGAGCTCGTTCCCGCACTCCGCTCCGTGATGGATCGCCCGATCATCTGACCAAGGAGTTCCCGTGGAAAACCTGAGAATGCAGGCCCGCGCCGCAGCCGGAGGTCTGCTCGACACGCTCAAGACGATGCCCGAGGTCCAGGCGCTCTACGTCCTGTCCTCCTCGGCGGTCGCGCCCCGCAACGTCACCCGGTTCAGCACCGACTCCGACTTCGACCTGGCCGTGATCCTCGACGTCCCGATCAAGGAAGACGAGTGGAGGCCGCGGCCGGCGGACACGTACACCCTGGTCCGCGACCGGCTCCCCGCCTGGATCCCGGAGTTCAGCTTCCACCTGCCGGTCCCCTGGGGGCGCATGGAGGTCAACGTCCACCAGCTCCTCTTCCAGTACGAGGCCGACCCGCGCACGACGTGGAACAGCGACAAGTGCGACGCCTACGGGAACAAGGGCGAGCCGCTGTTCGACCGCGAGGAAGCCTTCGAGGCGCTGATCTCTCACAAGTCCCGGGAGCAGCTTCAGCGGCTGGAGGGCGAGACCTACCGGCTGCACAACCGGATCACCTGGGACGTGCGCGAGATCCCGTTGCGGATGGCACGGCGGGTCGGAGTGCCCACGGGCCACTTCGTCCTATCCGGGGCGCTGGACGAGGTCGTGGACTGGATGTACGCCCGCTCGGGTCAGCTGCTGCCGAACATGAAGTGGAAGCTGTACTCCCTCGGCGCGCTCGGCCTGATCAGTGGCGAGCAGGAGAACCTGCTGATCGAGGCCCAGCAGTGCGACCCGCTGTCGATGGTCGACCTGGAGCGGCGGTGCGAGGCGCTGGGGGAGTTCTGCCAGTCCGCTGGCATGGACCTGAGCCCCGGGGCGATCGCGGCTGTGCGGAGGGCGTATCAGCAGGCCAACCACCACCTGCTGGGGGAGGAGGCGTCGGTCTTCGCCTCCCTGCCGTCCCCGCGATTCGCCCCCTTCGGTGAGCACGGCGGTTCCAGTTAGACGCTTATGTCCGGGCGTCAGTACGCTGCGTGATCCGCTTACACAGGAGGCATGATGTCGATCAAGGTCCACAACACGCTGACCAGCCAGACCGAGGAGTTCCGCCCCGAGCGGGAGGCCGAGGTGCGGATGTTCGTGTGCGGACCCACCGTGTACGGCCCCAGCCACGTCGGGCACGCGAAGACGTACACGCAGTTCGACTTCATCGCCCGGTACCTGGAGGCGAGCGGGTACAAGGTCACGTACCTCCAGAACATCACCGACGTCGACGACAAGATCATCCGACGGTCGGCGGAGGAGGGTGTCCCGCCGGAGGAGATCGCGGCGCTCTTCGAGAAGCAGTACCTGGAGGACATGGCCGCGCTGGGGAACACGCGCGTCGACGTCCACGCGCGGGCCCACGATCACATCGACGGCATCGTGGACCAGATCAAGCGGCTGATCGAGCGGGGTCACGCCTATCAGCTCGATGACGGCTGGTACTTCGACCTGGCCTCGTTCCCCGCGTACGGCAAGCTCTCCGGCCGCACCGACCTGCGCCCCGAGGACTCGGTGTCGCGGATCGATGACCACTCGAAGAAGCGCAACCCGGGCGACTTCGCGCTGTGGAAGGGCCGCAAGGACGGCGAGCCGTTCTGGGAGACCGAGCTGGGCCAGGGCCGGCCGGGGTGGCACATCGAGGACACCGCGATCACGGAGACGTTCTTCGGGCCCTCGTACGACCTGCACGGCGGGGCCGTGGACCTCATCTTCCCGCACCACGAGGCCGAGGTGGCCCAGATGGAAGCCGCCTCCGGCATCGAGCCGCTGGCCCGGTACTGGATGCACACCGGACTGCTGCGCGTCGACGGCGAGAAGATGTCGAAGAGCACCGGAAACTTCCTCACCATCCGCGACGCCCTCACCCGGACGGACTTCCGCACCCTGCGGCACGCGTTCCTCTCCCAGCACTACCGCTCCTCCATGGAGCTGAGTGACTCCACGCTGGAGCAGGCCCGAGGGGCACGCCGCCGGATCGAGAACTTCGCCCGGACCATCGACCCCGCGCACACCGACAGCCAGGCGAACGCCGCACGCGCCACCGATGCCTGGAAGGAGATGCGTGAGCGCCTGGACGACGACTTCGACACCCCCGGCGCCCTCGCCGTCCTGTTCCAGTACATCCGCGAGCAGAACCGCATGGAGGAACCGGCCGGCCCGGCCGCCCTCCGGCTGATCGAGGACGTGAACAACCTCTTCGGAACCTTCGACATCCCCGGCTCCGCCCAGAGCGACGCCGCTGTCGACGAACTCGTGAAGGAACGCGACCGGCTCCGCGCGGCGAGGAAGTTCGCCGAGGCCGACGCGATCCGCGACCAGCTCACCCAGCAGGGCGTGACCCTTGAGGACTCGCCCGAAGGCACCCGTTGGCGGAAGGAGCCCACCTCATGACCTGGAAGAGCCGCTTACCGCTCGTCGTAGAGAGCGCCATCCCCCTCAGCCTCTGCGGAGCGCTGATGGACCACGTGAAGAACCAGACCACCAGCCCGCGCACCTACCAGGGCGTCATCGACGAATCGCTGCGCAAGAGCGAGTACGTCGAGGTTCCGACGCACTTGGAGGAGGCGGTCATCTCGCATTGCGCCGCCCACCTGCGTGGCCACTTCGAGATCGCCCCGAAGCGGATACCCACCCAGCCGGCGGTGATCTACCGCTACGGCCCCGGCGTCGGCTTCGTCGCCCACCACGACGAGGTCACCGACATCGAACGCGAGCGCGCCCGTACCAACGGACAGCCCGTCGTCGGCGGCGACCTCACCTTCGTAGTCTGGCTCAACACCCCCGACTCCTACGGCGGCGGCGAACTCTTCTTCGAGAACCCCGCCCAGGAGATCAAGCCGCCCTGCGGCACCCTGGTCGCCTTCCCGGCCACCCGCGACCACATCCACGGCGTACGGCCGATCACGAGGGGCGAGCGCGTCACCCTCGTCGTGCGCACCGATGGCGAGCGCCTTTGAGCACCGGCTACCGCTCTGTCAGAGAAGGCAGCGGAGCTGTCAGGATGAGTGGCATGACGACGATCCACGGTGAGGTTGCGCCCGGGTTCGAACCGGTCCGCGACGCGTTCACGGAGAACTTCACCCGGCACGGGGACATCGGCGCGGCCGTGTGTGTCTACCAACACGGCCGCCCAGCGGTGGACCTTTGGGGCGGCGTCGCCGACCCGGAGACCGGTCGCCCGTGGACGCGGGACACCCTGCAACTGGTCTACTCAGCGACCAAGGGAGCCACCGCGACCGCAGTGCACATGCTCGCCGAGCGTGGCGTACTGGACCTTGAAACACCCGTGGCGAAGTACTGGCCCGAGTTCGCGGCGAACGGGAAGGCGGACATCCCTGTCCGCTGGCTCCTGTCCCACCAGGCCGGCTTGGTCGCGCTGGATCACCCATTGCCCCTCAGCGAGGCGTTGAGCTGGGGCCCCATGGCGGCAGCGCTGGCGGCCCAGCGCCCCCAGTGGACTCCGGGCACTGCCCACGGGTACCACGGCCGAACCTGGGGCTGGCTGGTCGGCGAGGTGATCCGCCGAGTCTCCGGCCGCACGCCGGGTCGCTTCTTCGCCGACGAGATCGCGCGCCCCCTCGGACTGGACTTCTTCATCGGCCTGCCGACGAGCGAACGTGATCGAGTCAGCCGCATGGCGTACCGGCCACCGGCTGTGGATCTCACAGCGGTCCCTGCCGAATCCCTCCCAGAGGAACTACGCGAACAGGTCGCCGCTTGGCGTGACCCGAACTCATTCAGCAACCGGGCATTTGCGGTCACCGACCCGGCCGCTATCGACTTCGACTCGCCAGAGGTGCAGGCCGCGGAACTCCCGTCCTCCAACGGCATCGGCACCGCACACGCACTCGCCCGTATGTACGCCGCGCTGATCGGCGAGGTCGACGGAGTACGCCTGCTTGCCCCGGAGACCCTGGCATCGGCGACCAAGGAACAGGCCAGTGGGAAGGATCAGGTGATGGTGTTCCCCAGCCGATTCGGCACCGGCTACATGCTGCCCACCGAGAGCAACGCCATGACCGGACCGAACGCGTTCGGCCACACCGGGCGCGGTGGCTCACTTGCCTTCGCCGATCCGCAGCACGGCATTGCCTTTGGCTACGTGATGAACCACATCGTCAGTGGGTCGGACGACATGCGGGCGGCTACGCTGGCTGAGGCAGTGCGGAAGTCGGTGGCGTGAGGCGTGAGGCGTCAGGGACCCGTACGAGGCCAGTGGACCAGGTGTGGACCGCCGAGGGCTGAGAGGGGCCCGGAGGACGGGGAACGTGCAGGTCATCCACAAGGTGGACGCTTCCCCCAGCACGCTCTTGAAAGCCGTTCCCAGGACACCGGGCCCGGAACCAGTCCGGAATCAGCCAGTCAGCCCGAGTGCCGTACTCATGGATCTCGTCGACCAGGCACTCACCGACATCGAACACGCCTGCACGAATCATGCTGCGATCGTAGGCGGCGGCCGAGCAATCGCGAGATGGAAGGCCCCGCGCACCCGCAGGCCGGGCTGTCTCCACTTCATCCTCGAAGCTCGGGTCCCGAGCCCTGAGCTTCGGGCTTCGGGTCTCGGGCTTCGGGACGGTCGGGTCACTCTTCCGGGTGTACGCGGGCAGTGCCCCGGCCCGAGGCTCGGGGCCCAGGCTTCGGGTGTCGGGATGCGGGACCCGGGGTTCGAGCGCCTTCTTTAACCGGTGGGTAGATGAAGGGGTTTGGGGAAAACCTCCCCACCTCCCTGCCCTCGTCACGGCCGGGAAGTATGACTAATCGTGACAGCTTGCGGCGCAGCGTCACGACTGCTTACGGTGCGAGAACCAAACGACCCCGACACGGTGTTGCAAGCACCAGGCCGGGGTCTCACCGCAAGATCGCTCCCGTGGAAGGCGACCCCGTGGCTACCCAGCAGCCTAGCTCCGCCCCGCACGCCCCCGCACGCTCCGCCGCGTACCCGATGGCCAAGCCCGGCTACGGCAAACGCACGGCACCGGACCAACTTCCCCGTGCGCGTGATGATTTCGCGTTGCTGCCGACGCGTGAGCGGTACGTCGCCGGGTTCGTGGACCACCTCCCCGAGGGCGCGGCGATGAGCGTGAAGCACCTGGCCAAGCAGCTCCCGCTCTACGGGCAGCAGGCCATCTCCACCGCCCTGACCGCCCTGTCCGTCGCCGGGCACCTGCGACGCGTACGCTGCCCGGTCGGCGGCGCGGGCGACGAGACCCGCTGGGTCTACCGCACCTTCTGGTCCCGCACCGCCCACGACAACCAGTGGTGGAACACCTACCTCACCACCGAGAACGCCACCCGCACCGTCAGCTCCACACCGAACACCCCCGCACCGGACACGGCCTCCCCGCCGCCGTGGAGCGCGGCCGAGGAACCGCCACCGCCCGCCCCGCAGGGCCCCGGTGCGGAACCGGTGCCCGAGCCCACCGGCGTACCGCAGCAGCGCACCCGGAACCGGGGACCGGCACCGGACGCCGAGCCCGCGACGCCCGCACCGGACACGGCCCCCGCGACGCCCCCGACCTCCGTAGCCCCGACCTTCGTAGCAGGCCCTTCCCCCGCGTATCTCGCCCTGGCCCGCCTGGGCCGCGACGACCACCGCCTCACCCTCTCCGCCGACGACTGCGCAGCGCTGGAACCACAGGCGGCGGAATGGCTCGCCCGGGGCGTCACCACCGACTACCTGACCAGCGCCCTCACCGCAGGACTCCCCGCCAAGGTCGACTCCCCTGCCGGCCTGATCCGCCGCCGTCTCACCGACAAACTCCCACCCCGGCTGCCCACCGAGAGCACCCCGCCCAGCACCCTCGCCCCACCCCGCCGCATCCTCATGGAATGCACCGACTGCGGCCGCCCCGGCCCCCCGGAAGCCCTCCCCGACGGCCTCTGCCACCCCTGCCGCACCCACCACCACTCCACCACCGCCAAGACCCCGGCCCACCCCACCGAAATCGCCGACATCAAAGCCCGCATGGCCAACCTCCGCGACCTCCTCAAACCCGTCTGAGACCGGGGGCCACGATCAACTCGCGCCCCCAACCGACAGAAGCCTCCGGCGAAGCACGCGACATGCGACTTAGCCCCCGCATGGCAACCATTCACCTCCGCGAAATCCCGAGCACGACGGCGAACGCCCTTCCTCTTGCAGAGAACGAGACGCCTCTCACGGCCGGCAAAGGGCAGAATCACTCCTGACAACCCACCTTTAAGCCAGGACGGTTTGCCACACAGGGGGAGATATGTCGGTTTTTCAAGAAGTAAGTAAAAACAGCCCCTCGGCCGCATAAACCCGCAGGTCACGAACTGTGGTCCCCGCGCACGCGGGGGTGGTCCCGCGACCGCGTGCGCGCGGCAGAAGCCGTAGGCGTGGTCCCCGCGCACGCGGGGGTGGTCCCGCCCCGTCGGGGAGTTCCTCGAAGGAGCCGACGTGGTCCCCGCGCACGCGGGGGTGGTCCCCAGGGCGGCCGGTCTGATTCGCCGCGTCCAGATGTGGTCCCCGCGCACGCGGGGGCGGTCCCCGGCTGCTGGAGAAGAACGCCCCGTTCCGCGAGTGGTCCCCGCGCACGCGGGGGTGGTCCCGTGTCCGGGATCGGCGTACAGATCGCCGTCGGGTGGTCCCCGCGCACGCGGGGGTGGTCCCGATCCAGCTTCGGTGTCACAGGTGACCTGTCTGTGGTCCCCGCGCTCGGCGAACCAGGAACCGGCAGGTCAGCAACGACCCGTTCAGCCGACGGGACATCAATGCTCCGGCGCCCCGCACACCGCGCCCGGCCTCCGGCGGTGCCGCGAGTGTGGTTGCGGTGTCAGGCCTGTCGTAGGGTTCCGGCCCATGACCGCCGAACCTGACTTCCTGCGCACCACCCGGACCTCGTACGACGCCATCGCCGACGGTTACGCGAGCTGGACCCGTGACGAGCTGGCGGCCAAGCCGCTGGAACGCGGGCTGCTGACCGCCTTCGGCGAGCTGGTGGCGAAGGGCGGCGGTGGTCTCCCGCTGGCCGACGTCGGCTGCGGTACCGGCCGGGTGACCGGGTATCTGCACGGACTCGGGCTGGGGCTCGACGTGTTCGGGATCGACCTCGCCCCGCAGATGCTGGCCGAGGCGCGGAAGGATCACCCCGGGCTGCGCTTCGAGGAGGGCTCCATGCTCGGGCTCGGGCTGCCGGACGCGTCGCTGGGCGGGCTGCTCGCCTGGTACTCGACCATCCACGTCCCGGACGAGGAACTGCCCCTCGCCTTCGCGGAGTTCCACCGCGTTCTGGCCCCGGGGGCGTACGTACAGCTCGGCTTCCAGGTCGGGGACGAACCCTTGCGGCTGACGGAGGCGCTGGGCCAGGAAATCTCGCTCGTCTTCCACCGGCGGCAGCCGGAGCGGATCGCCGAACTGCTGCGGGACGCTGGCCTGGAAGTCCGGTCCGTGGTGTGGCGGGAGCGGGAGACGGACGGGCCGTTCCCGGAGCGGTCGCCGCAGGGGTTCGTGCTCGCGCGCAGGCCGATTGTCAGTGGCGGCTGTGAGGATGAGGACATCAGCACAGCGGACTGACCGGCACAGCGGATTGAGGGGGGCTCCCATGGGCGCCTGGGACATCGGCCACTTCGACAACGACACCGCCGCCGACTTCGGCGGCCGGGTCGACGACGCGGAGCCCGGGGAGAAGGCGGACGTGCTTCGGGGTGTCCTGGCCGCCGTCTCGGGCACCGGGCCGCAGGACTATGTGGACGGCGGGGAGGAGGCGGTGGCCGCTGCCGCGCTGATCGCCGCGCAGTGCCCCGGGGGAGAGCCCGTCACCACCGCGTACGGTCCGAAGCAGCCCCTGCCGCCGCTCCCCGCCGACCTGCGCCCGCTGGCCGTCCGCGCGCTGGACCGCCTCACCTTGAAGAACGCCGAGCCGCTGGACCTGTGGGCGGACGCCGGCGCGGACCAGGAGTGGCTGGCGGGGATAACCGCGCTGCGGGCGGTGCTGGTGGCGGCGCCGGGGGAGTAGGCCGCGTCCTCAGCGCTTCGGGCTGCCCGCGCGCACGATCTCGTCGACGTCCAGGGCGACTTCGGTGCCGATGGAGTCGGGGAGCGGGGCCTCCTGGCCGGGGGCGTAGACCTCGTGGCGGTCGTAGCCGGCGGGGAGCGGCTCGGTCAGGACGTGCACGCGGCCGTGCTTGCGGTCGACGATGACGTAGACCGGGATGTTGGCCTGGGCGTAGGCGACGACCTTGTGGCGCAGGTCGGTCTGGTGGTTCCCGGACGTGACCTCCAGGACCAGGCGGAAGCAGGCGGGGTCGTAGCAGTTGTTCTCGATCAGGTGCTCGTCGAGGTCGGCGTCGACGATCGCCAGATCGGGGACCACGTAGTCCTCGGGGCCGCTGGGGAGCCAGAGGCCGACGGCCTGGAGGACTGCGGTGTCGCCGTCGTCAAGCCCGGCGGCGAGGAGGGGGGGCCATGACCGTGGTCAGTGCGTTGGCATGGGGGCCGTCCCGGAGCGGTGCCACGGTGATCATGCCGTCGATGATCTCGACGCGATACCCCGGAAGCCGGTCCATGAGCCGATTCGCGGCTTCGATCAGCGGCTCCGGCCCATGGCCACAGGGGCGGTCGACGGAAGCTGTGGGCATCGCGGGCCTCCTGCGCGGGGAATGGGGCAAGCAACGGCCCGGCACACCGCGTGGGTGCCGGGCCGTCTTCGGGCAGTCGAGAACCGGGAAGTTACAGCTTCTCGATCACGTGGTCGATGCACGCCGTCAGCGCCTGCACGTCCGCCGGGTCGATCGCCGGGAACATCGCCACGCGCAGCTGGTTGCGGCCGAGCTTGCGGTACGGCTCGGTGTCCACGATGCCGTTGGCGCGCAGCACCTTGGCGACGGCCGCCGCGTCGATCTCGTCCGCGAAGTCGATCGTGCCGATGACCTGCGAGCGCTTGGCCGGGTCCGTGACGAACGGGGTGGCGTACTTCGACTCGTCGGCCCAGCCGTAGAGGTGGCCGGACGAAGCCGCCGTGCGGCCCGTGGTGAAGTCCAGGCCGCCCTGGGTGTTCATCCACTTCAGCTGCTCGTTCAGCAGGAAGAGGGTGGACAGCGCCGGGGTGTTGTACGTCTGGTTCTTCAGGGAGTTGTCGATCGCCGTCGGCAGCGAGAAGAACTCCGGGATGTGCCGGCCCGAGGCGTGGATCCGGGCGGCGCGCTCCAGGGCGGCCGGGGAGAACACGCCGATCCACAGGCCGCCTTCGGAGGCGAAGGACTTCTGCGGGGCGAAGTAGTAGACGTCGCTCTCGGTGATGTCGACCGGCAGGCCGCCCGCACCGGAAGTGGCGTCCACCAGGACGAGGGCGCCCTCGTCGGCGCCCGCGACGCGCTTGACCGGGGCCGCGACACCCGTCGAGGTCTCGTTGTGGGTGAAGGCGTAGACGTCGACGCCCGCCTCGGCCCGCGGGTCCGGGTGGGTGCCCGGTTCGGAGGCGATGACGGTGGGGTCGGACAGCCAGGGCGCGAGCTTCGCGGCCTTGGCGAACTTCGAGGAGAACTCACCGAAGTTCAGGTGCTGGGACTTCGACTCGATCAGACCGTGCGTCGCGATGTCCCAGAAGGCGGTGGAGCCGCCGTTGCCCAGGACGACCTCGTAACCCTCGGGGAGGGAGAAGAGACTGCGCACACCGTCCCGTACCTCGCCGACCAGGTTCTTGACCGGGGCCTGGCGGTGGGACGTGCCGAGGAGGGAGGTGCCGGTGGCGGCCAGCGCGTCGAGCGCCTCCGTCCGCACCTTGGAAGGACCGGCGCCGAAGCGTCCGTCGGCGGGCTTGATGTCAGCGGGAATCTGGATGTCGGCCACGGGACGGAGCGTAGTCCCTCGGTGGCACGGCTCCGTAACCGTGTCCGTCCGATGAGACGTGCGCTCCGGCCCGTGGACGTCACCGCCGGCGGGCGGTCAGGGCTCGTGGCCGGGCGCCCCGCCCACCCCGTGGACGTCACCCCCGGCGGGGCGGTCTGGGCTCGTGGCCCGGCGCCGCTGAGGGAAGGCTTACGCGTCGTGGCCGAACGGGCAGCCCAGTTCCACCGGCAGCTCGTACAGGTCGTTCTGCGTCACGATCGGCTTGTTGCGCAGCTCGGTGGCCGGGACCGCCAGTTCCAGGTCCGGGAACCGCTCGTAGAGGGCGGGGAGCGCGATCCCCGCCTCCAGGCGGGACAGCGCCGCACCCGGGCAGACGTGCGGCCCGTGGCCGAAGGCGATGTGGCGGTTCGGGGTGCGGGTGGCGTCGAACTCGCCCGCCGTGGGGCCGTGGCTCTCCTCGTCGCGGCCCAGCGCGCCGAACGAGATGATCAGGCCCTCGCCCTTCGGCAGGATCTTGTCGCCGACCTTGATGTCCTCCGTCGCGAAGCGGATCAGGACGTGCGAGGTCGGGGTGTTCCAGCGCAGCGTCTCCTCGATCACGCCGTCCCACCCGATCTCCCCGTTCAGCACCTTCTCGCGCTGTTCGGGGTGGGTCTGGAGCGCCTCGACGACGTTGACGATCAGGCTGATCGTGGTCTCATGCCCGGCGGCGATGATCAGTTGCAGCGTGTTGACGATCTCCTCGTCGGTGAGGTGGTCACCGTTCTCGGAGGCCGCGATCAGGGCGCTGGTCAGGTCGTCGCCCGGGTTCGCCCGCTTGGCGTCGACGATCTTCGTGAAGAGGGCCCCGAGGTCCGCCATCATCTGCGGGACCTCCTCCGGCGGCGTCTGCGTCGAGAAGAACTTCTCGAACAGCTCCTTGAGGCGCGGGTGGTCCGCCGCGTCCACGCCCATGAGCTCGCTGATGACGTTCATGGGGAGCGGGTAGGCGAACTCGGTCTTCAGGTCGACCGGCTGCCCGGCCGGGAGGGCCGCCAGCTTCTCCAGGCTCGCGTTCGTCAGCGCCTCGATCCCGGACCGCAGCCGCTCCACCCTCTTCACCGTGAGCGCCTGCGCCACCAGCGTTCGGAGACGGCGGTGGTCAGCCCCGTCGACCGTCAGCATCGAGCGGCCCGGGTTGGCCAGGCCGATCAGCGGCCAGTCCATCGGTATCTCGCCGCGCTGCCAGGCGCCCCAGACGTTGATGTCCTTGACCACCCGGCTGTCGGTGAGCAGCGCGCGGGCCTCCGCGTGGCGGGTGACCGCGTAGACGTGCACCCCGCCCGGCAGCTCCACCTCCGCCAGCGGACCGGCCGCCCGCAGTGCGGCGCTCTCGCCGTCGAGGTCGGTGACGAACGGGTCGAGCACGATGCGGGTCATGCGGGGCCTCCGTGGTTTCCGGGTCTGCCGAGGGCGGGCGTGGGCGTGAAGGTCACCGGCAGGTCCGTCAGTCCGCGCAGCCACGGTGACGGGCGGCGGGTGAGCTGCTCGGCGGGGACGGCGAGGTCCACGTCGGGCAGCCGGTCGAGCAGGACCTCGATGCCGGTACGGGCGATGACCTCGGCGGTCTCCTGGGCCGGGAACGGGCAGCGGTGCTCGCCGTGGCCGAAGGAGAAGAAGGCGTTGTTGCCGCCGGTCAGCGCGGAGGCGTGGGTCCGCACCTGCGGGTCGCCGTTGGCGGCGGCGATCCCCAGGAGCAGCAGGTCACCGGCGCGGATGTGGCGGCCGCCGAGGTGGGTGTCGCGGGCGGCCCAGCGGCCGGCCACGTTCTGGGTGGGGGTGTCCTCCCAGAGGACCTCGTTCATCGCCTCGGCGACGCTGTGCCGGCCGCCCGAGAGCGAGGCGGCGAACCGGTCGTCGGTGAGCATCAGGCGCAGCGAGTTGCCCATCCAGTCGGCGGTCGGCTGGTGACCGGCCGCCATCATGACCATGAGGTCCTGGGCGACCTCCTCGTCGGTGAAGCCGCCGCGGTCGGAGATCATCCGACTGGCCACGTCGTCGCCGGGCTCGGCGTGCTTGTCGGCCAGCAGCCGGAACATCGAGGTGGCCAGGTGCTGCTGTCCGGCGAGCGCCCGCTCGCGGCCGTCGATCATGTCGTTGATCGCGCTGACCAGGGGGTGCGCCTCCGCGTCGGAGAAGCCGTAGATCCTGGCCAGTACGAGGGCGGGGAGCAGCTTGGCGTACTCCGCGATGATGTCCACCGAGCCCTTGGTGCAGAACCGGTCGATCAGCTCGTCCGCGAACTCCTCCGCGTACCGCTTCAGGGAGAACGGGTCGACGCCCTCCAGCGCGTTGCTGATCATCATGGCGCGGACGCTGTGGCGCTCGCCGACCGTGTAGAGGATCGAGGGCTGCTTGCGCCCGATCATCGGCAGCAGCGGCCAGTCGTCGGGGATGCGGTCCCACTGGTTCCACAGGTCGGAGTCCCGGCTGAAGAGGACCGGGTCGCCGGTGACCTGGTGCAGTTCGCGGTAGCCGAGGACGAGCCAGGCGGGCACGTCGCCGTCCAGTACGACCGGGGCGAGCGCCCCGTGGTCGCGCCGCATGTCGCGGTAGAGCTGGACGGGGTCGCTCTGGAAGCGGGGCCCGGACAGGGGGACGGATCCGCCGGTCACGGGGCAGCCGGAGGCAGTGGTCACGGGGCGGGCTCCGGGGTCGGGCCGGCCGTCGCCAGGGCCGCCTCGGGGGCGCGGAGGCGGGCGGCGGAGAGCGCGGCGAGGTGCTCGACGAGCGTGATGAGCACGTACTTGCTGGACGAGCGGTCGCGGGCGTCGCACTCCACCAGCGGTACGTCTTCCGAGAGATCCAGGGCCTCCCGGATCTGCTGCTCGCTGTGGAGCGGGCCGCCGAAGTCGTTGCACGCCACGATGAACGGCGTGCCGTGGTGCTCCAGGCGGTCGATGGCGTACCAGGAGTCGGCGAGCCGCCGGGTGTCGACGAGGACGACCGCGCCGAGCGTGCCGGAGAACAGCCGGTCCCACAGGAACCAGAACCGCTCCTGTCCGGGCGCGCCGAAGAGGTACAGCACGGACCGTTCGTCGAGCGTGATCCGGCCGAAGTCGAACGCCACCGTGGTGGACGTCTTGGCCTGGACGCCGTCGAGGTGGTCGACGGCCTCGCCCGCGCGGGTCATGGTCTCCTCCGTGTTGAGCGGACGGATCTCGCTCACGGATCGGACCATGGTGGTCTTGCCGACCCCGAAGCCGCCGACGACAACGATCTTGAGTCCGTTGTCGGCCGTCGCGCTCAGGGCGGCGCGGTCAGAGGTTGCGGAGTCCAACGAGCACCTGTTCCAGGATGTCGGGGTCGGGGAGACGGTCCGCGACACGGGCTGTACGGGGGTGGCGGGCGCTGATCCGGCTGGTGTCGAGCAGGTCGCACAGCATGATGCGGACGATGCTGACCGGCAGGTTCAGGCTCGCGGCGATCTCGACGACGGCGGTGGGGCCCTGGCACATCCGCAGGATCGCCACGTGCTCGGACTGCATCCCGGGGGCCGGATCGCACTCGGCGACGACGAGCGTCACCAGGTCGAAGGCGGCGGAGTCGGACCGGCTGCGTCCCCCGGTGAGGGTGTACAGCCGGTCCGGATCGTCGTCGCGGCCCGGTCGGGGGCGGGGTGCCGTCGTCATACGGCCGGAACCTCGGCGGGTTCGCGGGGCGGTGCGACGAGGTGTTCGCCGAGCTGCTCGACGAGTTCGCTCATGTTGTGGCCGACGAGGCCCACGTCGGAGTCCTCGTCGGCGACGACGGCCAGGTGGGCTCCGGCCCCCGCCTCGACGATGAACAGCACGCCGCCGTAGAACTCGGCCATCGCGGACCGTACGCCGCCGGTGCCGTCGCCGAACTCGATGGACGCGCCGTGCGACAGGCTCTGGATCCCGGCGGAGATCGCGGCCAGCTGGTCGGCCTGGTCGACGGAGAGCTCGGGGGTGCGGCACAGCTTGAGGCCGTCGCGGGACAGGACGAGGGCGTGCCGGGTCCCGGGGGTGCGGTCGAGCAGCCCCTCCAGCAGCCAGTTGAGCTTCTCGTCGGTGGTCGCGGTCATCGGGTGTTGCCTTCCGGGTGCGTGGAGTTGGCCCGTACCGCCTTGCTGAAGGTGCTGAAGCGTGCTGCCTGGACCTTCGGGTCGGTGGTACGGGCCCGGGGGGGTTCGGCTCCGCCGGGGGTGGCGTTGCCGGTACGGGACTCGGCGGCGGCCAGCGTGCGGCCGCGGCGGCGCTTGGGCAGGCCGCTCTCGCCGAACGTGGGCACGGTGCCGGTGGACTCGGACTCCGAATCCACGGAAGAGCCCGAGAGCTTCGAGTCCACGGAAGAGCCCGGGGGCTTCGAATCCGCCGAAGAGGCCGGGAACTCCGGGAACTCCGGGAACTCCGGGAACTCCGGCTCCGCCGTCGGGGTCAGGGGCGTGGCGGTGTCGTCCTCGGTGAGGGACCGGGCCGCGGCGTCGGCGGTGTCCGCACCGGCGGCCGAGGCGTGCGAGGGCTCCGGCTCGGCGGGGAGGGCGGGGGCGAGGGCGGCAGCGGCCGACGTGGTGGCCGCCGGGACCGCTGCTGCCGGGGCCGCCGGGGCCACCGCTGCCAGGGCCGCCGGGGTCTGTGCGGGCGCGCGGGAGATGAGGTCCTGGGGGAGCATCATCAGCGCGCCCGTGCCGCCCCGGGCGGACGGCCGGAAGGAGACGGTCAGTCCGTGCTTGCGGGCCAGCCGGCCGACGACGGCGAGCCCGAGGCGGGTGCCCGAGAGGCTGGTGAGGTCCTGGTTCTCGGCGGAGACCGCCTTCTCCGCGCGGCGCAGCTGCACCTCGCTCATGACGAGCCCGCTGTCCTCGACGGTGATGACGATGCCCGCCGGGACCTCCTCCACGTACACATGGACCTCGGCGGTGGGCGGCGAGAAGTTGGCCGCGTTGTCGAGGAGTTCGGCGAGTGCGTGCATGACGCCCTCGGCCGCGTGACCGGCGATGGCGGCATCGCTGGTGGAGTGCAGCCGGACCCGCTGATAGCTGCCGATCCGGCCCATCGCGCCGCGCAGGATCGACTCCATGACGATCGGCTTGGCCCAGCGCCGGCCGGAGCGGGCCCCGGTCAGCACGGCGATGGAGTCGGCGAGGCGGCCCGCCTGGGCGGTGCGGTGGTCCAGGTGGAGCAGGTCCCCGAGCACGGACTCGTCCGCGTGCCGGTGTTCCATCTCGCGGAGGTCGGCCAGCATGCTGGTGGCCAGGGCCTGCATCCGCCCGGCCGCGTTGGCGCAGGCGGCGACGGCCGCGGAGCGCTCGGTCTCGGCACGGGAGGCGCGGGAGGTCAGCCGGTCGACGGTGACGGCGAGGCGGGCCTGCTCGGCGGCGGCGTCCGCGGCGATCCGCTCGTGCTCGGCGCGCGCCTCGGCGGCGAGTCGGGCGGTCTCGGCGGAAGCGGCGCCCTTGATCCGGGCGGTCTCCGCGGTGAAGCGCTGTGCCTCGGCGGCGGCGGCGGAGACCAGACGCGAGGTCTCGGAGCTGAACCGCTGGGCGTCGGCGGCCCGCAGGGCGCGCAGCGTCCGTGCGGTCCCCAGAGTGTGGACGGTGACGGCCACGCAGACGCTCAGCAGCACGGCGGCTGCGCCCGCGCCCCAGGCCAGCGGGGTCCGTACCGCGTCAGGGGCCGCGGCGACGCCCCACAGGGTCAGCGTGCCGGTTGCGGCTGCCGAGATCAGCAGGGCGAGTGCGGTGGGCCGGGGTGAGGGGCGCAATCGGAGTCCTCGGTGGCGGACGGTGCGGACATGGCGAAGCTGTACAGGTCGAAATCAGGACAGTTCGCCACGGGTGTGGGCGATCATGCACAACTGGAGCTGATAATTCCTGCGCAAGTCTTGGTCACTATAGGAGACTTGACGGTCTGTTTGGGAAGATCTTGTGGCCTTTTTTGTACTGCTTATACGCTTTGGGCCGCCCGCATCCCAAGAGTTCACCTGTACCGACGGCATGCTGAAGCCATGGCCGAACAGCATCGATCGCATGCCGAAACTCCCCCGGAAGCTTCCCCGGCGTTCGTCGCGGCGCTCCGCTCCGCCGTACGCGGCGCGAGCGACTTCGGGGTCACCGCACGGGCGTTGACGACCATGGACGCCTCCAACTACCGCCGCGTCCCGCTCGGCGTGCTCGCCCCGCGCGACGCCGACGACATCGCCGCCGCCCTGGCCGTCTGCCGGGAGCACGGCGTCCCGGTGGTGGCGCGCGGCGGCGGCACGTCCATCGCCGGGCAGGCCACCGGCACCGGCCTCGTCCTCGATCTCACCCGCCATCTGCGCACGGTCCTCGACCTGGACCCCGCCGCCCGCACCGCCGTCGTCCAGCCCGGCGTGATCCTGGACGACCTGCGGGCCGCCGCCGCACCCCACGGACTGACCTTCGGCCCCGACCCCTCCACCCACAGCCGCTGCACCCTCGGCGGGATGATCGGCAACAACTCCTGCGGCGCGCACTCGGTGGCCTGGGGCACGACGGCGGACAACGTGCGGAAGCTGTCGGTGGTCCGGTACGGGGGCGAGGCGCTGCGCCTGGAACAGGGGAGCGGCGAGGGACCCGAGGGAGTCGGCGCGCTCGTCGCCGCCCACCTCGCCCTCCTGCGCACCGGCTACCCCGACCTCCCACGCCGCATCTCCGGCTACGCGCTCGACGCCCTGCTCCCCGAACACCCCGGCGGCCCCGACCCGGTCCGGGCGTTCTGCGGCAGCGAGGGCACCCTCGGCGTCGTCACCGAGGCCACCGTGCGCCTGGTCGAGGCCCCGCGCGCCCGCGCCCTGGCCGTCCTCGGGTACGCCGACGAGTCCGACGCCGCCGACGCCGCCCCGGGCCTCCTCCCGTACGGCCCGCTCACCGTCGAGGGCATGGCCGCCGACCTCGTCACCGAGTCCGCCGGGCTGCCGCGCGGGGCCGCCTGGCTGTTCGTCGAGACCGGCGGCGACACCCCGGCCGAGGCGAAGGCGCACGCCGAACGCATCCTGCGGGCGGCCGACGCCGTCGACGGGACGGTCGTCACCGACCCGGCCGGGCAGCGGGCCCTGTGGCGGATCCGCGAGGACGCCGCAGGGACCGCGACCCGGATGCCCGACGGCAGTGAGGCCTGGCCCGGGTGGGAGGACTGCGCGGTGCCGCCCGCCCGGCTCGGCGCCTACCTCCGCGACTTCCGGGCGCTGCTCACCGAACACGGCCTGCGCGGCACCCCGTACGGCCACTTCGGCGACGGCTGCATCCACGTACGCATCGACTTCGACCTGATCGGCGCGGACGGGGCGGCCCGCTTCCGCCGGTTCTCCGAGGAGACGGCCGGCCTGGTCGTCGCGCACGGCGGCTCCCTCAGCGGCGAGCACGGCGACGGCCAGGCGCGCGCGGAGCTGCTGCCCCGGATGTACGGGGACGAACTCGTCGGCCTCTTCGGCCGGTTCAAGGACCTGTGGGACCCGGACGGCGGCCTGAACCCCGGGATGCTCGTCCGCCCGGACCGGCTCGATACGAACCTCCGCTTCGCGGTCCTGCCCCGGCGCCCGGTGGACGTGGAGTTCGGCTACCCGCAGGACGGCGGGGACTTCGCGGGCGCGGTACGCAGGTGTGTCGGAGTCGCCAAGTGCCGTACGACGGGGACGAGCGGCGCGGGCGTCATGTGCCCGTCCTTCCGCGCGACCGGCGAGGAGGCCCACTCGACCCGGGGGCGGGCCCGGCTGCTGCACGAGATGCTCGCGGGCGAGGTCGTCACGGACGGCTGGCGGAGTACGGAGGTGCGGGACGCGCTCGACCTCTGCCTCTCCTGCAAGGGGTGCCGCAGCGACTGCCCGGTCGGCGTCGACATGGCCACGTACAAGGCGGAGTTCCTGCACCACCACTACCGGGGCCGCCGCCGCCCCGCCGCCCACTACACGATGGGCCGCCTGCCGCGGTGGCTGCGCCTGGCCGCCCCCTTCGCCCGCCCGCTGAACGCCCTGGCCCGGCTGCGCCCGCTCGCCGCGCTCGCGAAACGGCTGGCGGGGATCGCGCCCGAGCGGACGATTCCGGTGCTGGCGACGGAGACGTACAGCCGGTGGCTGCGCCGTCGCCGTCAGGGCGAGGGGACGCGCGTCCTCTCTTCCGACCGGGTGGTGGCCCTCTGGGCGGACACCTTCACCGAGCACCTGTCCCCGCAGACGGGCCGGGCGGCCGTCCGGGTCCTGGAGGAGGCGACGGGGCGTACGGTGCTGCCGCCCCCGCGCGGGGTGTGCTGCGGCCTCACCTACGTATCGACGGGCCAGCTGGACGCGGCACGCCGCGTGATGCGCCGGACCCTGGACCGGCTCCGGCTCTTCCCCGGCGGGCCGCTCGTCGTCCTCGAACCGAGCTGCGCCGCGACGCTCCGCACCGACCTGCCCGAACTCCTCCCCGACGACCCGCGCGCCGCCGAACTGGCCGCGTCCGTACGGACATTGGCCCAGTACCTGGAGGAGTGCGCCCCCGACTGGACCCCGCCCCGCCTGGACCGCCCGGCCGTCGGCCAGACGCACTGCCACCAGCACGCGGTCCTCGGCGACGCGGCGGAACGCCGGCTGCGCGAACGGATGGGCCTGACCGGCGAACTCAGCGGCGGCTGCTGCGGGCTCGCCGGGAACTTCGGCTTCGAGAAGGGCCACTGGGAGGTGTCCGTCGCCTGCGCACAGGAACGGCTGCTCCCCGCCGTACGGGACGCGGAACCCGGGACGGAACTCCTCGCGGACGGCTTCTCCTGCCGTACGCAGCTCGACCAGCTCGCCGGACGCCGGGCCCGGCACCTCGCGGAGGTGATCGCGGAGGGGCTCGGACCCGGCGTGTGAGCGCGTACGAGCACGTACGACCGGGCCCGGCACCTCGCGGAGGTGATCGCGCAGGTGGCTCCGGCCGAACTCGGCGAGCGTCTCCGGCTTGAGCAGCGGCGCCCCGCCGTCCAGGCCGGCCGCGGCTGCCGCGTACATCCCCGCGAGTCCGCGTGCGGAGGCGACGCCACCCGCTGACGTGGGGCTCAGCGCCCGTGTCGTACGGGAGTTGACGAAGTCCACCAGGTCGGCCGGAGGTGTGGATCCGGCGCTGAAGGCGATGGCGGTCGGACTGTCCGGAGCCGGGGCGTTCGCCAGGAGCTCCGCGGTCTGCTCGGGCGTGGGGACCATCGGGCGGATCGGTACGTACCGCGGCTCCAGCGCCTCGGGCAGGCCGAGGTGGAAGTCGAGGCCGTCGTGCTCTCTGCCGTCCCAACCGGCCCGGGGCTGTGCGAAATGCCCGGGTGCGCCACGCGCTCACGGACCCCTGGCGATGATCTCCCGGGCCAGCGCCGCCAGTTCCGGCAGGGCCGGGTGGCCGGGGGCGTCGCGGCGGGCGAGGAGGACCGGGACGCCCGGGGCATCGTCGAGCGGGACGTAGGCGACCCCCGCGTGCGGGTGCAGGGTCGCCGTCGAGGCGGTGGACACCCCGCTGCCGCGGCCGGCGGCGATGGCGGTGAGCCAGTCGTCGGTGTTCCCGACGGTGAGGGTGGCGGCCGGGCGGGCGTGCGGCGGCCACAGGCCGACGGTGGTGGTCCCGGAGACGGTGTTCAGGACGACGGGGCCGTCCGCGAGATCGGCGAGCGCGAGCGACGCCCGCCCCGCGAGCGGCCCGTCCGCGGTCACCGCCGCCACCCGGGCCTCGGTGAACAGCACCTCGGCGACGAGCCCCGGGGCGTCCACGGGCCCCCGCAGCAGTGCCGCGTCGACCTCGCCCCGGGTCAGGCCGGCGGTGCGGTCGTCGATCCGGAGCAGCTCCAGCGGGGTCCCCGGGTGGCGCTCCTGCCAGGTCCGCAGCAGCGGCGTGGTGTACGGCCCGAACGCGGACCAGGCGTGCCCGAGCCGCAGTGGCCAGGTGCGCAGCCGCCCGGGGGCGAGGGCCTCGTCGAAGGCGGCGACCGCGGCGGCGGCCTTGTCACGGAAGGCGACGCCGTCGGAGGTCAGGGCGAGGTGGTGGGTGGAACGGTCGACGAGCCGGACCCCCAGGTGCCGCTCCAGCGCCGCGAGGGTACGGGACACGGCGGGCTGGGTCAGCCGGAGGCGGGCGGCGGCGCGCGTGACGTTGAGCTCGTCGGCGACCGCGAGGAAGGCCCGCAGGTGCCGGAGTTCCATGGGGCGGCCGGTGGAGGGTCCCTCGTTCATGCATGGGAAGCATAACGGGAGCTTGACCGGCATTTCACGGAACGCGCGGGCGTCCTTACGGTGAAAGGAAACCTCCGGGCGGTGCGAGAAGCCCCTGGCGGTGCGGGGAACCTCTGGGCGGCGGCGGAGGGAAGCCTTTTGGCGGGGCGGTGCGGTTTGCCGTACTGTCCAGTCCATTGCATTGCACTAAGTCGTCCCGTCCCTCGCTCCCCCGGAAGGTCCCCCGTGAACGACCAGCGCAGCGCCGCCGAACCGGCGGCCGCAGCCGTGGCCGTACCCGTAGCGGTGGCGGCACTCGATGGCGCAGGGGTGGGCGCGGACGTCCACGGGGACGTGGGCACGGGCGCGCCCGCCGGGCGGACCGGGGCCGGCCGGCGGACGGCGCTGACGCCGATCGTGCTGGTGGTCGCCGGCGGTCTGTCCGTCCAGTTCGGCTCGGCCGTCGCGGCGCTCCTGATGCCGAAGGCGGGCGCGCTGGGCGTCGTCACGCTGCGGCTGGCGGCGGCCGCGCTGATCCTGCTGGTGATCTGCCGCCCGAAGGTGCGCGGCCACTCGCGTGCCGACTGGGGCACGGTGCTCGCCTTCGGCATCGCGATGGGCGGCATGAACACGCTCTTCTACCAGGCGCTGGACCGGATCCCGCTCGGCATCGCCGTCACCCTGGAGGTGCTCGGCCCGCTCGCCCTCTCGGTGTTCGCCTCCCGCCGGCTGATCAACGTCGTGTGGGCGGGCCTCGCCCTCGTCGGCGTCGTGCTGCTGGGCGGCGGCGGATTCGACCGCCTCGACCCGGTCGGCGCGGCGTACGCCCTGGGGGCCGGGGCGATGTGGGCGGCGTACATCGTGTTCAGCGCCCGTACCGGCCGCCGCTTCCCGCAGGCGGACGGGCTGGCGCTGGCGATGGTGGTCGCCGCGGTCCTCTCGCTGCCCCTGGGCATCATCGAGTCCGGGGCGAAACTCACGGTCCCGTCCACCGTGGCGCTCGGCGCGGCGGTGGCCCTCCTCAGCTCGGTCCTCCCGTACACCCTGGAGCTGATGGCGCTGCGCCGGCTGCCCGCGCCCACGTTCGCCGTGATGATGAGCCTGGAACCGGCGATCGCGGCCGGCGCGGGCTTCCTGATCCTGGACCAGGCCCTCTCCACGACGGACGCCCTCGCCATCGCGCTGGTCATCGGGGCGAGCATGGGCGCGGTACGCAGTCAGGCGGGGCGCCGCCGCAAGGAGTGACGAGGTCCGGGGCCGTTTGTGCGGCGGGCCTGGCGGCCCATGGATCTTCCCGGCGTCAAGCGATGCGGAAGTGGTCCCGGGCACAGGCTGGAAGGGTGTATTCCTCTCTTTCGGCGGACAGAGTGCTCTCGTCCCTGTCCCGAGCCACTCGGCACGCCACAGAAAGAGAGCACATGTCCCATCGCATACGGGCCACACGGGCCGGCGCGGTCCTTGCCTTCACCGCGATCCTCGGCGGCGGGCTGACCGTTCCGGCGTCGGCGGCGGCCCCCGCGCAGGCCGTCGCCGCCCCGTCCGCCGTCCTCTCCCAGAACTGCGCCACTCCGTACCTGCGGGACTCGGCCAACTACAACGGCTACACCGCGGGTTACTCCTGGGCGTGGAACCTGGACGTCGGCTTCGGCTACAACAACGACCAGTACAGCGACCGGGTCAAGGAGATCCAGTGTCTGATCAACAACCTGTGGGGCTATGACGCGGGTGCTGAGGACGGCTTCTTCGGCGTGCTGACCGAGACCGCGGTGAAGAAGTTCCAGAAGGACGTCGGCCTGGCCGTGGACGGCATCGTCGGTCCCAATACGTGGCGCGTGCTGCGCATCGGCTACCAGAAGTAGGCCGCGGCGCACACGCACAGGGCCCTGTCGCCGCATCCAAGCGGCGACAGGGCCCTTGTCCGTGTGCCCCGCGGGGTCAGCGCAGCGTGTTGGCGTACACGTGGGCGGCGACCCGGTCGCCCAGTTCGAGAGCCTTCTCGGCGTCCGCGCGGAAATGCACGCCCAGGTAGATACGGCTCTCGGCGTTCTCCCGCGCCAACTCGCTGTAGGAGTCGAACGAGCGGACCGCGCCGCCGGCGTACGGGTCGACGGTCGTGGCTTCGAGGGTGAACGCGAACGCGTCCGACCCCGTGTACCGCTTCATGATCCCCGCCCAGGCTCCGGCGTAGGTGCCGTGCCCGGAGACGTAGGAGGGGAACGGCGGGGAGAACCGCTCGCCGTTCAGGTCCGGGGACAGCGGCTCCCAGTCGGCGTCCTTCACCGTGGCCGGATTCCCGTCGGTGTCCGCCTGCTGGATCGCGGTCTCGGGCCGCCACAGGTCGACGTCGGTCAGGTACTTGGAGTCCCACGCGGCGATCCCGGCGTCCGCCAGAGCGATCGACACCAGCGCGTACAGCTTCGCCGTCTCGTACGACGTGGCTTCCGGCAGCCGGTTCTCGACGATGTGATTGGTGATGGAGAACAGATGTCCGGGAGCCTTGTAGGTGCCCTGGAGGTCGTTGGCCCAGAAGTGAGCGATCTCGGTCTGGTCCGCCGTGCGCTTGGTGACGGAGGCGTCGGCTCCCCCGTACTCCCGCACTTCCTTGAGCTCCGCGGCGTACTGCGCACTGTCGAGGGCGGGCGGCAGCGGCGGGCGGAACTGGGAGCCGTAGTCGATCCCGAACGGCTTGACCCGGCCCCAGTTGGGGGTCAGGGGCGGCACTCCGGGGCTGGTGGGGCGCCAGTCGCCCGGGTCGTTGCCGATCGTGTACGGCGTGTCCAGCGAAGAGGCGTCCCGGTCGCGCAGGAAGACCATGGCCCGGGACGTCTTCTCCCCCAGGTCCTTGGCGACCGCGCGCTCCTGCGCGGTGGCGGACGAGGGCATGGCCAGCGCCGTGTTGAAGTCCCCGGAGAAGTCCACGTCGGGCAGGGACGCCTTCAGCACCCCGTACGCCGCGTGGTCGATCGCCACGCCGAGCGCCGCCTCGTTGCCCTGGGCGGACGTCGGCTTGATCAGGTAGGGCTCGCCGATCGTCCTGACCGAGTTCACCGTGTCGTAGATCGCGCCGTTCATCATCGCCGCGGCACGTGCCAGCGCTCCCGGGCTCGCCTTGGAGTCGGGCAGCTCCTGGAAGCTCTCCACGAGGACCTGGTTCCAGTACAGGACGTGGTCCGTCTCCGCGACCGCCACCGCCGTGCCGGGCAGGGCCACCACGCCCCCGCTGCCCAGGAGCAGCGCCCCGGCCACCAGCAGCCGGGTTCTGGTCCCGCGTCTCCGTATGGTTCCGGCCCTGGGTGCGCCCGTCTCCGCCATACCGCTGTATCCCTCCCATGTGAACATCGGTGAAGCCGGAGGCGGTTGGCCCCCAGCGTCGATCGCGTCGTTCCTGCTCACCGCCGCACGGAGGGACACATTCCATCGATGTGACGGCCGTCACTGCCGGGGGCGGCTCGGGCCTCCGGGGCCGGCGGGGCCGTACGGGAGCGCGCGTCGGGTGCGCGGGGATGCGCGGGCAGAAAATCATGCAAGCGTGCTTGATTGTTTCCTGGCGCGCTGCCATGCTCCTGGGCACCACACCCGGTCCCGAGGGGAGCGCACGTGTCCGCTGTCGCAGCCGTGATCGACGATCTGCGCGAAGAGGGCGACGAACTCGACGCCCTGGTCGGAGTGTTGGACGATACGGGCTGGCGCACCCCGACGCCCGCCGAGCGGTGGACCGTCGTCCACCAGATCGCCCACCTCGGCTGGACCGACGAGGTCGCCCTGCTCGCGGCCACCGAGCCGGACCGGTTCGGGGACGAGGTGGCCAGGGCCCTGGCCGCCCCCGAGTCCTTCGTCGACGAGGCGGCCGACGCCCTGGTCGCCGCCCACACCCCGGACGCCCTGCTCGCCCGGTGGCGGGAGGGGCGGCAGCGGCTCGGCAAGGTCCTGCGGGACGCCCCCGCCGGGACCAGGATCCCCTGGTACGGGCCGCCGATGAGCGTCGCGTCCATGGCGACCGCCCGGCTCATGGAGACCTGGGCGCACGGCCAGGACATCGCCGACGCCCTCGGGGTGAGGCGGGTCCCCACCGCCCGGCTCCGGCATGTGGCGCGGATCGGCGTACGGGCCCGGGACTACGCCTACGCGGTGCGCGGGATCACCCCGCCCGAGGAGGAGTTCCGCGTCGAACTCCACACCCCGGGCGGAGAGATGATCGCGTACGGGCCGCAGGACGCCGCCCAGCGGGTCACCGGCCCGCTCCTCGACTTCTGCCTCCTGGTCACCCGGCGCGCCCACCGGTCCGACCTCGCGGTCACCGCCGAGGGACAGGGCGCCGACCAGTGGCTCTCCATCGCCCAGGCCTTCGCCGGACCGCCCGGACCGGGCCGCCCGCCCCGCGCGGAGCCGGACGGCCACCGGTGAACGCCCCCGGCCCCGCACCCCTCCGGATCGGCAACGCCTCCGGCTTCTACGGCGACCGCTTCGACGCGCTGCGCGAGATGCTCACCGGCGGCCCCCTCGACGTCCTCACCGGCGACTACCTCGCCGAGCTGACCATGCTCATCCTCGGCCGCAGCCGCCTCAAGGACCCGGACAAGGGCTACGCCACCACCTTCCTCCGGCAGTTGGAGGAGGGGCTCGGCCTCGCCCACGAGCGCGGGGTGAAGATCGTCGCCAACGCGGGCGGCCTCAACCCGGCCGGACTCGCCGACGCGGTAAGGGCGTTGGCGGCCAGGGCCGGGGTCCCGGTCGCCGTCGCACACGTCGAGGGCGACAGCCTGCCCGTCCCGGACGGGTTCCTCACCGCCAACGCCTACCTCGGCGGCTCCGGGATCGCCGCCTGTCTGCGGGCCGGGGCCGATGTCGTCGTCACCGGCCGGGTCACCGACGCGGCGCTGGTCACCGGGCCGGCCGCCGCCCACTTCGGCTGGGGCCCGGACGACCTGGACGCGCTCGCGGGGGCGGTCGTCGCCGGGCACGTCCTGGAGTGCGGCACCCAGGCGACCGGCGGGAACTACGCCTTCTTCGGCGAGCACGACGCGCGCCGCCTCCGCCACCCCGGCTTCCCGCTCGCCGAGATCCACGCCGACGGCTCGTCCGTCATCACCAAGCACGACGGTACGGGCGGGGTCGTCGACCTCGGCACCGTCACCGCCCAACTCCTGTACGAGACCGGCGGAGCCCGGTACGCGGGCCCCGACGTCACCGCCCGCCTCGACACCGTGACGCTGACCCCGGACGGCCCGGACCGGGTCCGAATCGACGGCGTACGCGGCGAGGCCCCGCCGCCCACCCTCAAGGCCGGGCTCACCCGGCTCGGCGGCCGGCGCAACGAGGTCGTGTTCGTCCTCACCGGCCTCGACATCGAGGCCAAGGCGGACCTGGTGAAGGACCAGTTCGCCGACGCCCTGGAACGGGCCGGCGGGCGCCCGCCCGCCGGGGTGCGCTGGGAGCTGGCCCGGACCGACCACCCCGACGCCGACACCGAGGAGCGGGCCAGTGCGCTGCTCCGGCTCGTCGTCCGCGACCAGGACGCCGACACGGTCGGCCGGGCCGTCTCCGGGGCCGCCGTGGAACTGGCCCTCGGCAGCTACCCCGGCTTCCATGTCACCGCTCCGCCCGGAAAGGGCGCGCCCTACGGGGTGTTCGAGGCGATCCACGTACCGGCCAACGAGGTCGAGCACACCGCCGTACTGCCGGACGGGAGCCGGGTGGCCATCGAGCCGCCGTCGGTCACGCTGGAGTTGGCCGGGGTCGAGGAGCCGCCCCTCCCCGCCCCTTGTCCCGCCTCCGTCCCCACCCGGCGCGCTCCCCTCGGCCTGATCGCCGGCGCTCGCAGCGGTGACAAGGGCGGCGACGCCAACGTGGGCGTCTGGGTGCGCGGCGACGACGCCTGGCGGTGGCTGGCGCATGAGCTGACCGTCGAGCGGTTCAAGGAACTCCTGCCGGAGACCGCGGACTTGGCCGTCGTGCGGCATGTCCTGCCCAACCTCCGCGCCCTGAACTTCACCGTCCACGGCCTCCTGGGCGAGGGCGTCGCCGCCCAGGCCCGGTTCGACCCGCAGGCCAAGGCGGTGGGCGAGTGGCTGCGGTCCCGGTGGCTCCCCATCCCCGTACCGCTGCTGGAGGGCGTCCCCCTCCCGGAGGTGACCGCATGACCGTTCTGCCCACGAGCCTCGACACCAACAGCCCCGAATACGCGGCGAATCGGGCCACCATGGTGGCCAAGCTCGCCGAGCTGGAGGCCGAGCACGCCAAGGCGCTCGCGGGCGGCGGCGAGAAGTACGTGGCCCGGCACCGGGGGCGCGGCAAGCTCCCGGCGCGCGAGCGGATCGAGCTGCTCGTCGACCCCGACACCCCGTTCCTGGAGCTGTCGCCGCTGGCCGCCTGGGGCAGCGAGTACGCGGTGGGGGCCTCGCTCGTCACCGGGATCGGGGTGGTTGAGGGCGTCGAGTGCCTGATCACCGCCAACGACCCGACCGTACGCGGCGGAGCCTCCAACCCGTGGACGCTGAAGAAGGCCCTGCGCGCCAACGAGATCGCCTTCGCCAACCGGCTCCCTGCCATCAGCCTGGTCGAGTCGGGCGGGGCCGATCTGCCGTCCCAGAAGGAGATCTTCATCCCGGGCGGGGCGCTGTTCCGGGACCTCACCCGGCTCTCCGCCGCCGGAATCCCCACCGTGGCCGTCGTGTTCGGCAACTCGACGGCCGGCGGCGCGTACGTGCCCGGCATGTCCGACCACACCGTGATGATCAGGGAGCGGTCCAAGGTCTTCCTCGGCGGGCCGCCCCTGGTGAAGATGGCCACCGGCGAGGAGAGCGACGACGAGTCCCTCGGCGGGGCCGAGATGCACGCCCGCACCTCCGGCCTCGCCGACCACTTCGCCGTGGACGAGCAGGACGCCCTGCGCCAGGCCCGGCGGATCGTCGCCCGGCTCAACTGGCGCAAGGCCCACGCCGGTCCGGGCCCCGCCGAGCCGCCGGAACACGACGAGGAGGAGCTGCTCGGCATCGTGCCGGGCGACCTGAAGGTGCCGTTCGACCCGCGCGAGGTCATCGCCCGGCTGGTGGACGGCTCGGACTTCGACGCGTTCAAGCCGCTGTACGGGACCAGCCTGGTCACCGGATGGGCGCGGCTGCACGGATACCCGGTCGGGATCCTCGCCAACGCTCAGGGCGTGCTGTTCAGCGAGGAGTCGCAGAAGGCGGCCCAGTTCATCCAGCTGGCGAACCAGCGGGACATTCCGCTCCTCTTCCTCCACAACACCACCGGCTACATGGTCGGCAAGGAGTACGAGCAGGGCGGCATCATCAAGCACGGCGCGATGATGATCAACGCGGTCGCCAACTCGAAGGTCCCGCATCTGTCGGTCCTGATGGGCGCGTCCTACGGGGCCGGCCACTACGGCATGTGCGGCCGCGCCTACGACCCGCGCTTCCTCTTCGCCTGGCCCAGCAGCAAGTCCGCCGTCATGGGCCCCCAGCAGCTCGCCGGGGTCCTCTCCATCGTCGCCCGCGCCTCCGCCGCCGCGAAGGGGCAGCCGTACGACGACGAGGCCGACGCCGGGCTGCGGGCGATGGTGGAGCAGCAGATCGAGGCGGAGTCGCTGCCGATGTTCCTGTCGGGGCGGCTGTACGACGACGGGGTCATCGACCCGCGCGACACCCGGACCGTCCTCGGGATGTGCCTGTCCGCGATCCACACCGCACCGGTCGAGGGCGCCCGCGGCGGCTTCGGCGTCTTCCGGATGTGAGGCCCAGATGACCACGACCACGACCACGTCGACCATGAACACGCTGCTCGTCGCCAACCGGGGCGAGATCGCCTGCCGTATCTTCCGCACCTGCCGTGACCTGGGCATCACCACGGTCGCCGTGTACTCCGACGCGGACGCCGGGGCCCTGCACGTCCGGGAGGCGGACCTCGCCGTACGCCTGCCGGGCGCGGCCCCCGCCGACACCTATCTGCGCGGCGACCTCGTCGTGGCGGCCGCGCTGGCCGCCGGGGCGGACGCCGTGCACCCCGGCTACGGCTTCCTCTCCGAGAACGCCGCCTTCGCCGCCGCCGTACAGGACGCGGGCCTGGTGTGGGTGGGCCCGCCGGTGAAGGCCATCGAGCTGATGGCGTCCAAGACCCGGGCCAAGGAGCTGATGGCCGGAGCCGGGGTCCCCCTGCCCGCCCCGGTGGACCCGGCGACGGCCGGGCAGGACGATCTGCCGCTGCTGCTGAAGGCGGCGTCCGGCGGCGGCGGGCGGGGGATGCGGATCGTCCGCGAACTTCACGCGCTGCCGGGTGAGTTGCTGGCGGCATCCGCCGAGGCGGCGTCGGCCTTCGGGGACGGTGAGGTCTTCGCCGAGCCGTACGTGGAGCGCGGCCGGCACATCGAGGTCCAGGTCATGGCGGACGAGCACGACACCGTCTGGGCGCTCGGCACCCGGGACTGCTCGCTCCAGCGCCGCCACCAGAAGGTCATCGAGGAGGCCCCCGCCCCCGGCCTGGACGAGGCCCTGCGCACCCGGCTGCGCGAAGCGGCGGTGCTGGCCGCCCGCGCCGTGGGCTACCGGGGTGCGGGGACCGTGGAGTTCCTGGTCTCCGCCGAGGGGCACCCGCACTTCCTGGAGATGAACACCCGCCTCCAGGTCGAACATCCGGTGACGGAAGCCGTGTTCGGGCTCGACCTGGTCGCGCTGCAACTGCGTGTCGCACAGGGCGAGGCGCTGGAGCCGACGCCCCCGCCGGCGGTGGGCCACGCGGTCGAGGCCCGGCTCTACGCCGAGGACCCCGCGCGCGACTGGCAGCCGCAGACCGGAGCGCTGCACGCCCTGGAGGTGCCGGACGCGCCGGGCCTGCGCCTGGACACCGGGTACACCGGCGGCGACACCATCGGCGTGCACTACGACCCGATGCTCGCCAAGGTGATCGCCCACGCCCCGACCCGCGCCGAGGCCGTCCGGCTGCTGGCCCGCGCGCTGGAGCGGGCCCGGATCCACGGCCCGGTCACCAACCGCGAGCTGCTCGTACGGTCGCTGCGCCACCCGGACTTCGCGGCGGCGCGCCTGGACACCGGGTTCTACGACCGGCACCTGGCCGGGCTCACCGCCCCGGCGCCCGGCCGCGACCCGGGCCGGGCGGCCCTGGCCGCCGCCCTGGCGGAAGCCGTATCCGCCGCCCCGTCCACAGCCCCCGCCCCCACCCGCTTCGGGGCGTGGCGCAACGTGCCCTCGGGGCCCCAGGTCAAGCGCTACCGCGGCGAACCCGACGGGACCGAGCACAAGGTGGCCTACCGCACGCGGCGCACCGGCGCCCCGGAACCGTACGAGGCACCGGACATCCGGGTCCTGGCCGTTACCCCCGCCTGCGTCACCCTCGAAGTCGACGGCGTGGCACGGCACTTCGAGGTCACAGCCGACCGTGGCAGCGGCGGTGGCAGCGGCGGCGGACGCGTGTACGTGGACACCGCCCACGCCTCGTACACCTTCACCGCCCTGCCCCGCTTCACCGACCCCGCCACCCACACCGAACCGGGCTCCCTGCTCGCCCCGATGCCCGGGACCGTCGTCCGCCTCGCGGAGGGCCTGGCCGCCGGGTCCGCCGTCGCGGCCGGGCAGCCGCTGATCTGGCTGGAGGCGATGAAGATGGAGCACCGCGTCCTCGCGCCCGCCTCCGGCACCCTCACCGCTCTGCACGCCGCCCCCGGCCACCAGGTCGAGGTCGGCGCGCTGCTCGCCGTGGTCCAGGAGGACCTGGCCGCCATCCCCGTACCGGAGGAGACCGCATGAGCACCGCCCGCCCCGTCGCCACCGTCCTCGAAACCGAAGAGCACCAGGCACTGCGCGCCGCCGTGGCCGCCCTCGGAAAGCGGTACGGGCGCGACTACATGACCACCGTCATCCGCGAGGGCTCCCACACCCACGAGCTGTGGGCGGAGGCCGCGAAGCTCGGCTACCTCGGGGTGAACCTCCCCGAGGAGTACGGCGGCGGAGGCGGCGGAATGGCCGAACTGTCCATCGTGCTCGAAGAGTTGGGTGCGGCAGGCTCACCGCTGCTCATGATGATCGTGTCGCCCGCGATCTGCGGCACGGTCATCGCCCGCTTCGGCACGGACGAACAGAAGCGGACCTGGCTGCCCGGCCTCGCCGACGGAAGCCTCACCATGGCCTTCGGCATCACCGAACCGGACGCCGGCTCCAACTCCCACCGCATCACCACCACCGCACGCCGCGACGGCTCCGACTGGGTGCTCACCGGCCGGAAGGTCTTCGTCTCCGGCGTCGACATAGCCGACGCGACCCTGATCGTCGGCCGCACCGAGGACGCCCGGTCGGGGAAGCTGAAGCCCTGCCTGTTCATCGTCCCGCGCGAGGCCCCCGGGTTCGGCCGCAGCCTGATCGACATGGAACTCCACGCCTCCGAGAAGCAGTTCGAGCTCGTCCTGGACGACGTGCGCCTCCCGGCCGGGGCGCTGGTGGGCGACGAGGACGCGGGCCTGCTCCAGCTCTTCGCGGGACTGAACCCCGAGCGGATCATGACGGCCGCGTTCGGCATCGGGATGGGCCGCTTCGCGCTCGGCAAGGCCGTGGAGTACGCCCGTACCCGGCAGGTGTGGAAGGCCCCGATCGGCTCCCACCAGGCCATCGCGCACCCGCTGGCCGCCGCGCACATCGACCTGGAGCTGTCGCGGCTGATGATGCAGAAGGCGGCCCGGCTGTACGACGACGGCGACGACGTCGGGGCGGGCGAGGCGGCGAACATGGCGAAGTACGCGGCGGGCGAGGCGTGCGTGAAGGCGGTCGACCAGGCCGTGCACACCCTCGGCGGCAACGGCCTGACCCGTGAATACGGGCTCGCGTCCCTGATCACCGCGTCCCGGGTGGCCCGCATAGCCCCGGTCAGCCGGGAGATGATCCTGAACTACGTCTCGCACCAGTCGCTGGGCCTGCCGAAGTCGTACTAGAGCGCGCCCGGGTTTCCCGCGTACTGCTGGAGCGCGCCTCGGGGTTTCCCGTCGTACGGGAGCGCGCCGTGAGTATTCCCGCTGTCCGACCTCTCGCCCTTCCCCACCCCCAGGGGCGATTCTGACCCTCCACACCCGCACGGCGTCCCGCGCCTCCTCCCGGGCGGCGCGGGCAGCCGCGACGACAGGGGACCGCCATGGTGTTCCGCAGCGAATACGCAGACGTACCGGCCCTCGACACGCCCATCCACGAAGCGGTCCTCGGCGAGGCGGCCGGGTTCGGTGACACCGTCGCGCTGATCGACGGGACGAACGGGAACTCCCTCACGTACACCCAGCTCGACGGGTTCCACCGGCGCATCGCCGCCGCGCTCGCCGAGGCGGGGCTCAGGAAGGGCGACGTCCTCGCCCTCCACAGCCCGAACACCATCGCCTACCCGACGGTCTTCTACGGGGCCACGCGCGCCGGGGCGTCCGTCACCACGGTCCACCCGCTGGCCACGCCCGAGGAGTTCGCCAAGCAGCTCGCCGACAGCGGGGCGCAATGGATCGTGACGGTCTCCCCGCTCCTGGCGACGGCCCGCCGCGCGGCCGAACTGACCGGCGGAGTACGGGAGATCTACGTCTGCGACCAGGCGGAGGGCCACCCCTCCGTCCTGGACATGCTGGCCTCCACCGCCCCCGAACCGGAGATCGCGATCGACCCGGGCGAGGACGTCGCGGCACTCCCGTACAGCTCCGGCACGACGGGCACGCCCAAGGGCGTGATGCTGACGCACCGCTCGATCGCGACCAACCTGGAGCAGCTGAGACCGCTCATTCCGATGGAAGAGGGCGACCGGATCCTCGCGGTTCTTCCCTTTTTCCACATCTATGGGTTGACCGCCCTGATGAACGTCCCGCTGCGCTGCGGCTCGACCGTCGTCGTCCTGCCCCGCTTCGACCTGGCGCAGTTCCTGGAAGCCATCCAGACGCACCGCATCACCGGCCTGTACGTGGCCCCGCCGATCGTGCTGGCGCTGGCGAAGCACCCGCTGGTGGGGGAGTACGACCTCTCCTCGCTCCGGTACATCGTCAGCGCCGCCGCCCCGCTGGACGCCGACCTGGCCGCCGCCTGTTCGGCCCGGCTGGGGCTGCCGCCGGTGCGGCAGGCGTACGGGATGACGGAGCTGTCGCCCGGTACGCACGTGGTGCCGCTCTCCGTCGAGCAGCCGCCGCCGGGCACGGTCGGCAAGCTGCTGCCGGGCACCGAGATGCGGATCGTGTCCCTGCCGGACCCGGCGAAGGACGCGGAGTCGGGAGCGGACGGCGAGATCCTCATCCGGGGCCCCCAGGTGATGAAGGGCTACCTGGGCCGGCCGGACGCCACCGCCGCGATGATCGACGAGGACGGCTGGGTGCACACGGGCGACGTGGGCCGGGTGGACGAGGACGGCTGGCTGTACGTCGTCGACCGGGTCAAGGAGCTGATCAAGTACAAGGGCTACCAGGTGGCCCCCGCCGAGCTGGAGGCCCTGCTGCTGACCCACGAGCAGGTGGCGGACGCGGCGGTGATCGGGGTGTACGACGCCGAGGGCAACGAGGTCCCGAAGGCGTTCCTGGTCCGGGGCCCGGCGGCGGAGGGCCTGACCACCGACGACGTGATGGCGTACGTCGCCGAGCGGGTCTCCCCGTACAAGAAGGTGCGGCGGGCCGAGTTCATCGACGCGGTGCCCCGGGCGGCGTCCGGCAAGATCCTCCGGCGCGAGCTGCGCGACCGCGAGAAGCCGCACTGACGGTTGACGTATTGACGGTGTGACGGCGTGACGGCGCTACGTATGACGGCGTGACGTACTGACAGAGTGACGGATTGTTCGGAGGGCAAGTGACCTTGATCGGGAAGTCCCGGGACCGGGGCGTGGCGACGCTGACCCTGGACTCCCCGGCCAACCGCAACGCGCTCTCGGCGGCGCTGGTCGGCGAGCTGCGGGAGGCGCTGGCGGGGTGCGCGGCGGACGACACCGTACGGGCGGTGGTGCTGGCCCACACGGGGCCGGCGTTCTGCGCGGGGGCGGACCTGAAGGCGCCGCCCGACCCGGAGGCGTTCGTGGGCCTGATGCGGGAGATCGTGGCGCTGCCGAAGCCGGTGGTGGCCCGGGTCGACGGGCACGTCCGGGCGGGCGGCCTGGGCCTGCTGGCGGCGTGCGACATCGCGGTGGCGGGCGCGGCGTCGTCCTTCGCCCTGACGGAGTCCCGCCTGGGCCTGGCCCCGGCGGTCATCTCCCTCACCCTGCTGCCGCGCGTGGACCGGACGGCGGCGAACCGCTACTACCTCACCGGTGAGCGGTTCGACGCGGCGGAGGCGGCCAGGATCTCGCTGGTGACGGTGGCCGCCGACGACGTGGACCAGGCGCTGGCCCCGGTCCTGGACGGCCTGCGCCGGGCCTCGCCGCAGGGGCTGGCCGCGTCGAAGGAGCTGGTCACGGCTACGGTGCTGAGGAGCTTCGACCAGTACGCCGAAGACCTCATCGCCCGCTCCGCCGCGTTGTTCGCCTCCGACGAGGCGAGGGAGGGGATGACGGCCTTCCTCGAACGACGGGACCCGGCATGGGTGCGGTGACCTCCTCTTCCCCCACCAGGGCTGTGCACGCGCCCAAGCAGGACCGCAGCCGGGCGACCCGGCAGCGGCTCCTGGAGGCGGCCGTGGCCTGCCTGGCCGAACACGGCTGGGCGGGCTCCACCGTCTCCGTCGTCGCCGAGCGCGCCGGCGTCTCGCGCGGCGCGGCCCAGCACCACTTCCCGACCCGGGAGGACCTGTTCACGGGCGCGGTGGAGTACGTCGCCGAGGAACGCTCCGCCGCCCTGCGCACGCTCCCCGTCCAGGGCCGCGCCGAGGTGGTCGCGGCCCTGGTCGACCTCTACACCGGCCCCCTGTTCCGGGCCGCGCTCCAGCTCTGGGTCGCCGCCTCCAACGAGGCCCAGCTCCGCCCGCGCGTCACGGAACTGGAGGCGCGGGTGGGCCGGGAGACCCACCGGATCGCCGTCGGACTCCTGGGCGTGGACGAGTCCCGCCCCGGGGCCCGCGAAACGGTCCAGGGCCTGCTGGACATGGCCCGCGGCCTGGGCCTGGCCAACCTCCTCACCGACGACACCGCCCGGCGGGCGCGGGTGGTGGCGCAGTGGGCGGCGCTGGTGGAGGAGGGGCTGGGGTGACTGCTGCGGCTGCGCCGGGGCTCCCTCTCACCCCGCCGGGACGGGCGTCGCCTGGTGGTAGTACATCCGCCATGCCGTCCCGTCGGGCTGCCTGCGCCACAGGGAGCTGCGGCGGGCCCGGTTGCCGCCGATGACGGTCTCGTACGTCAGGTGCACGAGCCCGGGGGCCAGGACGACCCCGGTCAGGCCGGCCGGCTCGTAGCGCGGACCGTCCGCCTTCCCGCCGTCCAGGCCGGGGAGGGCGGCGAGCATCTCCTCGTACGTCCAGCGCCGCCCCGAAGCCCCGACCTCGACGAACTCGGGGTCGAGCAGTCGCCCGGCCAGCGACCGTGACCCGCGCACGGTGGGGTCCATCAGCTGCAGTTCACCGGCGATCGCCGCGCTCACGTCCGTGTCCGCGCTCATGTCCGCGCTCAGGTCCGTTGTCTGTCCGCCCATGTGGTCATTCTGGCTCAACGGGCAGGGACAGCTGGTGGGCGTTCCGGGCGGAGCCCGCGCGGACCTTCCGGTGTACGGGAGTTGGCGCGGGAATGAGGATTCGGCGGCGAACGTCCGCCCGGCCGCCCGATCGGCCGTGGGCCGCCGGACCGCTGGCTACGTTGAGGCGGTGCGGAGGCAGCAGTGGTCAGGCAACGACGGCGCGAGCGCGAGCGTGCGGCGCGGGTCCGGTGACGCCGGGCAGGTGAGCCGCGCGCAGCTTCCGGCCGGTCCCGGGGTCGTCGGCGGCGGTCCGCCCGGTCTGCCGGCCATGCAGCGGATGATGGGCAACGAGGCCACCACACGGGCGCTGCGACGCGGGAAGCGGCCCGTCGCCCCGCCCCCGGCCATCGACGAGCGAGCCGAGCAGGGGCTCGTGCTGCCGCCGTACCTGATGGCCCTGGAGACGGGCGGACTGTCCACGGCGTACGGGCTGACCGGGCAGGAGTTCGTGAGCAACGCGGTCGCGGCCGTCGTGGGCCACGGCGAAGGAACGGTGGCCGGCATCGCCGCCGAACTGGCCGGGCGGCCCGAGTCGTTCTTCGGCGGGGGCCGCGCGTTCGCGGTGGAGGGCGCGGGGGACGGTGACGGCTTCGACGTCACGGTCGGCATCGCACCCGCCCCCGACGACCGGCCGCCCACGTTCCACCCGGCCGCCGACCTCCCGACGGCCGCACCGGACCCGGGTGGCGCGCCGCTCGCCGCGGTGGACGACGCCGAGGGCAAGGAGACCAAGGTCGACGTCCAGCACAACAGCGGGGCCACCGCGAGCAGAACGGCCGGCAACTCCACGAGCACGGGCGTGGGCGCTACGGCGTTCGGGCTCGCCCCGGTGGCGCCGGGGCTGTGGCTGGGCGGCGCGGCGACGGGGAACGTCCAGCCCTGGCAGTCCTCGCGGGACTCCCGCTCCCAGCGCGGCGTGGCCGAACCCCGCGTGCTGCGCAGCGACAAGGGCTCGGTGGAAGTGCCGCGCCGCGTGGTGTACGTCGTACGGGTCCGGCCCCGGGCGGGCGGCGACGCGCAGGTCTACCGGGGCTCGGGAGGCCTCACCCAGCGGGTGCCCACCGAGCACCTGATCCCGGCCGGCACCGGGGCGCCGGCCCCGCCCCAGCCGGTGGGCGACGACCTCGCGCGGCGGGTCGCGCTGGCCGACTCGCTGGCCCCGGTCGGCGTCTCCGACACGGCTGGGCCGCACCAGGGCGGCGGCGGGCTGTTCGACGCGGTCGCCTCCGTCCTGCACCCCTCGCTGACCGCGCCGGGCGCTCCCGGCCGCTCCCGGCTGTACGAGGCGACCGCCACCCCGACCGTGCTGGAGGACCTGCCCCGGCTGCTGGGCAGCGGCGTCACCGGGGACGACCTGCACTCCAAGGACGGCAGCAGCGCGGGCAGTTACCGTATGCGCGCCGTCGTCACCGGCCTGTCCCCCGCCTGGGCCACCGGCAGGACCCAGCTCCGTACCCACCAGCAGGCCCAGCACACCACGACCGAGACGGCGGGCAAGGGGCGCGCCGTCGCCGGCGGGATCGGCCCGGCGATCGGCGTCGGGGCCGCGAGCGGCGCGGCCGTGGTGCGGGCCACCGCGATGCCGGTCGCCGCCGCCCGCAAGGCCCGGTTCAGCGTGAACGAGCAGACCGTCTCCAGCCGGCAGGGCGCGGAGGTGCGCGGCGAGAAGGTGCTGTACCTCGGGACCGTCCAGCTCACCGTGGAGGGCACCGGCCCCCGGTCGGCGGGGATGGTGCTGCGCCCGGAGACCCGGGTCGCCACCCACGCGATGCGGGTGTGGGTCGGGCTGCGGGCGGACGAGGCCCAGGAGCTGGGGCTGCCACTGCCGCCGGGGGTCACGGCAGGGGAGTTCGTCAAGAGGCCGGAGCCGAGGCGGGCCGGTCCAGGACCGGCCACGGACGCCGACACGGACACGGACAGGGATGCGGGTACGGCGGACGCACGCCATCTGCCGTTCGGCGCGATGGGGTCGAGCGTCACACTCGGCCGGCTCGACACCGCACCCCTGCTGAAGGCCGTACGGGAGATGTCCGCCACCGACCCCCGGCTGACCGGATATCTGCCCGCCTTCGGCGCCACCGCGCCCCGGGCGGGCATCAGCCGGGAGGAGGACGAGGCGCAGCGCACCAACCACCGCGAGCTGATGGCCGCCCTGTCCGAGGCCAACCTGCGGGTGAACAAAGACCAGTTGCTCTCCACCGGCATCCGGGTACGGCTGCGCCGCAAGACCACGATGCACTCCCACGACGTACAGCTGCGGGTCCACGGCGAGCTGGGCGAGGCGAGCCACCTCGGCGACATCGACGACTGGCTGGTCCGGGCCCACTCGGGTGTCGCCGCCAACGCGCAGAGCGGGCGCAGCAGTTCGCGCTCCATCGGAGGCATGGTGCTGGCCCAGGCCCGGCTGGTACCGGGCGTCCTCACCGGCTCGGCCCGCTACGAGCGGAACAGCTCCGGCGCCCGCCGCAACCAGGGCGGCCCCACCACCCGTACCGACGTCCTCACCAACGGATCCGAGAAGGCGAGCGCGTTCGGGGCGGCGCTGCGCCTGAACGTGGACGTCACCATGACCTCGCGGCAGCGCAAACTGGCTCGTGCCGTGACCCCGGGCGGCCCCGGCCGGGACGCGCCGGAGGCCAGGCTGCTGTCCGGGCTGCACCTGGAGGAGCAGGACGTACGTCTGCTGACCCCGTCCGAGTTCACCGTGGGCGTGGAGGAGAAGGCGCGGCTGGACGCGGGCGCCGGTCAGGCCCCCGGCCCGGAGCGGCCCGTGGCGGCGGCGGGCATCGGCGACCTGGCCGCGCTCGCCCCCGCCCCGGCCGCCGGGCAGCTCGTACGGGACTGGCAGCTGGTGGAGACCGTCGGCGACGGCCGGCCGGTACGCGACCTCGCCCTCGCGCTGCTGTCCGGGGCCGCCGCCCGTGGTGAGGCGGGCCGTCAGGATCCGGCGCTGGCCACAGAGGGTCTCGCGCCCCGGCTGGCGGTCGAGGAGCGCTTCAGCCCTCGGGCGATCTCGGCCGCGCTTCGGCAGGCCGCGTCCTCCGGCTGGGTGGTGAAGAACCTGCGCTATCCGCGCCGGCTGGCCGCGCTGAACGGCGCGGTGGGCACCCGGCTGACGCTGGCGGCCCCGCAGCTGGTGCACGAGGCGGCCGGCCCCGGCACCGAGACGTTTGTGCTGGGCGGCCACCAGGCGGGCGGCCAGCAGGGCAGCGGCACGGCGAGCACGGTGCAGGCCGGGGTGACCGGCGTGCAGAACGGCGCGGAGTGGCGGGCCGGGGAGGGGCTGTCGGGGTTCAGGACGACGAGCACGGGCGACAGCGAGGCCGCCACCGTGTCGGGGACCGTGGAGCGCAACGCCCACACGCCGAAGAAGGCCCCGCTGTACCTCGTCCGGTGCGATCTGCTGGTCACGATGGTGGCGGAGGTCAAGGTCACGGGCGGCGGCCCGTACGTGGAGAACGCGGCGCGGACCCTGCCCGGCGCGGCGGCGGTGTGGCTGACGGCGGAGCAGCTGCGGGCGGCGGGGGTGGAGCTGCCGGAGTCGGCGCGGAAGGCGCTGAAGCTGGAGGCGGAACCGTCGACGTCAGCGACGGCATCGATGCCGGCGACGGCATCGACATCAGCGTCAGCGACGGCATCGACGTCAGCGGCCATGACCGCGGGGGCTGTGGGGGCCGCGGGGACCGCAGGGACCGCGACGGCAGGGACGTCCGGCGTCCCGTCCCGTCCGCGACCGACTCTCGCCCGCGATCTGCCGCTCGGATTCGGCATGATCGAGGACCTGCCGGACTTCGTGCCCCTGCTGGAGCGGCTGCGCGTCACCCTCGCGCGCACCGGGCAGCAGGACGTGGCCGACGAACTGCTTCCGCGCCAACAGCTGAGCGACCGCAACGACAACGTGCAGCGCCTCCTGCGGGTCCTGGACCGGGACGGCTCCACCGGACTGCTGGGGAGCGCGATGGACGGCGGGGTCACGGTGGAACTCCTGGACGGCCGCAGGACGCCGTACTGGGCGGTCTTCAAGGTCGACCGCGTCGGCAAGGCGGCCAAGGAGGGGGAGGCGGACGACGGCCGGGACATGGAGTACATCACCTCGGCGGTCGCCCAGCAGTCCACCTCCCACGACGAGGGGGCGACCACCGGCGTGGAGGGCGTGCTCGCGGGCTCCGGCAAACCTGACGGCGGGGCGGGCCCGGTCAGGAGCGCCGGCGGGGCGGGCGGGCTCGGCGTCTCCTCCGGCTCCGGACGCCGCAGGGGCGAAGCAGCACGGGGCCAGCTGGGGATGAAGACGGTCGCGGAGGCGAAGACGGCCAGGGCGGCGAAGATGCGGGTGCCGGTGATCGCCACCCTCGAACTCCACCGGGGAGACCGCCGGCTGGCCTTCGCCGCCACGGGCCGCACGTCGCTGGTCCACCGCATCCTGGAGAGCGACCTCACGGCGCTGCGCCGGGTGAGCGCCCCGCTCCGCGCCCCCGCCCGCAGTGGGCCGGACAGACCGCCCGGCGACCGGGCCGGGCTGGGCGGCTGGCGGGCCGAAGGGGTGCCGCTGCCGATGGAGGCCCAGGTGAACGGCTTCCAGGGAGCGCCACGCGTAAGGGAGTTGGTGCACACGGCAGTGCGGGCGGCGGGCGGCGGCGACCGGTTCCGGAAGAAGGGACAGGCCGCCGCGTACACACTCGGGGAGGCGGTCTCCACCGAGTGGCTGATCGCGGCCCTGCCGCTGCTCACCAGCGCCGGGGCCGAGCTGCCGCCGGTGCACGCGAGCGGGGCGACGGGCCAGGACCTCCAGGCCTCGGTGCATGCGCGGCTGCGGGCGGGGAGGGTGCTGGGCGTCGGGGACAAGATGACGTTCGAGACGGTCGCCCAGAGCCACCTCGGGGCGCCACGCCCCACCCAGAGCGACGGCCAGAGCTCGGCCGAGCAGGGCAGAGGGGCACGCGGCCTGCTGGGAGCGGGCGTCCTGAACGCCGACGAGTTCCGGCTCAACCAGCTGATGGGCAACACGGGCGGCGCGGGCTCGGCGAGCGGCGCAGCGGCGCACGGCGCGGGCTCGATGCCGCTGCACAAGCCGAAGTTCTCCTCGGTGCTGGTGCAGTTCACCCTGGACGTCAAGGTGGTGGCGCGGGTGACCGACCGGGTGCGCACCTCCCGTACGGAGGTGGCGGAGCGCGAACTGACGCTGCCCCGCCCGGTGGTCGTCCGTATGCCGCTGCCGGTGGCGCGACGCCTGCTGGCCGCCCACCCCGAGGACGTCATCGACCTGCGCGACCAGCTGGGCCTGCGCGCCCCGGCCGCACCACCGCTGACGGGGCCCTGAGCCTCAAGGAGCGTTCGGGTCCAGGGAGTGGTGGGCCCCTGGGAGGCGTTGCTGTCGTCGACGTGGTCCGGGGGTGCGATCCGAGTGACCGCGCGGGCGAGCAGGGGGACGGCTCCCGGCCCCCGCCGGTCTCGAACGCGTCGGCTTCAGAGGGCGAGCACGGCGACGGTGCTCGCGTAGATGATGACGAGCAGGATCCCGTCGAAGCCGATCTTCAGCCAGCCGCGCTTCTGGCGGACGAGGAGGCCGCCGAGCAGAACCGCCGTCATGACCAGCGCGCCGCTCGTGAGGAAGAGCTCGTCCGGGTTCGCGGCGTGGAACAGGGACCCGCCGCGGTAGGCGATGTCGCCGACGACGAGGTTGAGCGCGTCCAGGCAGTTCCCGCCGACGACGGCGGCGATGGCCAGCGTGACGGCGCCGCGCCGGACGGCCGCGATGGACGTGACCGTTTCCGGGAGGGCGTTGACCAGGCCCATGAACACAGCCCCGACGAGACCGGCGCCCAGACCGGTGTGCTCCACGATGCCCTCCGCCGCGCGGGCCACCGCCCAGCCCCCGCACATGACGAGGCTCGCCACGGCCACGAACTCGATCCACAGCCGTGACGTCTTGTGACCGGCGAACCCCTCGGTGTCTTCGCTCGCGACATCCGCAACGGTTTCCCTGGTGGGCACCGCGCGCCACATGGGTTCGCCGTACGAGCGGATGAGCTGGAGACCGCCGACGTAGAAGGCCACCATCACCACGGACGCCGGATGCAGGCCCAGAACGGTGACCGATGGGCTGAACGCGGCCATCAGAGCGATGCCCAGCAGACCGATCAGCAGGCAGCCGAACATCATGTTGGGCAGTGATGCGGCAGCGTGTTCGAGGTTGACTCTCCGCAAGAAGGCGTCGGCGACGACGAGCGCGAGGGTTTGCGCGGCGATACCGCCGACAGCGTTGCTGTACGCGAGTTCGGGCTGATCGGCGGCGGCGCTGACCGCGGTCATCACGATGCCCGAGAGAGACGTCACGAGGCCGAACAGCACCGCGCCGAACAGAGCTTCTCCCCAACCGGTGCGGTCGGCGAGGGTATCGCCCAACCCTGCGAGCCGGATACTGCACACGACGGTGACGGCCGTGGCCAGGAGGAAGATCCCGATGCTCCAGCTCAGCGGCCACACGTCGGTCAGCGATGTGAGCATGGACGCCTTTCGTCGGTGCGGGACATCGGAGAGTAGTCGAGTCGGCTCTCTGCTACCACGAATCATCCGCTCCGCATGACGCATACCGACGTATCGCGCGTCGGCGAGCCTGATGGGCCCGCTCCTGTGGCCGGCCGCTTGGCCCGCTCGCGGCTCCGCGCGACTCCGCACGGACCGGTGGACTCAACCTGCGTGCGAACACACCCATGGTGGTCGGTGCGGCAGGGCTGGCAGAGGCGTCTACGTTCAGTAGGGCCATCGATACCGCCTCGGGATCCTCCGACGGGCACCCATATGATGTGCCTGCTTTCACGGGGGAGGGCCTGTAGCCATGTACTGAGCTTGCTCCGCTTTGACGGACACCATTGGTGTGGTGGTCAGGCCGCGAGCGCGGTCTCGTACTCGGCGGGACTGCGGTAGCCGAGGCTGCT